>JAJTEK010000155.1 GCA_021299695.1 Pirellula sp. | reverse complement strand
TCATCGAGAGGTTTTGCGCGACAATCTGCGTTGCGGTCGTCGAGGGGTTGATCTCCGAAATGTTCCCGCCGCTGGCAAGCAGGACACTGCCGGTCCCTGCGTTGATGCTTCCGACACGGATATCGCCACCGGCAAAGACACCGAGGTTGGTGTTGTTGGTCGTGAATATCGAGGTGGCCCCAAGTGTGATGGAACCTTGGGATTCTAAAACGATCGAACCGGGGCCAGAGGTTCGGATCCGATCCTCAAGCACCAGTGCATCGCGGCTCGATAGGGAGATATTCCCCGATCCGCTCTGGATCATCGCGTTGGCTACGATCGTACCGTTCGTGTTGGTCTTCAGTAGGACGTTGGAGGATTGATTTCCGATGACGAGGGAATCGACAAGGATGGAACCTTGTAGAGTCTCTATGGCGAGATGACCGTTGGCACGAAGGCCACTTAGGTTGTTATCAAGATCTACTATACGGATCGCATCGGTCGAGCGAATTTTTAGTGCATGGAGCGATTCGGCATCGATTTGATTTGCAGTGATGGTCAAATCAGCATCTTGGACCGATTTCCAGAGGATGCGATTGGCTTGAAGATCGAGGCTCGCATCGCTAGCGGTGATCGCATGGGATTCGATGCGTAGATCACCTGCGATGTCGAGAGAGTCAGGCAAAGCGATCAGACTGCTGGGAGTCATGCTCGCGGGATTGATGACTAGGGCCAGATCGGTGATACGGTTGGACAGACCACTCAGGTCGGTCGCAACGATCTTGGAATCAGCGACAATCCAAAGTTTATTCGTATCGACCGACGAGGGGAACTCATCGGTGTGTATCGAGACGGTGCCTTGAGTCGCTACATAGTTCGATTGCAAGGAGCCAGGGGTGCGAGAAGCGATTTCGAGGGATTGCAGTGTTGTCGTCGCGGTGTCGGCTTGAAGGATATCCGACAGGGAGTTTCCGATAGAACCCGTGTTAGAAACCAGGGAGACACGGTTGGCTCGTATGTCGGTGGAATCCACTCCAGAGTCGGCGTCGAGAATATCCCCTTGGGCGACTGCCTGGAAAATGTTTGCGTCGATATCGCTGAGTCGAATGCTACCTTGGGTTGAATGGAACGAGGCGGTTTGATCGACCGTCAATTGGTAATCGAGGTTCACCAGAATTGTGCCGCCGACACCCGTTGTTTCTAGCGACAAGTTGTTAGCGAACCGCAGGTTGGTATTTACCGGATCGGCAGGAGCAACAGTATTGACGATAGTGATCGAGTCGGATGCGGTCAGCGCAGAGTCTTGGGAGAAGGAAGCTTGGGCCACGAGATCCAAAGAGATGCTCGCTAAATCGGATGCCAAGATTCGTTCGAGTTGGAACAAGGATCCTGAGTGGTCTTTCCAGGTAAACGAGCCGATGCTGCCTAGTGGATCGGCCGTACCAGTGACGAAGATGTTCTTCAGATCGGCTTTGATTCCTAGGAGGTCCGATCCGGGATCGAACTGGGAATTGCCGTCGACATCCAGAAAGTAATTCGTCGCATCCAACCCACCGAGGGTTGCCGAAGTGTTTCCACCGGGGGTAATGTTGACCGAAAGGTTGCCGGTCAGGGCATCGAAAACTCCCTGGACCGTAAGGACTCTACGGGGTTCGAGTCGTTGGAACCCGGAGGCCAATGCGTGTTGAAAAGCCTTGCGTCGCATCGATCGCAGTTGCCGGTTGACGAACGCCAAAATCGACTTGGAGGCGAACTTGGAGAAGGTCTTTAGCATGGCGTGCACCGGACCGTGGCGGTCAAGGACAATTGGACTTTGAATCAGCGATTAGGCAACGACGGCAGGAAATGCCGGCTGAGTATTCTACGAATTCAAACCAGCTTAGACTCAGCCGTTGGTATTTTGAACGGTTTATTCATACGCGGCCGAATAAACCTTGGATACCGATAGGCTAAAAAAGTTGCTGTCCGTAGAGAAAATCGATTGCCATGGTTGTAGGGGCAAACGAAAAGCCAGCAGGGCTTTACAGTGGACAGTCTTCAGAATGGACTGTCTAACGGATCGGTTTTTGGACCGGCGTACAGTCACCGGGTCGGCGGTGTCCGAGTGTGCATTCGCAAGAATGGGGGGGATTTTTGAAGATATTCACCGGAAGCAGGGCTGCATCGGCGAAGAACTTCCCACCTGAGACCAGGGCGTTGGTCGGGCATGAGTAGCCGATTCCGTAGCGTTCGAGGTTGATTTGTTCGAAGTAGAGGGGTTTATAGCAAAATGCTGGGGAAGCCCATGAAGCTTGATTTGCTGGCCAATGCCGCAGGTACCTTGGGTCGGGTGTGTTTTGCAGATCGTTGAGTTGCATGGATTCCCGCGAGAAACTCTCGATCGACGGGCGGCCGTCGGGCGTCGAGGAGATCGCATCGGTTTTTTTTAAAATGTCCAAGGGCGACAGGGGCTTTTGCAGGGCGGTAATTCCTTCGGTTTTGACCGATTTCGCGTTAAAATCGCTCCCTGACTTTTTGCCTTCTTGGGAGGCGCTTTCGGTCCGGCTTTGCTCGATGGCAAGCGATTCGGCGAGTTGGACAAGGCCTTCGGGGGCCAGGGGTAGGTCGTCGAGCGAGGGCAGCGGGCTGAACTTGGAAAATCCCTTTGAGGAGTAGATCGCAATCGATTCTTGGGTACCGGACAAACTCGGAAGCCTCTGAAACCTTGAGGGTTGGGATTCCCTCGACGGACCGCTAGGCAGGGTGAAGTTTCCACCGGGGAGGGGGAGATTGTCATGGAGATCCCCGTTTTCCTTCGAAACCTGAGCTTGTGCAGCAGGAGTCAAGATCGTTGCAGTCCCCAATATCGCGAGCGCTCTGAGCCGCTTGAGTCCTGGGAAAAGAGGAGGCTGGCAATCAGATTTTTCGGGCTTCATCGCGATCTCCGAGCGAGGAGTGCACCTGGGAACAATCGACCTTGTTGTGGTATCGGTCGACGGGCTTGCAGGCATTCTGAGTTTTCTAGGGGTTTTTCGAAAGATGCAGAAAATGCGTCGGGGGATGTCCCTACGGCCAGGAGATGCCGACCAAAGTTCAACAAATGGGCGACCCACATGGAAAAGACGTCTTATTCTTGAGTTAATCCCTGAAAAACTAGACGAAGTCCCGATTTTCTAGCATACTGAAGATCTAGCAGTGTCCATTTTGCAACCGCGTGGTGTCCGCATCGTGAACCAGTTTTCGAGAAATCTTATTCTGTTGGTCACAGATGGCCCTCGAAAAGGGCACCGGGTGGTTATCCCCCCTGGGGAGTCCAGAGTCGTCGGCCGCACGACAGCCTCCCACGTGGCTTGTGAGGACGATTACATGTCTTCGAAGCACTTTGAGGTATCCAACCGGATTGAGACCATCTTTGTCAGAGATCTGAACAGTCGGAACGGGACGAAGATTTTTGACGAAGCGATTTCGGAGCGTGCGCTGAGCCAAAGCAGCAGGATCACGGCAGGTAAAAGCGTTTTCGAAGTCGCTTGGGAACAATCCAACGAAGACTGGGGAACGCATGCAGGATCATCGATTTCTATCCGTCGGAATTTTTCCAGTTCCGCCTTTTCTTCGAGTTTCCACAGCCCCCCATCGGGAGATTCGGCAAGCGGTCAGTCCATCGCTTCGATAGGCTCGACAGGGATGTACGCCGAAGCACAGGGCCTAGGTTCAAACCCCTCGGCACACGGTTCCTTCGATGAACGTATCGCTGGACTTTGCCTTGAGCTTTTCCATGCATCGCTCGTTCTGAAGCAATCCGCAACGGCCCCGATTTTTGAACGGCTTTACAATTGGTCTAAGCCTCCGGCGGCGGGAGAATCCTTCCTTAGCGATTTCTATTTGACCAACCTCGATTTTTTCGCCGTTGCTAATTTCGCCAAGCTAGGGGTTGCCAATCCGGTGAATCTTCCGTGGTATCCCCTCTTCCCCAGCATAGATCCGACAAGCGCGGTGTCTCCGATTGCGATTCCGAAGCGGGCTTGGCTCGAGGGTTGCCACATGCGTTGGTTTGAGCGATTGGCAAGCGTCGATGGAGTCTCTTTTGTCGTTACCGATTCATCGCGTAGCCCCGAAGGAATCCTGAGTCAATTCAATCGCGGCTTTCGAGACATGCTTCTTCGAAGCAAGCGAGAGGAATCTTCAAACGGCAACTCTGAGGATACATCCGTGGGAGTTCTGCCGTGGTATAGCCCTATGGAATTGTTAACCGCTATAGGAACGCGTTCTGAAGAGTCCTTAGCAAACTGGATTCCTGCGGTCGTCGAAGGCTTGGTCTTCCCTATCCGGCCTAGCCGCCTGAATTTCGCATTGGTCCGACCCGGCATCCGAACAGCCTTGCGGGACAGAGGCTTCCGCTCTGCTTCGGATCTTTAGCGAACCGCATCGATCGCCGATGTCATCGGACCGCTCGCAGGTCCGGCGATGACAGGATCGCGATAGTGAACCGTCGCGTTCGGGTCTTGACGCTCTTGGCGTTGAATACCCTCACTCGCGATAAAATCCGACGAGGGAGATTCGTTCAGATACACATTGCAGTACGAAAGCAGGGTGCCTCGTTCAAGGTTGACATTCCGGACTGCCAATTGGTATTCCACGGCGGATTGGTGATAGCGAACTAGAGCATCTAGCCGCCGACGCTGAGCTTCGAGCAACACGAAGACTTGCTCGACTCGCCCTGTTTCTAACCTCGCCTTCAACCCATCGATCTGCTTCTCGACCGCGTCGTACCTGTTTTTTTGAATCAACAGGTTTTCATACGCTCGCTTGGCTTCATTGATCGCATTGCTCAAGCCGAAGTGAACCGCTCTTTCCTGCTCGATCAGAATCTGGGATTCGCGGGCCAGAGCCAATTGCGTATTGCGGACGGCTGCATGCCCACGCCGATACCCCACGGGCATCAGGTAATCCAAACCGAGCGACCACTCCTGAAAATCGTTGTCCAGAGGGGTGTTGAACTGCCTATCGAATCCCCGCATTCGGTAAGCTGCGATCGCATCGAGTTGCGGTTTCAGGAAGCTTCGATTCCCGATCAATTCCAATTCCCGTTGCTTGATCACCCAACGCTGACGACGCAATTCCTCGCGATTGACCAGTGCATCGGAAATCGAATCCTCCCAATCGAATTCCAACTGAGCCAGACTCGGTTGGTCCGATGGGTAAACCAAGCGTTGGTCATTGATCGGCATGCCGATGATCAGTCTCAGTCGACGTTCCGAGATCCGAACCCCGCCGCTGTTGCGAAACGTCCCGCCGGTCGATCCGTTGTTCGAACGTGTGCCGTCTAAGGGCCGACCGTTGAGAGAATCGACCACGTCGGCCTCAAACCGCCATAGCTGCTCGAGCGCCTGCTCGATGTTCACAGAACCTTGCTCAGGACGTAACTTGATTCTCTGAACCGTATCGATCGCCTGATCCCGTGCCTCGGTCTTGGTATCCAAGTCGCGGTATGCGAAGTAAAGATCCCAATACGCGTTCTCAATTTCAGCTACGAAATCACGTACCGATCTTTCAAACTCCACCAAACTGATGTCCGTACGGACCCTGGCCAACAAGACGCCGTTGAGTTGACCAGGGGAAGCCCCTGGACCTGCGATGCGATTGAATTCAGAGCCCGCTCCGAGCATCAGCGGTTGACGCACCTGAGCCTCTAAGAACGTGTCCCAGGTGTAGGCCCCAAAACGGTTCGACTGCTGGTTGTTGCGGTCGAATATTTTGACGTCCCGTAAGGTGTACAACCCCCCGGTCGCCGATCGCTTGGATACTCCGTACTGCGTCGTGCTCAAATCCTGGAGAAACAACCCATTGACACCAAAGAAGTTGTTGTTGTAGCCGCGATGATTGTTCTCATAGATGCTCGACGCAAAAAGGTTCGCGTCAAATGCACTCAAGGCCGCCTCCTCGCCAATCCTCGGATCGGTGTACACCACCGCAGGGTCAAGCGTCGAGGCCAAGCTCTGGGGCGTTCGCAAAACGGTCACCCCCAAGTCCCTCATCAACTTGGAATTCGAAACACCGTAAGCGATGCAATCCTGCAAAGTCAGTCCCTGCATTTGCTCTGGACTTAAAGTCGCAAGGTCGATGTCCATCGGACCAAACGCCTCGTGATAGTCAGGCGCACAATCCGATTGAGTTACATCGGATCGGACCAACTGCGAGAGAAATTCTGAGGCGCTCTGTTGACCCGCACTCTGGCCGGCGTGAAACTTCTTTGAGCTCGAACAACCCGGGATGATCGCCCCACAAGCCAAACTCAATCCGATACTCCAAGTGACGGCTTGACGACCGACGCCGGACAGCCGCTCAACTGCCCGTTTCGACCCGCATCGATTGTCCATCAGCGTCTTGAGTGCCATAATAGCCGGTTTAAATAGTACATCCGTAAAGCCAGCATCGAGTGTTTCGACCGGAAAAGTCGGCATCCTTCACGCATAGTGCTCCAAACGTCGAAAGTATTGCTGAAAAGACAGTTCCCCAAAGGAATCCAACCCCGAGTCGAGAAATTTGCTAGCATGAAGTCCGTCCCTCAAGACGATCTGCCAACTCCAACCATCGATCGAACGTTTTCGAGCCACTGAGCCCCTGCATGTCCGACTCGAATCTCGAAACTACCGACTGGCTCCTCGGACAACTCGAAGCCATCGCCCGAAACGCCGATCCACAAAATCAGTTCTACCCCAGACTTACTCAATCGCTCCTTCCCCTCCTGAATGCCGATTGTGTTTTGCTGGTCATCGAATTGGAGGCAAAACCCCTTGTCCTGTTCGCAAGCGGTAATTCTCCGGACCCAGAGTCGCTTCAGGGAGCCCTCCAAATTGCCTTCGCCCGACCAACCTCCTCGGTTCCACTCGATCCAAATCGAGTCGATCCAAGATCGCCCCCAACGCATCGAGTGCAAAGCGCCCAGTGGATCTCTGTCCGCTTCCCAAAAAACAACCCGAGCCAACCTCTTGCAATCCTAGCCCGATTGGCCAACCTACCCAGCCATGAACAGCTCGCCTACGCAAAGAACCTCCTCGATGCACTGGCCGAAATCGCCGAACTACGTGAAGTCTACGTCGAGAACCATCGCGCCGTTGGTTTGTGGAAACAAGCAATTCTGCGATCCGAGGATCTCACCAACGCGCAGTCCCACCCACAACTCAACCGTGGAGTAGTCGAAGCTCTCCGCGAGCTGCTCCAAGCCGATCGTGTCTCGCTGTTTCGCAAAGACCATCAAGCAGCATCGATGATCGCATGCAGTGGAGCCTCATCGATCGATTCAAACTCGACGACCGTTCAGGAACTCGAAACGTCCGTCCTAAGCTTATTCCAAAACAACGAGCCAAAACTTTGGAATGCAGCGGATCATCCACCCCAAGCGGCCCGCTACCGCCTGCTGCTGCCCTGGCCATCGAACTCCGATGCACTAGCCCACGGTCTGCTTGTCGAATGGTCCGATCCCCAAGCGACCATCGACCGAGTGCAACGCGCATCGAACCTCTTGCCGATGATCAACCAAGCTTGGCAGCATCAGCATCGTTGGCTCAGTCTACCTCCCCGAGCACGAGCCCAAGCCATCGGCAAATCCGTCCTGCAAGCCCCATCGGGCCGCTCCACCAAACGCCTTGCTGGCCTTGCTCTCCTTGCAAGTCTTGTAGGTCTTGCCATGATCCCCTATCCGTTCTACATCCAAACCCAAGCCTACCTCGACCCGACCACTCAGCAGTTCATCCACGCGACTGCCGATAGCTTCATCGAGGAATTGCTCGTCGCTGAAGGCCAAAGCGTCCAGAGCCATCAACCCCTCGTGAGACTTCGAGCCCCCAACCTCGAATTGCAAATCGAGGAACTCACAGGTCAAATCTTGGCTCTGGTCGAGAAGAAAAATGGTCTGCGCGTTGCGGTCAACCAACTCTCGGCCAACAGCTCCGATCTTGCGACTCAAACCCGACTCTCAGCCGAGCTGCGTCTGATCGAGCTCCAGGAAAAACACGCCCAAGAGAAACTGAGCTTCCTGGAAAAACAGCGACAGGAACTTCTCTTGCTATCCCCCATCCAAGGGATCGTCGTCGGGGGAGACCTCAGTCGAGAACTCAGCGATCGGCCCCTGCAACGCGGAGATGCCTTATTCCGTGTCGCAGACC
>JAJTEK010000032.1 GCA_021299695.1 Pirellula sp. | reverse complement strand
CATCATTCCCTTGGACATCTCAGAGCAGCTCGGTTCCCCTGCCCCTGCCTCGAGTGCCAGTCTGTTGGCAAGCTTTATTCGAATTGAGGCCAACGATAGTTTGGCTGCCCCCAACCGTGGCACGAGTCACCTTTTTTTCGCCCTGCGTGGGAAAGGGGTTTTACGGTTTGCCGACATCGCGATCCCTTACCAAGGCGGGGATTTGATTACCCTACCCTGTGGGCCAGACCCCATCCTTACGGCTCACGACGAGTCGATTTTCTATTGGGTTAACGATGAACCCTTGCTCAGGTACCTCGGCGTCAGTGCATCCGTTGCGAGATTCGAGCCGACTTTGTATGCGAAAAAAGATTCGCAAGCGGCGCTTGAACAAGCTGCGGCCGACCCGCTTGCAGGGCAACGCAGCCGCATCAGTGTTCTGTTGACCAATGCGCACTTTCCTCAGACTTTGACGATCACCCATGTCCTCTGGGCCATGCTCGGAATCTTGCCTGTGGGGGCCAATCAACTACCTCACGCCCACAAATCCGTGGCCCTGGATTTGATCATCGATTGCAAGCCAGGTTGCTATACCTTGGTCGCCGAAAGGGTCGACACCCAAGGGAACCTAATCGATCCTTTGAGGGTACCTTGGGAAAGCGGTGGGGCTTTTATCACGCCACCGGGATGGTGGCACTCCCACCACAACGAATCCGGTCACATCGCCTACCTTATGCCGATTCAAGACGCAGGATTGCATACCCATCTGCGAACGCTTGATATTCAATTCCACCGATCGAATGCCGTCTAAGCCGGTTGGCTTAGGACATAAACCATTGCAAACAGCCGGCTAGGACGAACAGGCTCGCACCGGCGAGCCCGATCGCAAGCCATTGGGTCCAGCGATGCGGATCGGTAATTCCAAGTTCTTGGGCTAACGAGTGAACTTTGGCCTCGGCTTGGGTCAAGGAGACCCCCAGTTCGTCGCGGTAGAGGCCTGCGGCATCCGACCAGTGTCCTTCGCGAATCAATGTTTGGACAAGCGTATCGAGATTCGACATTTCGGTCCGTTGGATTCGGGTTTGTTTGTGCAGGGAACTTCGAGAAGTTCCACGGACTTGGGCAATCTGGGGCCTGTGGGGAGATTGGGGGCACCAGGGCACAAGTTTTCACGGGTATCCGTCCTCGTTCGGCAGAGAATCTGAGGGACTTTAACGAAACCTCGGTCTTGAGTCGCTTTTTCCGGATTTCTATACTCCCGAGACGCGCAACCCCTAAAGCGGTAAAGGTTTCGTGCTCTTTGGCGAGCTCATCCTAGGAAAAATCACCACTCGTGGTACCACTGGCGGACTACCCAATCCAAAAACAAATGGCCTGGTGCCTTGCGTGCCTGTGCGCCTTGGTCTTGGCCTGTGCGGGTCCCTGCGCATCGAGCCTAGCAGCGGAGATTGGCTTGCCCCTGTGTGACCCTCGCTTTAGCGTGACGATCCAGGCCCACTCGGCGAGCAAGTCCCAGCAGGGGGACTACATTGTCTATCAACTCGAGGGTGGAGTGCGGATCGCCCAAGGTTCCTTTCGGGCCACATGCAGCAAGGCCAACCTGTGGGTATTGAGCCAGGAGATCCCACCGAATGAAGAATCGGCGGGTAACTCAAGCTCTACGCTTCGATCTGCGATGAATCCAACTTCGATGATCCATCGGATGGTTCTCGACGCACAAGGCGATTGCGACATTCAATGGTCCGAGGAGCAACGCCTCAGAGATCAACGTTGGATGGGAAGACTCTATAGCCAGCATGAACCGAAGTTCGAGGTCCAGGTCTGGCAGCAGCCAGTGACACCTGTTGCACCTTTGGACTGGGCCTATGAGGAGTCTCGATCGTCAGGGGCCAACACTTCTGTGTCTGAGGCCAGGCGAAACTCTGCGGTCAAGGATGGGGTGGTCTGGACCGATCAGGATGAGCAAACACACCTGCGCCTCGCGGCGCAACTGCTGCAATCCCAGCCACCTTTGGGCCCACCATCAGCCCAGCCGAGTGTCCCAGCGTCGGAGCCTCTCGGCTCGCCCAACTCCATGCAGATCGGTAATTCGACACTTGGCGGAACGGTTTTGGATCCAGGTTCGATCCCTCTATTTGAATCGATCAAGGGTGTTCCCGAAGTTCCGACGGCACCTTCGGTTTCGCAACAGCAGGTCGAGTCGTTTCAGTTACCGGCACCGGCGGCCAACACCGGTCCGATTCCCTTACCGTTGGCGGCCCCCGTGGCCGCCTCGGCTCCCAACGTCCGGTCTGGGGTCAGGGTCGGGGCTCGCACTTTCAAAATCAGTGGTCGCAGTGGGGTCGATCCACTTTATTCTGCCAAGAGTCGGCCGGAACGCGGCGACAGTGTCGTGACGATCAGCCGAGGTATCCGCTTGATGATCGGCGACGTGGCGGTGCAGACCTCTGGTGGACTTTTCGACATGGGGACTGTGCTGATCGAAGCGGATCGTTGTGTGGTCTGGACGGCGGATCTGAACCGACTGCTATCCCAGAAAATCGATGATTTACCGGTCGAACTGTACCTTGAAGGCAACATCGTTTTTCAGCAAGGGGCCCGGGTGATCTATGCCGATCGGATGTACTACAACGTGCAATCCGAGTACGGGATGATCCTGGGGGCCGAGGTCCTGACGCCCGCCCCGAAGTATGAGGGGATTGTGCGGCTCAAGGCAGACGTGATCCAACAGCGTTCTCGCGAAAATTTCTTGGCCAATCGGGCAGCGATGACCAGCAGCCGCCTTGGGGTACCACGCTACTGGCTTCAAGCCGATCGGATCGAGCTTAACGATCAACGCCAATCGAGCGATCAAACCGGACTGCTCGGTTTCGGGGTCCTGTCTCCCTCGGGGGACACCACGGCGATGAAGGCCAAAGCTCGGCATAACTTTGTCTACATGGAGGGTGTGCCTGTGGCTTATTGGCCGATCCTCAATACCAACGTAGATACTCCGAGTTTTTACATTTCGGGCGCGAGCTTCCGCAACGATAGTATTTTTGGCACCCAGGTCATGCTCGACTGGAATCTTTATCAGATCTTCGGAATCGATGCTATTGACGGAACGAAGTGGACGCTTTCGACGGATTATCTGAGCGAGCGAGGGTTCGCGCTCGGAACGAATTTTCGCTACAACCTTCCTTCACTTCACGGTGGTGGACCGGCTTACGGGGAATTCGATGCTTGGGGACTCAACGACGAGGGGTTCGATACTCTGGGAAGCGATCGGATCGATATGGTCCCTGAGGAGACGACTCGGGGACGAGTGGCCTGGCGGCATCGGCAGTTGTTATCACCTGACCAGGAATTATGGGCTGAACTCGGATACATCAGCGACCGAAATTTCCTCGAGCAGTACTTTGAAGAGGAATGGGATACGAACAAGGATCGCTCGACGGCCCTGCGATATCGCCATTATTTCATGGGTCAGCAAATGCTCGATCTTTGGGCTCAGGTACGGTTGAATAGTTTTTTCACCGAGACGCAGTGGCTTCCGCGGGTCGATCATTATTGGCTCGGCCAGAACTTAGGGAATTTCTTCACTTGGTATTCGCATTCCCAAGCGGGCTATGGGCAGTTGAAGGTTGCCTCGAGACCGACGGCGCCGCAGGATGCTGCGAAGTTCCAGTTGCAACCCTGGGAGCAAACCTCCTCGGGCATTCAAGCAGTCACGCGTCATGAAATATCACTTCCCTTTGATACCGGACATAGCAAGTGGACCCCGTTTGTCTCTGGCGAAGCGGCCTACTGGGGTGAGGATCTCAACGGCGATTCCCTTGGGCGATTGACTGGGCAAGCTGGGCTTAGAACATCGTTGCCGATGATCAAGGTCGCTCCCGAGGTTCAGAGCTCACTATTTAACCTCAACGGCCTTGCACATAAAGTTTCCTTTGAAACAGAAACTTGGTATGCCGACACGACCAAGGAACTCGATTTGCTCCCGCTCTATGATCCCATCGATGATAATAGCCAGGAGCACTTTCGACGGCGATTGGTCTTCAACACGTTTGGAGGTAGCTTGCCGGACCAGTTCGAATCTCGCGAGTATGCAGCCCGGCAAGGCATGCAGCGCTATGTCACAGCCGCCAGTTCTCAGATTGTCGCTGACCAACTACAAAGTCGCTTCGGTGTCCACCAACGCTGGCAGACCAAGCGAGGGGTCGCAGGCCGTGAGCGGATCGCAGATGTCGTGGAGTTCGATGTCGATGCGATTTACTTTGCGAAATCCGAACGCGACAACTTCGGGGAGGATTTCGGAGGTTTGAACTACGAGTTTCGATACCATGTGGGGGACCGCGTGACCTTCCTGAGCGACGGATATTACGACATGTTCGACCGAGGTTTGCAAGCCACCTCGATCGGCACTTTGATTTCGCGCCCTTTGCGAGGCGATTTTTATGTCGGCTTAACCAACCTCGATGGGCCTGTCTCGGCCAAGCTCCTGACCTCGACGTTGACTTATCGCATGAACGACAAGTGGGCGGCCGTCGGCAGTTCGGTTTACGATTTTGGGCCAACGGGTAGCAACGGGCATACGATCGGGTTGACTCGAATTGGCGAATCTTTTCTGTTTCGAGTCGGGCTGGCTGTCGACAGCGGTCGGGACAATGTATCGCTGCAATTTGCGCTCGAACCACGATTCCTACCGACGCGAGGGCTTGGGGTTGTCGGTGGTCAAGCCATTCCGCCGGCGGGATTCTTTGGCCTTGAGTAGCGAACCATCAACTTGGTCCTGAAGATTGCTTCTCTTCGGCAGCGCTACTGCGATAGTACATGGGTAGCAAACCGAACGGCTCGACGGTTTGATTTCTCATCCATGCTCGCCAGCCGAGTCTTGCCACGGTAGACGCTCGAGGCTCACCGTACTGCTTTGGTTCCCAAACAAGAGAGCGCTTATCGAGTGCACTTTGGCACTGCGAGCTTGGAACGTCCCGATAGCATTCTCGGAGTTTTTCAAGCGATGGTCCTGCGACTGCGATGCAGACGGAGGGATCCTGGGCAGAGAGCTCTTGGGCCAACCAAGTATTGTCATCGATTCGAGTTCGGATCGTCTCGACGCACTCCCCTGCCCCGATGCGATACTTGGCCCAAAAGCTCTGCCCTCGAAATGCGTCTGCGACTGCGAACAGATCGAGGTTTTGCGATCCGGGTACGGTTGGTGATTCGGGTTCGGTCGGTGATTCGGATTCTGTCCGGGAATCGGAAACTTGCTGAGCGATGACCTCGAGCGTATCGACCGCCACGATGGGTATTTTCAGCGCATAGGCCATCACTTTGGCCGTCGCGATCCCGACGCGTAACCCAGTAAACGACCCTGGGCCTTGCACAACTGCGATTGCGTGTAGGTCTTTGGGAGAAAGTCCGTCTTGGGCAAGTAGTTTATGGATCGCTGGTGCGAGCGTCTTTGCTGACCCCCAGGTTGGGTCCAAATCGAGCGATAGGATTTCCAATCGCTCGGTTAGATTTCTCAGGCAGCGGCCTGGCGGGGACCAACCCGAGCCGATCGATTCGCGGAGTCCATCGAGGGATTCGTTGGATTTTGCCAAGGCGATCGACCCGCTCCGTCCTGAAGTTTCCAAGGCGAGCAGGTTCGTCGTCATGGATAGAGCCTAGTTGGAGGGTTCGGAATGTCAGGTTCGGGGTCTTAGCTCCCAGCGATGGATTGCCAAGTGGATTTGGCGATTGTCAGCGCCTGGTCGATGTTCCCGGGAAGTTTCCCGCCGGCTTGGGCGAAGTCGGGTCGACCTCCGCCACTGCCACCGACGACTTCGGCTACGGGTGCGATCCACTTACCCGCGCTATATCCTTGGTCGACGAGGGATTGGCTCAAGCCTGCGAGCAGAGTGACTTTGTCCTGATCGTGGGTTGCAAACAGAACCGCCACGGGCTTGGCTGACTTCTTACGGATTTGATCGATCCACTGTCGCATCATTGCGGTATTGGCGTTGGGTATACGAGCGACGATCACCAGGGTTGGGCCGACGGATTGGGCCGTTGCGATCAGTTGATCGACGTCCAAATTGCTTGCGCTCGAAAGCTGCGTGAGTTGCTCATGGAGTTGACGCTCTTCGGTCAGCAAGGCATCCATTCGACCGCCAACTTCGTCGAGCGAAACGTTCATTGCTCTAGCGGCTTGCTTCAGAGCGCTGCGAATATCTGCGTAAACCAGATTGGATTTCAATGAGGAATTTGGTGGGGGTACTTGGCCACCGACTTTAACCGGCGGTGTTTCATTCCCACCTGCCGATGCAGCGATTTTTTTCAATTTGCGAATGGCGCTGACAAGCTCGAGGGTACGGGGTAGAAGTTGATCGATTGGGCAACCGAGTTTTTGGGCGACCAGGGCCGCTTGGGCTTCGATTTTGGCACGGTGCTCAAGAGCCCTAGGGCCGGTCAAGGCGGTGATTCGTCGGACGCCAGCCGAGACGCTCTCATCGGTGAGGATTTCCAGGGTACCGATTTCGGCGGTATTGTTCGCGTGGGTTCCTCCGCAGAGTTCGCGAGAAAAATCTCCCATACTGACCATACGGACTGGGTCGGGGTACTTTTCTCCAAAGAGCATCATCGCACCGAGTTCTCGGGCTTGGGCTAGGGCGACGGTATCCCAGCGGATTGCTGCACCTTGGGTGATTTTCTCGTTGGATAATCCTTCGATCTGCTTGAGGTCCTCGTCTGAGAGGGAGTCTTGGTGGCTGAAGTCGAATCGCAACCAATCGGCGTCCACTTTGCTTCCTTGCTGTTGGGCATGTTTTCCGAGTCGCGACTGGAGAGCATGGTGCAGGACATGGGTTGCCGAGTGGGCTCGGCGGATCGAGTTGCGACGATTCTCGTCGACCGAGGCTTGGACGGTTTCGCCTTCCTTGAGGCTTCCAGAGAGCATGCGACCAAAATGGACGATCAAGTCGCCGCTTTTCTGCGTGTCGGTGACTTCAAAAGTACCGTTATTGGTTTGCAGTTTGCCGGTATCGCCTACTTGTCCACCGCTTTCTGCGTAGAACGGGGAGCGATCCAAGACGATGCGTAGCATTTCGGGTTGGGATTCGTTCGAGACGGAGCTGACCAGACGGTCGTCCTTGGGTTTTCCGACGATGACCCCTTTGATTTGGGCTGGAGTTTGGGCGGTGGTATACCCGAGAAACTCCGATTGGTGCAGAGCCTCTTTGAGTGTTTCGATCGGGCCGGTTTCGAAGAGTTCGACGGTTCCACCACCGCTGATGTCACCGTGTCGGAGCATCGCTTCGCGGTATCCATCCCAATCAAAGGAGAATCCTCGTTCGGCGGAGATCTGTTGGAAGAGTTCTGGTGGAACTCCGTGGGTTTGGTAGAGCGTAGCGGCTTCGGTACCATCGACCATGGTGCTCCCTTTGCCGGCCATTTCATCGAACAATCGGTCGATGCGTTCGAGTCCCGACCCGATGGTAGCAAAGAAGTCGGCTTCCTCGCGTTTCATGACCGCTGCGACGCGGTCGGTGGTATCGGAGAGTTCTGGATAGGAAGCTTTCATCATTTGGGCGACGATTGGGACGAGTTGATGGAGGAACGGATCCCTCATCCCGAGTTGATGACCGTCTAGAACAGCGCGTCGCAGGAGTCTTTTGATGACGTAGCGAGCTTTTTTCGGACCGGGATAAACGTTCTCGTGGATGGCAAAGCTACAGGCTCGGACGTGGTCAGTGATTCGACGCAAACGACGTCCATCGTCGCTTTCGTAAGCGTATTTCACGCCACAGACTTCTGCGGCAGCTTGGACAATCGGCAGTAGGATATCGATGTGGAAGTTCGTCGGTACGCCTTGCAGGACGCTTGCGGCCCGTTCCAATCCCATTCCTGTATCGATGTTCTTGCTCGGCAAGGGTCGGAGGTTATTCGGTGGTTCTCCGACGCGATTGAATTGGGTGAAGACCAGATTCCAGATCTCGACGGTCTTGCCCCCTTCGAGGGTGTAGTAGATTTCTGAACAAGGTCCGCAGACTCCATCGGGGCCTTGGCTCGGGGCGCTGGCTGGCCAGAAGTTATCGGCTTCGTCCATCCGGGTGATTCGAGAGGTGGGCAAACCAATCTTTTCGTTCCAAATCCTGGCTGCTTCGTCGTCGTCTTTGTAAACGGTGATGGTCAATCGATCTGGATCGATCCCGAACCATTTCTTGTCCGTCAGGAGTTCCCAAGCCCAAGCGATCGCTTCGGCCTTGAAGTAATCACCGAAGCTGAAGTTGCCGAGCATTTCGAAGAAGGTATGGTGGTAGGCGGTCCTACCGACATTGTCGATATCGCCTGTGCGCAAGCATTTTTGGCAAGTCGTCGCGCGTGTGTAATCGAGTTTGACTTTTCCGAGAAAGTGGTCTTTGAATTGGTTCATGCCTGCGGGCGTGAAGAGGACCGACGGATCCCACGTTGGGACCAACACATCGCTGGCTTGGCGATGATGACCCTTGGACTCAAAGAACGCTAGGTACTTTTCTCGCAACTCGTCAGTTTTCATAATTCTGGATCGTTTGATGGAAGTTGAGGTCCGAGCCGAACCTCATGGGCCGCAAATAATGGCCTAAATTTACCCTCAATTGGTCCCTTCGCGTAGTCCTGCTAGGCCCGGGAACCGTTAGGATATTTCTCAAATTTGTATGGGTTCGCTCGTCGATAAGGTGGTAACTATGTCCTGGGAATCGATCCAAGCTCGTTTGCTTCGACGAAAAACGCTCGCTCAGATCGACCAAGAATACGAAAACCAATCTTCCGAGTCGCTCGTCCGTAGCCTGACCCTCTTTGACCTGACCTGTTTTGGAATCGCTGCGGTCATCGGTGCGGGAGCCTTTACGACCATTGGACGGGCTTCGTTTGATGGTGGGCCTGCAATTTCGCTCCTGTTTGTCATCACGGCCCTCGCATGCCTCTTTTCGGCTTTGTGCTACGCGCAGTTCGCATCGAGTATCCCGACGAGTGGGAGCGCCTATACCTACGCGTTTGTGGCCTTCGGGGAACTGACGGCTTGGATGATCGGATGGAACTTATTGATGGAGTACGCGATCGGCAACAGCGTTCTTGCGTTCGCTTGGTCGAGCTACTTCGTCAACCTTCTCGAAGGTATGCAAGGATGGCTGTCGGGGTTTGGATGGGGTTTTCAGATCCCCCAATGGCTGGTCCAGGACTATTACAGTTCAGCGCGGGCACCGGCTCAGTGGGCTGCGGTCCAAGCGGCAAACGGGGTTGCGGGCGAGGAGCTCCAAAGGCACCTTGAAGCTTGGGAGACGGCTCCGAGCCTTGGCGGTTTGAAATTGATTGTCGACCTGCCTGCAATCGTGGTCAACGTCTTGATTACGGCTCTTGTCATCGTCGGGATTCACGAATCGAAAAAAGTCAGCAACGCGATGGTCTTGTTGAAAATGGCCGTCGTGATGTTGGTTGTTTTGGTCGGAGCGTTTTACATCAAGCCGAGCAACTGGAGTCCCTTTGCTCCGAATGGACTCGAGGGTGTTTTCAAAGGGATCGCCGGTGTCTTCTTTGCCTATATCGGTTTCGATGCGATCTCGACGACCGCTGAGGAGTGCAAGAATGCTCAGCGCGATATTCCTCGCGCGACGTTGCTGACGTTGCTACTATGCACGATGATCTACATCATCCTCTCGTTTACTCTGACCGGTATGGTCTCGTATAAGGAGCTCGATGTCGACGATCCGCTTGCGTATGTCTTTGAAAAGATCGGTTTGCCCTCTTTGGTGGGCATCATTTCGCTCAGCGCCGTGATCGCAACGACGAGTGTCTTTCTGGTCTTTCAACTGGGACAACCGAGAATCTTCATGAGCATGGCCCGCGATGGGCTTCTCCCAAAACCTTTTGCATCGATCCATCCTAGATACAAAACCCCTGCATTCTCGTCGATCGTTACTGGGGTGATGGTCGCCTTACCAACCCTTTTTTTCAATTCCCAATTCGTCACCGATCTGGCCTCCATCGGCACTCTGTTTGCATTCATGCTCGTGTGCGGAGGGATCCTCGTCTCGGGAAGTACCAACCCCGATTCGAAAGGATTTCGGGTCCCTAAGTTGCCTGGCCAAGTCCTCTTGCCGCTGTGCTTTGTCGCTTACTGCTTGATCTTGCCGAAGCTCCCGGACAATCACCAATTAGGTGGGGAGTGGATCCTGGATGGCAATTTTCACTACGATCGAATCCCCTATGCGATCTTTCTGTCGGTTTTCTTGGCTCTATCGGCTGCTGCCGTGCGATACCGTTGGTCGGCCATCCCCGTCCTAGGGGTGGTTGTCAATCTTTACCTGATAGCGGGTCTCGGAGCGGCCAACTGGATTCGTTTCGGCATTTGGTGCGCGATTGGATTGCTGGTCTACGCTCTGTATGGCTACCACCACAGTCGACGCCGAAGCGAGAGCGTAAGCTCGTCATGAGTCGCTTATCTTGATCACCAGTACCGGAACGTGAGAAAAGCGGACGACTCGCTCTGCAACACTTCCCAGGACCAATCGAGTGATCCCGCTGCGGCCGTGCGATGGAATCACGATCAGGTCTGCACCGATGCTTTTGGCTCGCTCGACGCACGTTAGACCAGGGTCACCGATCATGACTTCCTTGGAGCACTGAGCGAACCGAGGGTCGGCGAATTCTTCATCGAGTGCTTTTTGTGTGTACTCAAGGCGAACTTGATCATCGATCGCCTCGACGGGGAATCCCTCTGGGGCTAAGGGTATGAAAGTCGGGAGTACATGCAGGATGTGGACTTGGGAAGGTGAGTCGGCGATCGATAACGCCTTTTCTACTGCGACTCGCGAATGCGCAGAGAAATCATAAGGGACCAGAACCGCTTTGCTAATCGACCATGCCATGGTTACCACCTTTTGGGTACGAGAGGTATAGAATCCAGAGGATTGCATCGCTATGCATTCTTTACGGGATGATGGTCCCATTCTACGCAGTTCGGGGGTTGCAGAGGGGATCGTTCCCGAAGAGTTTGTGCGAAAATCATCGGTTGAGATATTCTTGCTTTGAGGAGCCGCTCGTATACGATGACGGTTTGTTTGGAAGTAAACCAAACGCTCCGTTGAAACCTCTCGTTCCCTTAAGGATGTTTTGCAATGCGATCATTCCGACAACGTTTTGTGCGCTTCGCCGCAACCTGTCAATTCTCCAACATTCGCAAGACTGCGAGCGTCGTGGCTTCTTGCTCGACTTCCATGCTTTTGGGGGCCGCTTGTGTCCTTGCCCAGGACCTGCCTTCGGTCGATAAGATCACGGCGATGAAATTGTTCGAGGTCCCTAGCTACTGCGAGGGTGTCGTGTTCGATCACGATGGAAAAGGCTACATCTCGTGGGATAAAACGCTTACCGAGTTCCAGCTCGATGGAACGCATCGCGATTTTGCACTCACCGGGGCTCCGAACGGACACAAGGTCCTGGCCGATGGAACCCATTTGGTCTGCGACGCAAGTCAGCATGCGGTGCTCCATCTGGATCGCGATGGAAAACCACTGGCTCCTGCATCCAAAGAATGCGATGGCAAGCCACTTCGCGGTCCTAACGATTTGACGCTCGATCCCCAAGGTGGCTTCTACTTTACCGACCCGGGCGAGTCGGGCAAAGATAAACTTATCGGCACGATTCATTATGTCGACACCGCAGGCAAAACCCATTTGGTCGCCTCGGGCCTGGCCTTTCCAAACGGCATCGTGCTGACCCAAGATGGCAAGCGGTTGCTCGTCGGTGAGAGTCAATTCAACCGCGTTCTTGAATACCCTGTTCTATCTCAAGGTAAGGTCGGGCCGATGAAGGTCTTTGCAGATCTTCCCAAAAATCCCAGCGGCAAATGGGAAGACAACCAGCCCGACGGTATGTGCTTGGACGCCAAAGGGAACCTGTACGTAGCCCATTACGGAATGCAGCAAGTCCAAGTCTTGGATCCTTCTGGCAAGTTGCTCAGGTCCTATCCAGGTGGCAATCGCCTCACGAGCAATGTCGCATTCGGAGGCCCCAAGCATGACCAACTCTTTGTCACCGGTGCGATTCAGGCCGATGGCAAACCCGGTGCGGTATTTCGATTGGACCTAGGGATCCCCGGCCGTGTGATTCTACCGACAAAAAAATAAGCCCGTTTCATCGGTGGTTCCATGACCGATTTTTGGGTTTGGGTACTCAGCCGCCGGGGTTTTGATCCAGGCGGCAGTTGTTGATCGAGAACTCCAAAATCGCAATTGCTCCGATCTGCTCGAGGCGTTCCATGATCGTGATGACCTCCTTGCGCTTGACCATCGCTCGAACCGCGCACCAGTTGGGATCTTCTAAGCTATTGACTGTCGGGGAAGTAAACCCGGGGGTGATTGCCTCGGCCTGCGACAACTTTGCCCGGGGGATGTTGTACTCTAGGAGCGAATAATCGCGGGCGATGACGACCCCCTCGAGCCTTCGAACAATCCGATCTGCAGTGGCCAGATCCCGACATTTCGGACTTTGGATCAAGACCGTCTCGTACTCGCCGATGATGTCAAGGATTCTCAATTGGTTTGCCGCAAGTGTGCTGCCGGTTTCGACCAAATCGACGATCGCATCGGCCACCCCCAGCGAGATCATGATTTCGACCGATCCGTTCAATCCCACCAAGTGAACTGGCGCGGAGTGTTTGTTCAAGTACCGTTCGGTTGTCCGAGGGAAGCTCGTTGCGACTCGCTTGCCCGCCAAATCGCTTGCCGATTGGATGTCGCCATGCAAGGGAACGCATACAGCCAATTTGCATCGACCTACCCCGAGTTTCATTCGGACATCGATCTGTGCTAGGGCCTCCTCGACCAAATCGCTTCCGGTGATTCCCAGATCGATCGCACCTTCGGCACATAGGGTAGGGATATCGTCGGTTCGGAGAAATGTAATGTCGGCCGCAAGTCCGCTGACTCGCGCAAATAAGGCGCGCTCTTGGCGACGGAAGTTCAGTCCTGCTTGGAGCAACAGTTCGGTGGCCAATTCGCTTAAGCGGCCTTTGCTCGGTATTCCAATTCTCAACATGTTGTCGCTTAAACTCATGGCCCTTGCTGCTCCTTTTGGCGATTCTGCTTTTCCACGATCCCCGATACCCCCTCGCGGCGTTCAAGTTCGGTTCGCAGTTGCTCGACGGTGATCTGTCGCGTTGCGAGGATGACCCACAGATGGTAGAGCACATCGCAGGCTTCCTTGACCAAGTGCTCACGGCCGGCGGGGCCTTCCTCGCGGGCCGAATCGACGAGTTCAAAGACCTCCTCGGCGAGTTTGCCCCCCATCTTGGACAATCCACCCTGGATCAACTTGGTCGTATACGAACCCTCGGGCAACTCCTCGGCTCGGAGGTGTAACTGCGCCATCAAGCGGTCTAGAATATCCGTGGACATCATGAAAAAAGCGCCGAAGCCAAAAAGGTCAACCCGGACAACAGAAACCCCTGTGTCCCAGGTCGAATATCCTAGGCATTTAGGGGTTATTTGTCGATTCCAAGTGGTTGCCAAGTCCTTATAACATGAGGAAACCTTGCTGTTGCCTTTTCGCTTTCGCGATCGATCTGCCGATGAACTCCGAAACTCAAGTGCTCGCCGATTGGATTACGCCCCCTCTGGACAACGTCGTGTACTTGACTGGACCGACCGGTTCGGGCAAAAGCCAAGTCGCCCTCGAGCTTGCTGAATCCCTAAACGCCGAAATCGTGTCGGTCGATTCGATGGCCGTTTACAAAGGTATGGACATCGGGACGGCCAAGCCGAGCATCGAAGCCCGGGAAAAGATCCCCCATCACTTGATCGATATCGTCGAGCCGACCCACGATTACAGTGTTTCAGAGTTTCTCCAGGAATCCCACTCTCAGGTCGCAAAGATCCAAAGCCGAGGGAAGAACGTGCTATTGGTTGGAGGAACGCCTCTGTATCTGAAATCCTTGATTTGCGGATTCTTCCAGGGCCCACCGGCCGATTGGGATTTTCGTAAGGCTGTCGACGAGGAGGTCCAGTCGGTGGGAATCCAGGCCCTCGCTGAGCGACTCAAGCAAGTCGACCCGCTTTCGGCTCATAAGATACTCCCTGGCGATCAACGACGCATGGTTCGGGCCCTGGAGGTTGCTAAACTTACCGGAAAACCACTTAGCCACTGGCAGACTCAGTTCGAACGCTTCGTCGTACCGGCCAAGAGCCATGCATTTGTTCTCGGATGGGAAAGATCGGTCCTGCACGATCGGGTGGCACAGCGCGTCGATCGGATGCTCTGCGAGGGGCTTATCGATGAGGTCTCCGGGTTGCAAGCGCGCTACGGAATCCTCGGCCGAACCGCTTCCCAAGCCGTCGGCTATAAGGAACCGATCGAGTATTTGGCAGGCTCGATCAGTTGGGACATGATGAAGGAGAAGATCACCGTGCACACCCGGCAGTTCGTGCGACGCCAGGAGATGTGGTTTCGATCCATGCCAGGCATTCAACGGCTGGAATTGACTCAGGATGAGGAGCTCGGCATGGTCGCTTCGAAAATTCTCTCAGCGTTGGAAAATCGGCAAGTAGCCTAAGTCCAATTGCAGCATGATCAGGTTGCAAGCTGAGATGTAGATGTTGTGGATCTGGCCTTCCCAAGCTCCCTCGGGGCCTTGGTCGTTCTCGATGTTCGAATAGAGTCGATCTCTGAAGGGCAACCACTCCTCGTCCCCCTGGCGGTATACGACTTGGCTGTAGTACAGGTACGTGTAGTGCCAGTGGCCAAACGCATCGTCGACCTTTTTGACGTCGTAGAGCTCCCTGCGGCTATAGGTGAGCATTTCGGGAACTTTGGAGTTCTCGTAGTCTCCTGCGTTGTACAAGGCAGCAAGGGATGCGGCGGTGATCGCCGGCCGTGAGCTTCCCATCTGCTGGCTCGAGTAGCTGATGCCACCGTCTGGGTTCTGACAGGTGTAGATGTACCGCTTGGCCGCTTCGATGATTTCACCCGGGACAGTGATTCCTGCGTTGCGACAGCCTCGCAGTCCTTGGACTTGCGTGATGGTTGTCGAGCCTTCGTCGTAGTCTTGGCCGTCCTTGGCGCTGACGTAGCCCCAACCGCCGGCTGGAGTTTGCGCTTTACCACAGAATGCGACGGCTCGGTCGAGCGTCTCGACTAGATCGTCCCGCCGATCCTGCAACCCTTCTTCTCCGAGCACTTGCGAAAGAAACAGCATCGAGAATCCGTGACCGTAGGTGTAACGCTGGTCGTTTTGAGGATCCCCGATGAGGCCATTTTTTCGCGATTGAGACAACAGGTAATCGGTCGTCCGTGCAATCTGCTTCGAGTAGGGACCTTGGGTGACTGTCGAACCGCTGCAAAGCAGAGCTAGGCCCGCTAGGGCCGTAACGGCAACCGGGTAAGGGGGCGTATTCCACTGACCTCGCGATGATTGGGTGCGGGCTAAAAAATCCAAGCCGCGACGAGTGGCTGCATCCCACTTGGGGTTGCGCTCAGCAGCATCGCATCGTTGGCCAGAACGATCCGCGGAGCTTGCAAGTGCCAATCCAGTTGCGAGAGCACCAGCGAGAAAACCGCGACGTCGGATCGATGGAAAGGGTGTCATGCGATTGTAGCCTGCAATGGGTTGGATTCGGGGGACGAAATCGGTCGTCCAGGGGCATAAGGGCAATCAGCCCGCATCGGCGAAAAGTGGCGTCGATAGGTAGCGTTCTCCGAGGCTGCACATGATCGTGACGATCCGCTTGCCTTTCCATTCTGGACGCGAAGCCAACTGCGCGGCGGCACAGAGGTTCGCGCCGCTGCTGATCCCGGCCATGATCCCCTCCTGACGATGAAGCTTGCGGCCCCATTCAAAGGCCAGTTCGTCGTCGACCTGGATGACCTCGTCGATCAGGGATGTGTCGAGATTTTTGGGGAGATCACCGGGGACTGCTTGGGCTCGACGGCTATGGCCTTAAAATTCGGATTGAGTTTCTTGATGTACCTGGCGACCCCCGTGATCGTTCCCCCGGTTCCGACCCCCGCGACGATCGCGTCGATATTCCCGGCGGTGTCGGCCCAGATCTCCGGCCCGGTGGTGCGTTCGTGAACGGCTGGATTCGCTGGGTTTTCAAACTGCTGGGGCATCCAGCCGAGGCTGTCGGCAGCGACCAATTCGTTGGCTTTGGCGATCGCTCCTCGCATCCCTTCGGCCGCCGGGGTTAGAACCAGACTTGCTCCGAGGGCTTTGAGCAAGGCTCGACGTTCGACCGACATCGATTCGGGCATGGTCAATGTCAAGCGATAGCCTTTGGCCGCGCATACAAAGGCCAAGGCGATCCCGGTATTGCCGCTTGTCGGCTCGATGATATGAGTGTCTTTGTGGATCTTGCCGCTTGCTTCTCCATCCTCGACCATCGCGAGCCCGATGCGGTCTTTGACACTCTTGAGTGGATTGAAAAATTCACACTTGGCATACACGGTGGCCGCATCGGATCCAAGCAGACGGTTGATCCGGATCATCGGGGTGTTGCCAACAGTTTCGACGACGTTGTTGAAGGTTTTTCCAATCGGCATAGCAAACTAGATCCATCTATCTGGGATTGTGGGATGAAACGCTACGAGGCGGACTCAAAACAGTCGGCTTTAGTGTACTCAATTTGGCTTCTGAGGCCCACCTCGGTTTGGTCGCAAGTCGATCGGATCAGGCTCGATCGAGCATTTGCCGGAGCTTTTCGGTCATGTTCGCTGGGTTTTGAGCATTCCAGACGCATGAGCCTAGGGCCACCCTGGCAAATCCTGCATCGAGCACCTGCGGGAGATTTTCCAAGTGGATCCCACCGATCGCGAAAGCGGGTACGGTCGGTGCGTTGGCCTGCAACCAACTGGCCGTTTGAAGCAAAAATGGAATTCCGGAAAATCTATCAAAAGATTTCGTCTGGGATGCGAATGTGGGTCCACAGCCGATATAGTCGACTCCCAGTGCGATTCCCTTCTGGACCTGTGCAAGGTCGTGGGTCGATAGACCTAAGTATTGCCATGGCTGCAGAATCCGTCGCGAGGATCGCACCGGCAGGTCCTCTTGTCCGATGTGAACTCCCGCCGCCTTTGTCGTCGCTGCAATGTCGACCCGGTCGTTGATCAATACTCGCGTAGCGCTGCTCTCGACGGCTTCCTGGGCTACTTGAAAATACTCCAAAATGCGAATGGCATCGGCATGCTTGTCACGAATCTGAATCAGTTGGACTCCCGCCTTGGATATCTCCGCGATCCGTCGAGCGAACGCGTCGATCGCTAGTTGACAGTCGACCAAAACATAGAGTCTAGCTTGCTGCAGGAACCTTAAATCCCGCTGGCAGGCCAACCGCAATGCGGCATTCAAGTCATAAACTTTGTATCGCTGTTGCTCGATCGAAGCGGCCTGATTGGGTGCGAGCACTTTGGTGGCCTCTTCGATCACACGGAATGCTTGTTCGACCCGCGAGGCCGCTGCTGCAACGATCGAGAGAAGACCCTCGGGCCGCTGCATCTCTTGGGTCGTTTTGCTTTCTCTGCCGACGTCCCCATGTGCATCCCTTGCTGAAACCAATGCGGATTGCCCTAAGGAGCCTTGTCCTAAATCATCGATCAGTTGTTGAAGGACATGTCGAATACTCTTGTAATCGACTTGCCATTGGACCCATCCAGAGAACCTTGCTACGTCCTCGAGGGTTCGGAGGCCTTCCATCACCCGGTTGGTGTTCGCGTCGAGCATCCGGCGCAAAACGATTTGGGAATGGTCGTGGGATTCGTTCATGAACGGACTCTATTTCTGTTGCTCCAAAAGCATCGAAAGATAGCTTCGTTTCTCGACGTGGTGAAGCCTTAGGGCATTCGCCGCCGATGCGATGGCTTGTTCGGCCATAGCCAACTCTTCGGGTGAATCGACGACGCATTCGACTTCGGCGAATATTCCTAATTCGCAAACATTATCGAGCGTGACTTTCAAGCCTGGGTGGAAGTCTTCGAGTGAGAAAACTCTGCGAGTTTTTCGCACGATGGCGACAGGCTCAAAACCTAGGTTTTCCCAAATCTTCAGCCAGCCGACTTCGCTTCGGTTCGCCAACGGCAATTCGATTTCTGGTCGGGTCTTGAACAAACCCTCTTGGCGAGGACCTTTGTAAGTGATGTGCCACTGTTCGTTGACTCGGCGCATCCGAAGCGCCTCGTCGGTGATTCGGAAATCCCTCGCCGGGTGCCTTAAATAATGGTCTTCTTGAGACTCCGACTCGAGTTCCTTAGCTCCCAGGCTCTCCAGTTGGGCCAATAGCTCGGTGGAGTCTTCGACTCGGTACTTGCCCTCGATCTCCATCGGGTATTTTGACTGTATCAGGGAGCTAGCCATCGTTCACCTCGACGTCGCGTAGTTTCGAATCGTCTCGACCATCGACCTCATCTTAACTGGATCCTTGATCCCAGGCGAGGATTCAATCCCACTGGCGACATCGATCCCACTTGGTTCGACCAACTCCAAGGCTTCGGCTAGGTTGCTCGGATCCAATCCACCGGCGAGCAGCAGCGGGGCGCTCGAACCGTCGGCTTTGAGAAAACTCGACGGTCGAGGTCTCAGCAAGCCCCAGTTGGCCCGTTTGCCGGTTCCCCCTTTTTCGATCGGATCGTAAGCATCCACGAGCATGCCGATGACGGAGGAATGCTCGTGGGAGCTCTCCTGAACCCAGCTTGTCCAATCCGGATCGTCCAGAGGGCCTCGGTATGCCAACGCCTTAAGAATTGGCAATCCTGGCCAGTAGGAGGAATTCTCGAACTCCATAAGCCATTCGACGGACTCTTGGCCGTGCAGTTGGATCGCATCTAGAGGGCACACCGAGAGGACACGATCGATCTGTTCGGGAGTCGAATCGACAAAAATCCCTACCCGCATGCAGCAGCCTTGTACCAGCGATGAGAGTCGCTTGGCCATTAGCGGTTCAAGATATCGTTTGCTTTTTGGGTAGAAGTTCAGCCCGATCGCATCGACCTGCAGATCGATCGCGTCGGCTAGATCTTGCTGGCGAGTGAACCCGCAGAACTTGATCCTCGGTGGTTTGGGTTGGGATGTCATGTCTGCTTAGCGATTTGGATGCAGCGGTCGATTCGGGCTTCAGAGGAATCCTTGCCCAAGATTCCAAACGCATCGAATACGCCGACCCCAGAGGTCTTGCCCGTGAGTGCCAATCGGATCGCATTGATGCAAATTCCTAGTTTCTGACCGCGGGTTTCGACCATGGCCTTGATCTGGCCCTCGAGGGCTTCGGGGGACCATGGTTCGCAGGCCCGAACCAGACTCCTGGTCTCTTCGAGCAATTCGATCGCTTGGGGCTCTGCTCGGACCCTTTTGTCGAATCCAGCTTGGTCGTATCGCAACTGATCGTCTGCGACGAAGAATTCCTCAAATTCGAGGATATCTCCTGCGACTTTGATCCGATCGGCTGCGGCCAAGACCACCTTGGTGCAATGTTCAGCGAACTGGCAGGGTGCTGGATTGGCAACCCAACCTGCCTTCTGGAGGTAGGGCAAAACCATAGCGACTTTTTTCTTCGTATCGAGCCGGTGCATCCAGCGAGCTTGGAAGGCAAGGAGCTTTTGTGGGTCAAAGGAGGCAGGTGCTTTATTGACCCGTTCGAGCGAGAAATCTCGGATTGCTTCTTCGAGTGTGAAATCTTCGGTGCTATCGTCGAGCGACCATCCGAGGAGCAGAAGGTAGTTCAAAATCGCACCGGGTAAAAAACCTGTCTCCCGATAGAAATCGATCACGACCGGATTGAATGTTTCAGGTGTCGTTTGCAAATGGGCCTTGTCCGTCACGCTTGTGCCTAACGCCGAGAGCATCGCAAAGTCTTTTTGCTTGAGGTACTTCTCTAGCTTGCGCTTGCTCAGTTTGGCTGTTCCGCCGGGTTCAGCCACGTAAGGCAAATGAGCATAGATTGGAAGCTCGTATCCCAAACTCTGAGCGATGAAGATCTGACGCGGGGTATTGGGTAAGTGTTCGACGGCACGGACCACATGCGTGATCTTAAAATCGTAGTCGTCGACTACGCTGGCCAAGTGGTACAAACAGGTTCCATCGGCGCGTTGAATGACATGGTCTTGTTCGTCTGCCCATTCGAAAGAACAATCCCCTCGAATCAAGTCGTGGAATTGGCATTGACCGCTGCGGGGCATTTTCAGCCGCACCACTGCGGTCCGACCCTCGGCTTCGTAGGCCTTGTGCTGCTCGGGCGAGGTGGACATGAAACGACGATCGTAGAGGAAGGCTTTGCCCTCGCGCTCTGCGATCGCTTTGTACACCCTCGTCCCATTGCAATCCTAACCAGCGGAAACCCTCAAGGATCGGTCTAAGTGCCGCCTCGACATTGCGTTGCTGGTCGGTGTCGTCGATTCTCAAGAGGAATTGCCCCCCGGCTTTCTTGGCCAGTAGGTAATTGAACAGGGCCGTGCGAACCCCACCTATATGGAGGTAACCCGTCGGGCTAGGTGCGAATCGTGTGCGAATAGTCATAGATTCAAACGGCTCGTTGCAAAGTAGGCCAATCGATTTTGGGATGCCCTCTGCAGGTTATCCTTCATGGAAGGAATCCTCTTAGGCACGGTGCACTAGTTTTTCGAATCCGGACTAGAAAACAAGCTCGGATCGCAAGCACCGCGCCAACATTGTTGCTCGATGTCGTGTACCCGCAAGTGCTGAGCAAAGGCATCAGGGCTTGTTCGTTGAAAATCGGCAATCAAAGCATTGCAAATCATCGTCCAAGCCTTCTGTGTAGCCTGACCTTTGATCTCGACGTACTCGATGCCTCCGGATCGGTCGTAAACCATCCCGTCGAGCTGGTAGCGTCGGTCTTCCTCGTGAAAAACCCAGACCCACGACCCATCTAGCTCGGCATACATACCCTCCCAGGAGCCAATCGCCTCGAGGAATCCCTCGAAGCTCTGGGCAAAACTCTGGTCCTCTGTGCTGTAGACCCGGACAAACATGACCAAACCACCTACCGCCCCTCTGGGGCAATCGACTCTGGGGGGATAGCTTTGCCGTGTGGATCGACCGTCGGCCCACCGGAGACTTGCCCCAGACTCTCTCTTAGCTCCGATGACGTAAAGTGTTCGAGTGATTCGGCCGTCGCATGGAGTCTTGGGTCTGCGATGCTTGTTTCTTCTCTTAGGTAATGCTCCCATAATCTGTGGGTCCGGACCAACACCTGAGCTTGCCGATATCCCACTTGGGTCAAGCACCATTGGCCTGCGGTACTGCTAATCCAGTTTTTGGCGACCAGCTCGGCCAAGGCCGCCAGAACCACGGGCTCTGTGCGCTGCAACTTCGAGGCGATCCTATCGAGACTTAAGGCATGTTCGGCCGGCTCGAAGACCTCGGCTCGCTTGCTTTCGACATGCCGATAAAACAGTGCCAAGATGTCTTCGGCTAAAATGCGTTTGAGCATTTTTCTCTGGTTTTTCCAACGCCAGAGCAATCCTCGCTTGGTTCCGAGAAAAATCGCTGCGATCAAGATGCAGCCCGAAACCACCGCGACCATGGCCGCAGAGTTGGCCGATTTGAATCCGAAAACGTGAGGAAAGCTAATTGCGATCCCATGCCCAAGAACGCTGCTGCAAACGGCGATCATCAGACTCCAGAAAAACATCGAATTGAGACGATCGGTAAGCATCCATGCGACCGACGATGGAACGATCAGCATCGCGACGACCATGATGTTCCCCACAGCGCGAAACGAGACCACGCAGGTCATTGCGACCAATGCCGCTAGGAGATAGCTCAGGAATCGCACCGGGACGCCTTGGGCCTGCGCAAGCGTGGAGTCGAAAGTCGAGAGCATCCACCACTTCCAAAAAATCGCAACAACTAACGCGTTAAACAGACACATGCACCCGAGTTCAAGGACCACATTGGGCACCTCTCCAAAAGGTGTGCTGACAGTATCCAAAACGATCGTTTCCAAGTTCCCGTAAAGGACGCAAGATGGATCGAGATCCACGTGCTCGATGCGAGAGATCATGACGATTCCCAGAGCGAACATTGCCGTGAAAACCACTCCGATCGCTGCGCTTTCCTCGATTCGGCCAAGGCCGCGAACCAGTTCGATTAGCCAGACGGACAACACTCCGATGATGCCTGCCCCGAGAAGCGAGACCCAGGGACTTCGACTGCCGAACAAAAGGAACGAGGCGGCGATCCCCGGAAGGACTGCGTGACTGAGTGCATCGCCGATGAGGCTGAGTCTGCGCAAAACCAAAAAGTTACCGACGAGGGCACAAGCGATCCCACAGAGGATCGACGCCAAAATCATCCAGCCATCGACTTGCCAAGCCCACCACATCCTAGCGGCCTACATCCTCAAAGTGCACCGTTTTGCAAGATTCTATGCAACTCTATGCAGCGCAAAACTCGATGCAGAGTAAAACCGACCGTAAAACCGACCCTTATTTCTTGGAGCTTTCCATTTGAGCCATTTCGTCGCCAAAATCCAGGATCGGTTCGGGGGGAACGTCGTCGCTGGTCTCTTCGGGCTCAGGGTCGCCTTTTTTCCTCTTCTTTGCCTTGGCCTTCTTGGGCTTGCTCGGACCCTTGGGACGCCCTGTCAAGGCTGTGATCGTTGGCAACAAAATCACCGCTGCGATAAACGCCATCCAAAGCAAGGGTAGAATTTTGAAGAGCATTGTGGCAAAGAATGGAAATGTTCGTCGAACGGACCCCGAAGACAGTGCTATTACCTTAGTTCATGCTTTGGACGCGAGCAAGCCTCCAAATCGTATCATTTCCCAAAGGGAGCGTGCCGAAACTCCCGATACTCAGGCAAGGATGGGCTAAAGCATGCATCAGGAAGTCTTTCAGTTCTTGCGTTATCTGGATGTCGAGCGGAATGCCTCCGACCTGACGATCAAATCCTATCGTGAGGATTTGATCGATATGGCGGATTTTATCACCGACGAAGGTCAGAAGAAACGACGCCCCGACGAGATCACCCCAACGGACCTTCGCGGATACCTCACGGCACTGCACGATGCGGGCTATGCCAAATCGAGCATCAGCCGGAAACTTGCTTCTCTTCGGAGTTTCTTCAAGTTCGCTCAGCGTCAGCAAATGGTCGATTCGAATCCAGCCCAACCGCTGCGAAACCCTCGAGGTACCAGAAAACTCCCTCATTTTCTTGGCAACGAAGAAATCCTCTCGCTTCTGAATGCACCGAACGCTCAAACCGAAATGGGCCGACGCGATCTTGCGATCCTTGAAGTGACCTACAGTGCCGGACTCCGGGTCAGCGAATTGGTAGGAATGAACGATCGCGATGTCGATTTTACCGATGGCACCATTCGAATCCGTGGTAAGGGTCGAAAAGAGAGGATCGGTCAACTCGGCTCGTTCGCCAACCAAGCCCTGACCGATTACCTTCAAGTCAGAAGGCCTGCTCCCAACGGCACCAAGGAACCGGCGACCTTCCGAAACAAATTCGGCGGCAGGCTGACGGCTCGAAGTGTGGCGCGAATGCTCGAAAAGTACATCAAAGAGTGCGGACTCGATACGCGGACGAGTCCCCATACCCTCCGGCATAGTTTCGCTACCCACCTGCTCAACGGAGGGGCCGATATCCGCAGCGTTCAGGAGTTGCTCGGACATAAGAGCTTAGTGACCACTCAGATCTACACACACGTAAGTACAGCCAACATCAAGGCGGCTTACGATAAAGCGCACCCGAGGGCAAAAAAGTGATTCAAAGAACCGTTTGGGTTCCGATATCCGAGGGAATGCTACCAACCGACCGCATCGAGGACTTTCGATGTAGCTTTCGACGAATTGAGCACATAGAAGTGGATTCCGGGTATCCCGGACTTGAGCAAGTCGGCAACTTGGTTCGCAGCGAAATCGGTTCCCACTTGGAACTGCCAATCGACTTGGTCGCTCTTGGATAACGCATCGACAAAGTCTTGAGGAAGTGCGGCTTTGCACATCGATGCGATCCGCTGGATACTGGGTAAGCTGATGACCGGGAGGATTCCTGGGATCACGGGGATTTTGATCCCAATCGCTTCACAACGATCTCTGAAGCGGTAGAAATCCTCGTTGTTGTAGAACAACTGAGTTACGATCGCATCGGCACCAGAATCGACCTTGCGCTTTAGGTTCTCTAGATCCACTTCTGCAGACGGGGCCTCTTGGTGGACTTCTGGATAGCCTGCGACCAAGATTCCAAGTTCTGGATACTCGCGTCGGAGCAGCGAGACCAGATCGTTCGCATACCTCAGGCCACCTTCGGTTTGCTTGAACTCCGTCTCCCCCTTGGGCGGATCGCCACGCAATGCGACGATGTAGTCGACTCCGATCGCCGTGGCTTCGTCCAGGTAGGACCTGAGTTGTTCGACGGTCGATCCGACGCAGGTCAGGTGTGAAGCGATTCGCAGATTATGCTGAGACTTCAGAGCACCGAGAACACCTAGGGTTCGGTCGCGGGTCGACCCACCTGCACCGTACGTGCAGGTGAAAAAGTCGGGAGAAAAGCGCTGTAGCTCCTCGACCGTGGTCATAAGATTCGGGAGAAGCTCTTCGTTCTTGGGTGGAAAAAGCTCGAAAGACAATCCACGGGTGCCACTTTGCAAACGCTCTGGGCTAAAAAAATCCTTAAGCTTCATCGAGCTACCTGCTGCTCCTGGTGAATCCGAGATATGACCTGTTGTAACCGTGAATAACCGTACGCTAAGATACTTCAAAACACTTTATTTGGGAAACCCTCCACGTTATGAACGATAAAAAACTCGCCGGCAAACGCGTTTTGGCTTTCGTTGGCGACATCTACGAAGATTTGGAGCTTTGGTACCCGAAGCTTCGGTTGATCGAAGAGGGGGCCCAGGTGATCATCGCCGGCGAGCGTGCCAACGAGGTCTATGCGGGTAAAAACGGCTACCCTTGCACATCCGACGCAGCCATTGCGGATATGCACGAATCGGATTTTGACGCCGTTTTGCTCCCCGGAGGTTTCATGCCCGACCGCCTGCGACGCCTCGATAAAGTCAAAAAACTAATCCGCGACTTCTCGGACGCGAAAAAGTGCGTTGCGGCGATCTGCCACGGCGGTTGGCTGGCGATCTCCGCAGATGTCTATCGGGGGGTTCGGACTACCGGATCGCTCGGCATCAAAGATGATCTTGTCAACGCCGGGGCTCTGTGGGTCGATGCTCCTGTGGTCGTCGATAGGCACTTTGTCTCGAGCCGAAAACCCGACGATCTGCCCTGGTTTGCCAAAGCCATGGTCGATCTGATCGCAGCGCAAGCCCCAAGAGCTTAGCAACCCGAGCCCAACGACCCATGGACCAAGCGATCCGGTTTGTGCACATCAGCGATACCCATTGGGCCAGCGATGCGATTGCCCCGGGCATCGATTCGAAGTCCCGATTCGATCAACTTTGCGATCGGATCGCTGCGATCAAAGACCCCATCGACTTTATCTTCCACACCGGAGATTGGGTGCACCGGGGACATCTCGATGGCGATATGGGCTACTCGACCGATCAAGCTTGGGAACGATTGCAAAGACTCGGTCTGCCTGTCCTAACGGCCGTCGGCAATCACGATCATCGCCAAGTGCTCGGTCAACGCCTTCGTGGCTCACTACCAAGAGATTGGAAAATCCACTCGGTGGATTGCGACGAAGGTCGACTTGCCTATTGGTTCGAGGTTCGCGGTGAATTTTTTTTAGTTCTCGACGCGAGAGCCTCTCGTCAGATCGATCCCCGGGGAGAACTATGTGCTAGGCAACTGGCAGCCGTCAGAAGACTTCTGGCCGACCCCGATCGCCATTGGACGATTTTCCTGCATTATCCACCCATCGAGCTCGATTGCCAGTGGATCGATCGGACGATGGGGATCGAAAATGGGCATCAACTCCACGAACTTTTGAGTCTCAACTCCGGGCGTGTTCGCGGTGTATTTTTCGGGCATGTTCATCGTCCTGTATGCTGCCTAAAGGATGCGATCCTCTATGCCAGCTCGGGCAGTTCTGCAATGCACTTTCCCAATATGCCAGGCGATCCACAAGCCATCGTGCAATCAGACCCTCTGGCTCTTGCCAACTACATCTGCATTCGCGACGGGATGACCTTGGTCAAGACGCAATGGACGATTCTGAGCAATTCCCCGTCGGACCAACTCGCCGCGCTGTGAACCCAAGCCCCTGATCGAACTCGAAATCAACCATGGTAATGACCGCTACCCTCAAAGACTGGGCTCAGTTGGTTCGCATCCCAAACACATTCACCAGCGCAGCAGATGCTCTTGCAGGTATGTGCCTGGGTGGTGCTTTTTCCATTTGGGTCTTTGAACCCGCCGCAGGACTGCTTGCGGCACTCGCATCGATTCTGCTTTATTGGGGCGGGATGGTCCTCAACGACGTGTTTGATCTGGACGAAGATCTGGCAAACGACCGACCCGGACCGATTGTCCGAGGCGCAATCGGCTTGGCCCAAGCCCGCTTCGCGGGCTCGGCGATGCTCGGGATCGGATTGGCTCTGGCTTGCGCGGCCGCCTACTGCATCCATGGCTCGATGCTTGAAACTTTCGCGGTAGGTGTTCTGCTGATCACTGCGATTCTCGCCTACGACGGCCCTTTAAAAAAAACGCCACTTGCCCCGTTGGTTATGGGATTGTGTCGGGGGCTGAATCTAAGCATGGGGATGGCGATTGCCTCTGGTCCTAAAGTACCGAATCTCTCTGCGGACCTTTGGTTCTACCCGGCTGCCTTTTGCCTTTACGTCATGGGGTTTACCATCGCCGCGAGAAAGGAATTTCTTGGTGTCCAGTCCCGCTGGCGTCTGTGCTTCGGTTGGCTTACGAGCCTTGCGGGGATCTTTTTGTTTGCGTGGACGATTTGGAGATTCCCAAGTCCCTCGCTGATGCAAATCGCTCAGCGACGAGGCGGTTCGGCGCAGTGGGTTTTTCCCTGCATCATGCTGCTCCTAGCGGTCCCGGTTTTCCGCAGGGCCTGGAACTCGATCCGAACACTCCGAGGCCCGGATCTAGGGCTGGCAATCCGCACAGCGATCCTCAATATCCTCTTTATTGATGCGACACTTGCCTTGATCTATTCCGGCCCGTGGATGGGCTTGCTCATCGCAGCTTTGGTCTTCCCAACGATCCTTCTGGGACGAGTATTCAGAGCCACCTAACGCCGTTCCTGTTTTGTGGGTTAAAGCGATCGTCCGAGCCGATGAATTATTCATCGATTTCCAAAGCGCATTTGCCGATGCCCGTCAGACTGCATGATGCGGATCGGACGTCTGGGAACTTGCCCCGAGAACCGAATAGCTTTACGGATGGCTGGTTTACCCTAAGATCCGAAAGGCTTTACTTTCTATGTCCATCGAAATCGTAAATACCATTCTGGGTATTTTGTTCGTTGGAATTTGGCTCATCGTTGGTCATATCATCACGATCAACCACACTTGAGTCCCACCTGCCATCGGCAACCACCCCCGAGTGGCCGCCAAACTGGTTTCTAAAATTCAGCGCGGCTGACCGGCCACGTCGGTGCATGCTTTTGTTCGGGCTGTTTTTCGTGCTCGTGCTCGTGCTCGTGCTCGTGCTCGATCGAGCATTCGATTGTATCATTCCATCTCGGTCAACACGCTTCTTGGCCAGGAATTCGTTGATGCCATGCACGCGAAGCGTTCGATTACGATTACGATTACGATTACGAGCACCGCTGCGCTGAGCACGAGAACGACGAGAGCCAACCGGGTATCAGCCAGATCCAAGCCATATCGGATGTGCATTGGTCAGCTCCACCGAGCATCCAATTCGTCCCACGTTGTGCCAAGCTCCGAAGGAGCCGACGGCCAAGATGTGCTCGGAGCCGACTTGTACCCCCCACCAATCAGCGGATTCGACTTGGTGCAAGCTGACCAGCCGACCCGTGACTCGCACCTGCTGCGGCTCGGCCTCGAAGGTCTCCTGGCAATCCTCTTGAGGCCAAGAGACGCTCAGTATCCGCCAATCGCTCGGGCGTAAGCCCACAAGAGCCTTCTGGCGATCCGATCGGTACCATTGCACTGGCGGTCTTCCGAGCAACTCGGCAACTTGTTTACAGCTTGGCCTTCGATACACGCTTTGCAAATCCCCCGTCTGCAAAATCTTGCCGTCCCCCATCAGACTGATCCGGTCGGAGAGCTCGAAAGCTTCCTGGGAATCGTGGGTGACATAGATGCAGGTAAGCCCTCGATCCTGCTGCCAACGGCGTAGCAGTTTGCGAATTGGGCTCCGCAGGGATTCCTGCAAGTGCGCAAGCGGTTCGTCCATCAGCAGAATGGAACGCTCGGAGAGCAATGCGCGGACAATGGCCAATCTCTGCAACTGCCCTCCTGAGAGCTCGCTTGGCTTTCGATCCAGTACCCCTTGTAGCTCAAATTGACCGACCAAGTCCTCTTGAAGCCCCCTCGGTTTGCTTCCGGACAATTCCACCGCAAGCTTCAAATTCTCCGAGACGCTTAAATGGTCGTAAGTCGCGGCCGTCTGACCGACCAACGCGATACCTCTTTGATGCGACGAAGCCTTGGTCGACTCACGCCCCATGATCCATAGATCGCCTTTCGAGGGCCGTTGTAAACCTGCGATCAATTTCAAAAGTGTTGTTTTTCCCGAACCGCTTGAACCCAATAGGCTATGGAATTCCCCTCGCGAAACCTGCCACTGCAAATCTTCCAAGACCACGGTTCCTCGGTAGTCAAAGCTGATTTGTCGGAGTTCAACCGCAAGGTCTCCGGATTGGGTTGGGTCCTGTGTGGACATATTCAGATCCAAACCTTAAGGCTTCTGCCGCTGCAACCAAGTCATCACTACCGCTGCGACTTTGGTGATCGATTCACCCGAGCACTTGTCCGGTGTATCTGCCATCGTATGCCAATGACTACGGGATCGCGAGGCGATCGTTGGGTAGTCAAAGTCGATGATGTCGATCGTCGGGATCTTTGCAATCTGGTTCAATGGAAGGTGATCGTCTCGAATCGAATGGAGAACTCGCGGACTGAATTCCTTGAGCCCTAGCTCTTTAGCAATTCCCCATACTTCCTTGGCCAATAAAGGCGCATATTTAAAACTGACCTCGTCCCAGGAAAGCTGCAACTCCTTATCGCCGATCATGTCCATCAAAATCCCTGCACGATAGGTGGTTTCCGTTGGGGCCGAGACAATCTGCTCGGCAAAGTAAGTCGATCCGACAAAGTAATCTCCGAGAGTCATTCCGTTGTCGATGTAGACCAATTCCTCGGCATCAAAAAAAACAAAATCGACACCGACCTTCAAGTCCATTTTGGGCACCGCATGGCCAAGCTCCATCAGAAGCGCCGTGCTGCTACCTCCATCGTTGGCCCCGACGAATAGACCCCTGGGGTTCTTCGGGTCCTGGTCGGGATAAGGCCGAGTGTCGTAGTGGGAGCAAAGGAGCACTCGTTGCTTGAGCTCAGGTTTCCATCGCACGATCAGATTTTTCACCTCGACCTGCTGGCCCGTGAGCGGGTGTTTGTGCATGAACACTTGCCACTCGGGTTTGCCCCCCAAAGCTACAAAATGATCCTCAAGCAACCGTTGCTGCTGAAGCATCCCGGCCGTACCCGTGGTCCGAGAGCCTATCTTGCAGAGTCTCTCGAGGTAACTGAAGGCACGTTTGGCGTCCAACGGAGCCGGTGGTCGCCACCCACGCGACGTGATCTGTGCGCCGCTGGGGGCTTGACCGCTCGGTTCGCTCAAGGCCGCAATCGGTGATGAACCTGAGCCGGTTTCTGCTGGGTTAGGAAGACATCCTGCGATGAGCGAAAGCAGGCCCAGGAGCGAAAGCAAAACCGATGAAACCATGCCTGCAGTTTTTCGAGCCAAAGTGCACCCAAGAGCTAGGGATATAGAAACGCAATTTCCGAACGCAAACCCTACAAAACCAAGACTCGACGGGCAATTCCATTGTTTGGATGGATCCTGTGGTGTCAATCAGGGATAGCCAGCCCCCCTACCCCGATCGCATCCTTGAGAGCCTGCGGTTTTGCAAAGATTTCACGCTGGCTCTGCGGTTTGGCACGGGTCTTGCTATTTTATGGTTTTGATCAAAAAAAGGTGCTGCCAACTTGACAGGTGTCTGTCGAGCACCCCGCGATCGATTCGTTTTCGAGAGAGAGGTTTTCGCCATGGCCCAGTTTCCTTTCCAAATCCGACAATTTCCTTCGGCCTTGCAAGACATTGCCACCGAGATGGAAAACATCTTCGATCAAGTCTTGAACAAGGGGTGTTCGACCAAGGGTTCACCAAGCAACAACGGTTCTAGCTCCGAAGGAGGCTGCGAAGCCCCCGCGTCGGTAGCTTTCACCCCCGCTTTGGATGTCTTCGAGGACGACCAAGCGTACGAATTGCTGCTCGATTTGCCTGGAGTGACGTTGGAGAATCTCAAGCTTGAATTGCTCGAAGACAAAATCCATGTCTCGGGCACCAAAGCTTGTGCCAGCGTCGTTGATGGTTCGGTGCAACACCGAGCCGAGCGATCTGCAGGAAACTTCGCTCGCGCGATCCGTCTACCAAAACAGGTAGCCAGCGATCATATCGAAGCGCACTTCAAAGATGGAGTTCTTCGAATTCGCGTGCCAAAGGTGCCCAAGGCGACGTCTCGGACCATCGTCATCAAAAGCTAAATTCGGTCGGACTTCGAGGAAGTTCCCTGGAGAATTGATGCTTTAAAAATGGCCCCTTTTGGAGGTCCTCCAAGAGGGGCTTTTTTGTACTTGCTTCGAAACATGAGGGATCCAACGGGCAATCGAGGCAAGCATGACGGAATAAATTTTCGCCTGAGATGAGGGAGATCTCAACCTAAGGCAACCACTCTCCGTGCTCTACGCTCCAATCGGTTCCAAAGAAACCGGTCCAACGGACCGCATCGACTCCGGTCTTGAGATAATCAGGAGACAGAACCAGCACATCGGGATACCCTGTCCCAGAGGAAAAAATCGGCAGTCTGCCCGAAGCGCGCATCGCAGCCAAGTCTGTGCCGCCTATCCCTGCGACCAATCCCCGACTCTTGAATTGGGTATCCAAGGACTTTGGACGCACCAACAGCATCGAGACAGACTCGGCGATCTGCTCGGGACCTCCCCGTGTCCAACTGCCGCGCTGCAACTGTACCGGACTGCGAGCGAGCAAGGATCCCCACGCTTCATTGACCGTGCTGTTTCCATACACGATGACATTTCGATCCGATAGACTTTCAGGATCTCGCTGTACAAGTGCCAAATAGTCAGCATCGCTCCAACAGTCCACCGACCCGTTGCCACGGTACCAGAAGGTTTCTGCATCATAGCGAGCCTTACCTAGCATCCAACGGTTTTCCTCTGGATCTCCGTGGGTCCCGTAAACCAATACAAACCGATTGCGAAACGCTTCCTTAAAGACTCCGTATTGGCTTGAGTCGCGTGCGATCGAACCTTGTTCTTGCTGTGCCTGCTGTTTTTGCGACGGCTTTCGTTGTCGCCAGAGGGTTGGAGAACCCTCCGAAGTAACTTTATCAAACCAAAGCGTTTGCTCGAGTCCCTCGATCCCTTCGACGCTGAGGGCTTCGGTGTCGATTTCTAGGTTCAAGTTCACTGGCAACGGGGTGTCAGGTGCCAGGAGCTTGGATAAACGGATCCCCCACGAGGCGATGTTGGAGGTTTTGACCGTGATCTTCTGACTCTGTCGATCTCGATCGAGTTGGACCGTCGAGAGATCCGCGATGCGCTCTTGGCAACCGAGCGTGAACCAATGGCAGTCAGGGGATAGGTGTGGGCCAGGAGTTGCAAATCGAATCGAATCGATTCGGGTCGAATCCGGAACTTCGTGGGCCTGGAAAAAGTCCATCATGGCGGGCCAATCGCAGCAAGGGTTCCCCCACCAATGGCCAGCCCCAGCTTGTTCTTTGTAAACCCAGTCGGGATGAAACTTGGCCAGCTCTTGGCGCATCGCTCGAGCTTGATCGACCGGTACGTTGTCGTCGGCATCCCCATGGAGGATATAAACGCCTTGGGATTTGAGATTTTGAACTCTTGCGAGGGTGTCGCTGCCACCCTGGGCTCTGCGCAACAATTGCGACAGCGGATCCTGGGCAATATTTCCTCCGCGTCCCGCATAGCTCGAAAAGGACACCCATCCTGCGCTAGGCCCAATCGCTGCGAAACGATCCGGAAACAACGTCCCGATATGCCAGGTCCCGTGGCCTCCCATCGAATGGCCTGTCAAATAAGACCGCGTTGGATCGGTCTTGAATCGTTCGCCAGCCAGTTCAAAAACTTCGAGTCCGTCCCAACGTCCCCAGTCCTCCCAGTCAAAGCCGAAGTTGCGGCGATTCGTCGGAGCGATCACATACGTGTTGTCCTTGGGGCTGTAGACGGCGGCTTGTCCCTCCCCTTCCACACCCGCACCATGCAACGTCAAGATCATGCTAGGGGCTCGATCCGATCGCAAGGAGCCCTCTTTCGGAGGGACCACACCGTAGTACTGTACACTTCCGTCGATTTGACTGATGAACGTGCGACGATGCATCTGTTGCGAGGTCCGCACCGGCCACTTGGCTTCCACTTGATCGAGCTTGTCTCCAGTGGCTGAGTGGGTCAATTCGACAGAGACATTCAATTCGTTGGCTTCCAAGGTCTTTTCGCTGTTCGAGCTTGTACGAAGTTTGATCGGTACCTTTCGCAAAGAAAGCGGTGGGATCATCGGGACTTCCAAAACCAAAGATTCGCAATCGTTGGCTTTGGTCGTAATGCTCAAGCCGTCGAGGGATTGATCCGAGGCGTTGACGACCAGCAGTGCTCCGAGCCATTCGCCTGGCTCATCCCTCAATACACTTGGAAAGGTCGTGTCACGGAGGCTAAGATAAACCGCTTGTTTCGCTGGTTTTAGCTTTGCGGTAATCCTGCCACGGCCACTGGAAAACAACAGCCAGTTCTCTCCGGCCTTTAAAGAGACGGGCACCTCGACGGAGCCGTTCGAGTAGACGTCGCCCACTCGGGAAGTTCCATCGATGCGAACCGAGCTGTGTCCCTGGGCATCCAGGAGCCAGATCCCTGACTCGGGCACATTCACCTGCACGGCAAGCAGTCCACCGAAAAGTTCGCGTCCTCCAAAGCCACCTTGCTCGTCTGCTTCGATTCGCTTCCACGGACTCAATCCATCGGCACTCGCAGATGTCTGGGCTTGAACGTCAGGCATCTGCAGTCGATCGTAAATCCAAGCGTATTCGATGGGGTCGGTCGGCAATGAGGAACGCCCTCGCTGCATTCCTTGTCCACTGGAGACTATCCAGCCTTGGGTGAGCTTGATTTCGCCTTGTGTGTCTGTTTGAGTCGAATTGTCTTGCGAAAAAACAGAACTTGCGTACCCCCAAAGACACCAAGTTGCCCACATAAGCCAAATGCGAATACGAAACCTTGCCATCCGTTTTCCTGTGCTCAAAAAAAGAGTTCGATGCGTCATGCGAAGGCAAGGTTTTACTCGGAACGCTGGAAATCCGCAAATCGCTAATGAACGGCTTAGGTTGGCAGGATCTGACGCCCGAGTTGTCTTCGAACGAGTCGCTTACGAAAGACGGCGATCGCTATAGGAGTAAAGGATTTCAGCGACGTTTTGTCTCGCTGTTGTGATCCACCAGATTTGCCATCGTAAAGAGGGGAAACACAGAGGCACAGAGGACACAGAAAGGAGCAGAGGAAGGCTACGGGTTGAACGTAGCCACCTGTCGCCAGACGGTGGAGGCTTTACTCGCGCCGCTGTCCACCGCTTGGCAGCGGATGGCTACGGCTTGGGAGCGGATGGCTACGGCTTTACCGTAGCCACCTGTCGCCAGACGGTGGACACACACTTAGGCGCCTTCTTTGAACAGGTGCTCAAGCATCCTTTCGGGTGATTCTAGAAAACTCCGTGTAACCCGGTAGTGCTCGGTTTGCTTGTACTCAATCGGTGTGATCCCCTTGTCGCTAAACGAGTAGATCAGTGCCTTGGGGTAACTCATGATGATCGGCGAATGCGTCGCGATGACCAACTGCGAGTCCAATCGCAAGAGCTTATGGATCACGACCAAAAACTCAAGCTGCCGCTGGGGGGATAACGCTGCCTCTGGCTCATCGAGAAAATAGAGGCCTTGGGAAAATCGATTCTCTACGAGCGACATGAATGCCTCCCCGTGAGACTGCTCATGCAAGGATCTCGATCCGTAACTTCTTTGGACCCCTAAGCTATCAATTTCCGTAGCTACGTTGAAGAGACTTTCGGCTCTCATGAACCATGCATCGGGGATCAATGCATGGTATCGTCGGAGTCTGAGGATCTGATGCAGATTCGAGTGACTCTCTCTGGTGGCAAACATCATGTTGCGGCTTCCCCCCTCGGGATTCAATCCATTGGCCACCGCGATCGCTTCCAACAGTGTGGATTTCCCGGACCCATTCTCTCCGACGAAAAAAGTTACCTTGGGATGCAAATCGAGTTTGCTCAGCCCACGGATTGCCGGCAGGTCAAACGCATAATGACTTGGGTCCTCAATCCGCGTCCGATCGAATAAAACCGATTCGATATATGGCCCCGGCGTCACGCCGGATTTGAGCTTCTTTTTCATCCCATCCTTCCTTTTGCTTAGCCCCAAAACAAAACCATCGATTCATGCAAGGATGCCTTTGCAGCCTGGATCGCTTTTCGGAGCCATCTGGATCAGTGGCACACCCCATGGACTTCGGATCTCCCGCGGGTTTTCGTGACGCCTCGGGGGTTTACAATGGCCAGTTGATGCTTGAGAATAAGCTCGATTTACGAAATCACTGTAAACCTTTCATATTACTCTTAGGGAGTTCACGCCATGCGAAGCTGGGGCATTTATTTGTTGATTTTTGGAATCGGTTCTTTCCTTCTCCCTATGATGGGGCTGCAGTACAAGTTGTTGAGCATGCTGGGGAGTTCGACGCCGCTTGTCGGAGGGGTGCTGACGGTCGCGGGCATTGTGCTGCTGGTTCTCTCGAGTCTATCGCCGAAACGTTAGGCGAACCGATAACGGTTCAGACGACTCTCGGTTGATTTATGTCTCAGCTTGTTGTCATCGTTTTGGAAACAGAAGACTTTCCTAGAGACCATGTCGGGGAGAGTCCGTTGCCGGCTTGTTACCTGTTTTTCTGGCACATTGACTGAGTTTCTGCGTCTTAGGGGGCTGACTGGAAGTATCAAGAAGCATCAAGAAGTATCAAGAATACCGAGAGGATCCGGATGATGATGGGATTGCCTATGGATTCGGTTACGAGTAAGCGATCGAGTGTCTCCCTTGCTTGGGTTTTCGTCGCCTTAGGTGTAGCCTTGACGATCCTAATCGAAGACCGGGCGCAGGCTACCGAGGCCAGCACAAGAGGTGGTCGCATCGCGATGATGAGCCCTCAGTTCCAACCGATCATCGCCCATGAAGACTATGTATTCGTCGCCAATACGCCCAATCACACGGTCGATGTGATCGCCAAGCAAGTCAACCGAGTGGTCCGGCAGATTCCAGTCGGAATCGAACCGGTCGGACTGGCGATCCGACCTGATGGCAAGGAGCTTTGGGTTGCCAATCACGTTTCGGACTCGGTATCGATTGTCGATATTCAACCGGCGAGCCAGACGTTTTTTCAGATCGTCCATACGATTCAAGACATCGACCCAATGACTCGGGCAACCCGATTCGACGAGCCGGTCGGAATCGTTTTTGCCAGCAACCAGAAGGCTTATGTTTCTCTTTCGAGCGAGAATCAAATTGCGGTGATCGATACGACCTCACGCACGATCACCAAGCGATTGAGGATCCCGGCGCAAGACCCGCGAGGGATGGCTGTTCGCGACGGACGGCTCTATGTCATTCCGTTTGAATCGAATAATCAAACGCAGCTATCGGGTGGCAAGAAAGAGGACATCGACGGCAATTTGGTCACCTTTGATGCATGGGATCATTCGATCCAAAACAACAACGTTTTGTCGCTCGGGCACGTCGTCGATATTGTGAAGAACCCCAAGGTTCCGGATCGGGATTTGTTTGTTTTTGATGTCGAAAGCGATCGATTGCTCGAGACGGTATCGTCGCTCGGGACCTTGCAATATGGAATCGCGGTCAACTCCCAAGGACGCGTGTTTGTGGCGCAGACCGATGCGAGGAATGACGTCAATGGGAAGGCTGGGACCAAAAAGCATGGGCTTGCGGAACTTGGCAATCGACCGTTCTTGAATCGAGTCACCACCGTCGAATGGACCAAGGGAGCCAACAGTGCACCTGCATCGAATCCTAGCGTCGATTGGATGGAACTTGAGCCGCTACCTCCTGAGGATCCGACCCAGCAGACGGCCCAGGCGACCCCGTTTGCAGTTGAGGTAAGCTTGGACGACCGTTTTCTTTATTTGACTGCTGCTGGTTCGGACAGCTTTTCTATTTTTGAAGCGAGTACTGGGCAATTGCTAGGACGCTGTTCGGTTGGGGCTGTGCCACAAGGGATCAGCATCGAGTATCGCGACAATCAACCTGTGACAGCTTGGGTGCTCAGCGCCGCTTCGAACACCGTCGAGCGTATCAACATCGAGGATTTCAGCGACCCAAGATGCACGCAATCGATCCAGTTGGAGGATCCTACCGATGGGGTGGTCAAGAATGGTCGGATCGCCTTTACGACGGCCAAGGCATCGACGACCGGTACTTTTTCGTGTGCGAGTTGCCATCCAGACGGTCATACGGATCAGCTTCTGTGGGTTCTGACGACACCGATTGTCACCGGTGGCAACCAGATCATGCCTCGCTCGACGATGCCCGCGCGAGGATTGAGAGACACCGCCCCGTTTCATTGGGACGGTATCCCCGGGGATCCTTATGGTGGCATTCACAGTGCGAGCATTCAGCGCGGTGTGAAACCCAACAGTGCGATCGATTCACCCGAGTCGACGACCCGTCATTTGATCGATGGAGGTTTGGCATCTACGATGGCTCGGGTTGGAGAGGAAACGAAAAACGACGAAGGTAAAGCCGGACGACTCAGCGCCCAGGAGCGCGACGCGATGGCTAGGTTTCTGCTCAACGTGCCTTATCCTCCTGCTCCTCGGCGGGCTTTTGACAATCAGCTTTCGAAAAAAGCGACGCAGGGTTTTAAGCTTTTTCACGTCGATGGGGATTTGGACCCGAGTAAGCCCAAGCCGAATGTGTGTGGGGATTGCCATCGCTTGCCTCACTTGGTCAGTACGAACACACCTGGAACGGGAATGGACGCACCCACATGGCGAGGAGCTTACGATCGTTGGCTGATTTTACCTCAAGGCCGATTGAATATCATCGACTTCGATTTCTTCAAGCGGATCATCGAGGACGGAGCGCCGGAGCGAAGTATTTGGCAGATGTCATGGGGTGGGCGTCCTAGGTTCGATCCAGTTTGGGAGATGGTGCTCGAGGGTAGCACCGGATTCCCGGGAGCGTTTGCTAGGCAAGTGACGGTCAATCGCCAAACCGCCAGATTGGAAGCAACTGGGAACCTGATGCGTGCGTTGGTCGAAGCTTCCAGGCAAGGGACGATAGAGCTTCGAGGTCGTGGGGTCCGGCTCGATAGCCAGAGTTCATGCGAACTGGAGTTTTTTGGGGATTCGAAAACCCAGGGGGGGATTCGGTTCGGCACTGAGGACGGATCGCAAGGGACCGATACCGAGGAGCTCTTGAGTTTGGCTGAGCAGGGTAAGTTGGTATTTACCTTGACCGCGAGAATGGGTTCTGAGGCCACTGCGGATCACCCCCAGCCTGAGTTATGGACATCGGGAAGTATCGAGCAGCAACGAGGTCGGCAGGTTTTTCCGATAGCGACCTCCGAGGACAAAACGTTGCGGCTAAGCGGTCGTTACTTTGGCAACGACGCTTGGGTATTCGTCGATGGCAAGCGCGTTGCAGGGTCCGTCGATGATCAGCCGGGCGATGGGGTTGTGGTAAGACTTGAAATTCTCCCGGAACCTGGAATGCACTTCTTGCAAGTTCAAGTACCAAGTGGTTTTATCAGCAACGACTTCCTTTTTTATTCTGCCCTAGACCGAGCGTCTGCGTTGGCGTTGCAGGAGAAGATCGATCAACCCCATAGCCCGAGTGGAACGATACGCAGAGTGCTTGGCGATCCTAGCAAGATCAACGAGCGATTGCCAGGCGGGGCCACACCCCTAGCCCAAGCGGCCCTGTGGGGGCAATTGGAATTGGTCCGTGAGCTGCTTGAAAAGGGAGCGGACGTCAATGTAACCAATGAGGATGGGAATACTGCATTGCATTTGGCCGCCTTCATGTGTCATGCGGAGATTGTTGAATTGCTCCTGGCGCATGGCGCTGCATTGGATTGCAAAAATGATCGTAGAGAGACTCCTGTGGATGTTGTTCGAGGGGCTTGGAGCGAACAGCTCGCTGAGTTCTATCGGCAGCTGGGAGTCTCGTTGGGCTTATCGGTCGATACGACCCGTTTAGAACGGGACCGACCCAGGATGGTATCGATTCTCAGTAGGTAGACGTTGGCCTTCCAGTCGTCGGTTCGAAAAGGGGATGCGGGTAGCCCGTCTTGGTTGTAAAGTTTTGCGACTTTTCGCGAGGTGAGCCTTTTTGTGCCTCTGTGTTTTAAGAGTTTTGAAACACAGAGGCACAGAGGGCACGGAGAGGGGAGGAAAGAAGCAGAGGGAGGGGATTAGGGAGGGGTTATAGAGGGAGGGAATTAGAGAGGGGGAGATAGGGGAAAAGATACAGAAAGGGCACCCCAAACCGGAATGGATTCTCGGGGTTTGGGTAAAGGCTCTTGTAGGAAACTCTGTGGACTTTGTGCCTCTGTGTTTTAAGGGTTTTGAAACACAGAGGCACAGAGAGCACGGAGAGGGGAGGAAAGAAGCAGAGGGAGGGGATGGGGAGGGGGAGATAGAGGGAGGGAATTAGAGAGGGGGAGATAGGGGGAAAGATACAGAAAGGGCACCCCAAACCGGAATGGATTCTCGGCGTTTGGGTAAAGGCCCTTGTAGGAAACTCTGTGGACTTTGTTCCTCTGTGTTTTAAGAAGGTTTTGAAACACAGAGGCACAGAGAGCACGGAGAGGAGGGGAAAGAAGAAGAGAGAGGGCACGGAGAGGGGAGGAAAGAAGAAGAGGGAGGGGATAGAAAGGGGGGAAAGACCAGAAGGGGGGTTGCCCATGCCGGATTGGACTCGTAGGGTTGGCGGGAGACTCCAATAGGGAAATGCTGCGGTTTCCTCTGCCTCTGTGCTTCAAAAAAGGAACTCGTCCATGGAGCTGAACGAACTGAGCCACTCGATCATCGGAGCTGCCATCGAAGTGCATCGACGCTTGGGACCAGGTCTACTGGAATCTGCCTACCGAGTTTGTTTGGCTTATGAGCTCAACAAGCGTGGTTTTCGGGTCATCAAGGAGCATCCGGTTCCACTGGTTTACGACGATATCAGACTTGAATGCGGTTTCCGGGCCGATCTGATTGTCAATGAATCTATAGTCGTGGAATTGAAGGCCAAGTCGGTACTCCATCCTGTAGATGAAGCTCAAGTATTGTCTCATCTGCGCTTGCTGAAGATGAGGTTGGGACTGCTGATCAATTTTCATGAGGTAAAACTGGCCGATGGGGTCCGGAGGGTGATCCATGGGTACTAATGGACTCTGGGAAATGCAGGGTTTTGAAACACAGAGGCACAGAGGACACGGAGAGGAGAAGAAAGAAGAAGAGAAACACAGAGGCACAGAGGACACGGAGAGGAGAAGAAAGAAGAAGAGAAACACAGAGGCACAGAGGGCACAGAGAGGGGGAAGAAAGAGCTGGAGGGGGAGATGGGATCGCGCTGAGAGTCGCTAGAATGTTGGGTGTGTCGCATCGATGTTGGCTTGGTCTTCGAGGAATAGAAAACAGACGCGAATGCAATTTAGGATAAAAATACTCTCATCGGTGTTCGCCATCTGCTCGGCTCTGACCTGCTGTGCCTTGCAGGCCCAGGAGCAAGTCGACTTCGATACGTATTTTCAAGATCAGGCGTTGCGTTTTGAGTTCTTTCTCTTCGGAAACAAGTTTGAGAAGAAAGTGGTACAGGGGCCGGTGGTGCAGGAGTCGAGTTGGCCGGGGCCTCGCAAGCAACTGGTTTTTCCGTTCTCTTACGGTAAAAATGCCGTCCGGGTATACGATCAGGCAAGCGATAAGCTGATCTATTCGTACGGTTTCGATACGCTAATGAGCGAGTATGCGACGACTCCTCCTGCGGCCCAGGGCAAGTGGCGATCGTTTCCGATCTCGGTACGAATCCCCAAACCCAAAGCGAGGTTTCGCATCGAGATTCTCGAGCGACTTAAGGACAACCGTTGGGTTGCGCTTTGGAGTGAAGAAATCAAGACGTCGGATCGAGGCATTCTTCGCGAATCGGCGGATCAACGTGGGGCGGTGATCGAGTTGCACAAGACCGGAGAGCCTAAAGATCGATTGGATCTGGTTTTTTTGGCTGAAGGGTACACAGCAAGTGAGCAGGAGAAGTTTCATGCCGATGCGGAGCGGATGACTCGGTTCATGTTCGAGCATGAGCCCTTTAGGAAGCACCGAGCTAGGATGAATGTCGTTGGTGTGTTTCGCGATTCCTACGAGTCGGGTGTCGACGAGCCGGATAAACGAGTATACCGCAACAGTACCTTGAACGCTTCGTTCAACAGTTTGGGGATCGATCGTTATCTGTTGACCGAGGATGGTCATGCGCTCAAGCGGTACGCGGCCCAGGTTCCTTATGATACCATCGTCGTGTTGGTCAACTCAAAGAGATACGGTGGGGGGGCTATCTGTTTGGACTACTGTGTCACAACGGTGGACGATCCACGGAGCGAAGCGGTTTTTTTGCATGAATTCGCACACTCGTTAGCCTACCTAGCCGACGAATACATTGGTGCGGTGACTTACAGCGATATCTATCCTGAGGGAGTCGAGCCGGTCGAGCCGAATATCACACGGGAGTTGGATCGTGAGAAGCTCAAATGGAGGTCCTTGTTGAGCCAGGGAGTTCCATTGCCGACGCCCAAGGATTTTTCTGGTCAGATCCAAGGGCAGGCTTCGGTGGTTGGAGCATTCGAGGGGGGCGGTTATCTGCGAACTGGGATGTACCGTCCGCAGAGGTCCTGTGCGATGGGCGATGGACTCGAACCCTTCGAATTTTGTATCGTTTGCCGACAGGCGATCGAGCGGATGATCGAGTACTATGCGCCCTGTAAAAGCGACTAGTCGGTGTTAGGGAGACTATTCCGAGGGGAGTCGGATGGTGAACGTCGTACCTTGGTCGACGACGCTTGAGACCGAGATGTCACCGCCATGCTCTCGGATGATCTTTTGACTTACGGGCAACCCAAGTCCGGTTCCTCGATTCCCTTTGGTCGATTCGAACAGAGAGAAGATTGTTTGGAGTTGGGATTTGGGGATTCCGATTCCGTTGTCTTCGATTTCGATCCGCGTCGAGTCTTGGGTGCATGCCAGGACGATGGAAACTTTGGCATCGGGTCTACCGCTGGTCGCATCGATTGCATTGAGGATGAGGTTTAGCACCGCGCGGTGGATACCTTCGGGATCGACGCATGCGGTGTGTGGATCGGGCGGTGGGTTCCAAGCGATTTGGACGTTGGCATCCCTAGCGGGGGCTTGAGCGATCGACAGGGCGTCTTGGATCAGGAGCACTAGGTTGGTCGATTCGCGTTTGGGTTCCCGTTCTTTGCTCATCGTCAGCATATCGAGAACGAGCGATTCGATACGGTTGTGAGTCTTTTCGCAGATTTCCCAGCCGGCTCGAATGGGATCGAGTTCGTTGCGTTTGAGGCCTTCATGGACCATGAAACCTCCACCTTTGAGACCTTGCAGGATATTCTTAACGTGGTGCGAGAGGTTGGCGATGGTCTGGCCGACGGCAGCTAATTTTTCGGTTTGGATCGTGGTTTGGTAGAAATGGGTATCTTCGATGGCCAGGGCTGCTTGATGTCCGATGGTGACCATCATTTTAAGGTGTTCTTCGTCGAAGACATGCAGTTGGGTTTGCGAGGCTCGGTTGGGGGTTATCGATTGCACAGTGGCATTGACCATGGTGTCGATGTAGAGAACACCGACGACGCCGTAGCGACCTTTCATGGGGACGCAGATCGCTTCGCACACACCGCTGGCTTCGATGCTTGCGCTGGCATTCCATCGTCGGTCGTCTTTTGCGTTGCTCGTCAGTACCCCTTCTTCGTTTTTCAGGACGAAGTCGAGGATGGTTTTGCTGATAGTGATTTGGTGGTTGGACTGCGGTTTACGGTTCTTTCGGTAGACGGGTTTGAGTTCGTTGGAGATGGCATCGGTGAGCATGACGCAGGCATGATCGCATTGGACCCATTGGAAGATCAGGTCGACGATTTGTTCGAGGAGTTGGTTGATATCGAGGGTTCGGCTGACAGCCAAACTGGTTCGGTACATGATTTCCCATGGGGATTTGTTGACCGAGAGCGGGTTAGCGACTTGGGGGTCGAAGAATTCGGTTTCGCCGACCGGATCGCTCAGATCGGCCCGACTGATGATTTGGGAGTTTTCCAGGTCCTGATCCGGGACGATCGAAACGCTACGTTGTAAGTAGTCTTTATCCGTTGCGCTTGGAATTGCCTCGCGGAGTCGAAAAACGAGAGTTTGTTTTCCGATCTGCACACGATCCCCATCGAGGAGAGTTTTAGATTCGATGGTTTGTCCGTTGACCGTAGTGCCGTTGCTACTTTTGAGGTCAGTAAGGACGTAGGAGTCACCGACTCGTTCGATTTCGGCGTGTTTGCGTGAGGTTTCGGTGTCGTCGAAGTGGATTTCGCAGCGAGAGTCTCTGCCGATTCTCACCGTAGAGCTATTTGTGGAGTTATTTAGGGGGTAGCGGGCACCCAGGTTTGGTCCCGCCACGACGACAAAAGCCGGCATAGCAGATCACCTCGGCGCATCAGAGAGTTGCTCAGCAGTGGGGATCCTAAGCATGGTTTGCAAGAAGGGTTCGAGTCGGCCAAGCGTTGGGGTTGTTTGGAGTTTAGGATAGCGCCAAGGGGCCATCGTTGCAGTGATTTGCGTTTCCGAATTGGGAGATTGTGTGGCCGAAGCCGTGCGCGAGGCTCAGGAGCAGTCGGTTGTGTGGGACGTTTTTGAACTTGAGGGATCTACCCATTTGGAAGCCCAGACCGCCACCGATGAGGACAAACGGGATGTTCTCGAGGGTATGGGAGTTACCCTTTCCGAGTTCGTTGGTCCAGAGGATGGTGGTGTTGTCTAGGAGCGAGCCGTTTCCATCGGATTCTGGGGTATCGGCGAGCTTTTGTGCGAGGTAGGCGATTTGCTCGCAGTACCAGGTATTGATTTTGGTGAGTTTCTCGACGGCTTGTTCGTTGGAGTCCGGTTCGTGGGAGAGTCCGTGATGGTCCTCCTCGATTCCCAGCCAACGCATTTTGGCTTGTCCGACCGAGTTGGTGAATTGGAAGGTGAAGATACGTGCGAAGTCGGCTTGGATCGCATGGAGCATCAAGTCGGTTTGCATGCGGGTCAGGGTCGGTATGTTGTCGTTGCTATCTTCGACTTTCGGATCTAGAGAGGGAACCGCGTGGTTATCGGCGGCGTTGGGGGAGAGCTGTTTTTCGAATTCTCGGACGAGGGCTTCGTGTTCGTCGAGCAAGCGTCGATCGTCTTGGCTTACATTCGAGCGAAGTTTCGCAAGGTCGGCCTGGAGGTCGTCGAGGATGCTTCGGACGCTCTCCTGGTCTTTGCGTTGTCCGTAGAGTTTGTTGAACATCGCGTAGGGGTCGTCGACTGGGGTGATGGGTCGGTTGGGACCTTCGTAGACCATTCGTGTCCAGGTATCGGCTCGGCTTGGAACACCGACACCGAATTCGAGGGAGCCGAAACGGGTTTGCGTTTCGGGGTGTGCTTGGAGGTGTTTTTTGATTTCTTGGTCGATGGAGATTCCGCTGGCCCAGCCTGCCGGGGTATCCGAACCCCCTTGGATGTTTCCTGGGTAGAGTTCGATGCCCGTCAGCAGGCAGCCCATGCCTCGCATGTGGTTATCGCCATCGCCTCGAATTTTGTCGCTGACGCCGTGGAGGGTGAGCAATCGATTTTTGAAGGGAGCCAGGGGCGCCATGATCGGTTTGAGGTCGAACTGATCTCCTTCCTGGTCGGGCCAAAAATTCGTGGGGATCACGCCGTTGGGGCTAAACACGACGATGAGTCGTTGTTTCCGAGCCGAGGGGTTGGCATGTCCGAGGCTGCTGAGGTTCAGGAGGAAGGGTAGAGCGCTTGCGCTGATACCGATTTTCTTGGCAAAGTCGCGTCGGGAATAAAGGGATGTCATGATCGGTAATTGGAAGGTGGGTGATTCGGGTCGTTGAGTGATTCGGATCGGTGATCGCGGGGCTTGGGAGCTACAAGTATAGTCATCGAAGTGCGTAGGGTCGCATCGGAGGGGTTTGGCAGATCAGGAGTCCGATGTCCTGCATGAGGGGTCGGACTTTGAATCCATGGTTTTGGAGGGATTGGGTCAGTGCGTCGGATTGATCGAGTCCGTAGGCCGGGAGGGGTTGTTTGACAAAGAACTGGAAGAGTTGTTTGACGATCGCTTGGTGGACTTCGGGGGATTCGGCCAGGAAGTTACCGAGTTGTTTGGGGCTGTTGAACTCGACTTGGTCCCCGAGGCTAGTGACGTAGGCACCTGCCGCATCGATGGGTTTGCCGTTTTCCTCAGCGCGAAAGCGACCGATGGCGTCGTAGTTTTCGAAAGCGAATCCGAGGGGATTGATGATCCGGTGGCAGGATTGGCACATGGCACCGGAGGTTTGTTTTGCGACGCGTTGGCGTGTCGTCAGGCCAGGATCGGTTTCCTCGGATGCGGGGATGATCGCATCGATAGGTGGCCGGAGCGAACGGCCGAGGACTCTTCGGGCAAGAAACACACCGCGGTGGATCGGAGAGCCTGAATCGTGGTAGGCGTAGTAAGCTTGGACCAAGGGGTGCGAGAGGACGCCCGCTGCGCGTTCGGTGGACATGGCGACTTTTTGGAAGGGTGCATCGGGTGGGAGTCCGCCGCCGAAGACGCTTGAGAGTTTTCCGTTGAGGTAGATCGCATCGGAGTTCAGGAGTCCACGGATATCGACATCGTCTTTGGCGTAGTCACTGAGGGTTCGCTGGAGGCTCTGCCTAAGGTCCGATTGGAGGGATTCGTCGAAGGCTTCGAAGCGATCTTTGGTTTTTGTGAGGTCTTTGGCCGAGTGCAGGCCGAGCCATTCGAGGTAGAAGCGGGTCAATTTTTGTTCGAAGCGTCGATCGCGGATCATGCGATCGATGATCGGTCGAAGTTGATCTGGGTGGTGGCATTCTTGTTTGGTAGCCAGTTCGATCATCCACGGGTCGGGCAGAGAGTCCCAGAGGGCTAGGGCTAGGCGAGCGATGTTTTTTTCATCCTCGGAGCCTGAGAATCCCGGGTATTGGAATTCCGGGGAGGTCAGCGTCATGAGGCAAACTTTTTTGATCCCCTCGGCGATGGACGATTCGCCATCGAAATGGGCTTCGATGAAGCGTTGGGTGTCGTCTGGGGTCAGGGGCCTTCGCAGTGCCGCAGAGACCCATAGAGCGCACCATTTTTTGACGTGCTCGAGGTTTGTCGGGTCGTTGGCTTGCTTTGGCATCCAGCGTTTTGGGTCGGCGGTGATTTGGTTTCCCACTTCGATGGCCGAGGCGATTAGGGCTTCGAACCAATCGCGGGAGATGCTCGTTCCGCGTTCGTACCCGACGCTTGCATCGTCGGGTGGGAATGGGGTTTGTACTAGAAGTGTTTGGGGGGCCCAGGTGGGGGAAAGGAGCGAATCCGGGATCGGCTCAAGGACACCGGTTGGAGTTTTCCACTGGAGGCTCAGTCGTGCTTTGGGCTCTTTGTTTTTGGAGGCATCTAGAACGAAACGATAGACTTGGCCTGCGACTAAGAAGATGCTCGCTGAGTTGGTACTTTTCTCGTAGGAGACGACACTTGCATCGATCAGTGGAGTTCGCTCGTCGTTGACGAAGAGTTTGGTGTTGATGGTCGAATCCAGGAGGAACTCGTAGCGACCCGAGGTGGGGGCAAGAAGGGTACCGGACCAACGGATTTGCCATTTCTCGTGGTCGACCTCTCCGAGAGGTTTGTTTTCAGGCCAGTCCCAGACCAGTTTCCCGTCTACTTTCTTTTCGACCTCCTTTCGATCCTTGTTCCACTCGCCTTGGGTGATCAGTCGCTGGAGTCCACGCTCCTGGCTCCAAGCTTGGGCTTGTCCGTTGCAGATGGCCATCAGGTCTGAGACACTGCGGCGGTACTGGTCTGCAGTCAGTCGGCTGAAGGCGATTTTTGGTGGGGAATTACGGAGTTGCGCGTAGGGGGAGTAGAATTCGTGATGGACGAACTGCGCCAGGGCCTGCGCTTGTGATTCGGTGAGGCTTTTCGGCGCGCCTTCGGGCATTGTCGCCTGGATGACAGAGGCAAGTTCTTTGATCGATAGGTCACCGGTGAGCGGGTCGGCGAAGTGGTTTTCGACCCCCTGCCCTGTCGAGCCGTGGCACGAGGCACACTGGGTAGCCCAGAGGGCTTTTCCTTGTTCGAAGTCTTGAGCTGTGGCGAGTTGGCCCAGAGCGAAGGCGACGAATAAGGGGGAAACCAGGCTGCGGCTGGTGGCAAGGGTTTGCCAGGCGAGGCGACTTAGGAAATCGGCCAACAAGAGCCGGTGGTCATGCCGCATGGGCTTACTCGGGGAGTTTCGAGAATGGGAGTATCGAAATTCAGGGGTGGGCGGGCGAGTCATGAGCCGAGCTGGGGAGGAAAACGAGGCTCTTCTGGGGAGGGAGGGGGGAACCGCGAGTGTTTATCACCTAGTTCCTGCTCTAAATGCTACGCAGGCAGACCGGTGGCTGTCAAGCAACTGGCGTTGATTCGTTTCGGCACAAAGCTAGCAAAACGTCCAAGTAAGGCCTACTCCCTAGACAGATTTCGGACGAAATCCGTCTGGAACACAGAGGCGCAGGGGGCACGGAGCTTTGTTGGATGCATCGGTCGGCGTTCGAGTGGAATATGGGGGGGAGAGTCAAAGGAGGGGTTGAAAAGTCATCCGGGTCGGCAATCTTTGGCTATTCGTCAAAGTCTGCTCAAGTTGCCAAAAATCCGGGTCGATGCAACGCGATATGGGAACAACTCGGAAAACATCGCGGGATTCGCTTGCGGGTCGAATGAGTCAAAGTTTTGGCAAGGTGGCCAATGCTTGGGGGGGTGTCACGATCCAGGGGATCAACACCTTGGGGGACATATCTTTGTTTTCGTGGCGGATGTTGATGTGGATGGTAACTTCGAGGCCCCGGAGTGGAACGTTGATGCCGAATCTATATTCGGTGGGGGTTTTGAGTTTACCGGTGGTGGCATTGACCGGAACATTCATTGGGATGGTCCTTGCTTTGCAGAGTTACCATCAGTTCAAGACGATGGGATTGGAGTCGAAGTTAGGTGCGGTCATTACGATGTCGTTGGTACGGGAGTTAGGACCGGTTTTGGCGGCGACGATGTTAGCGGGTCGGGTTGGCAGTGCGATGGCAGCGGTGATAGGTACGATGCGGGTGACCGAGCAGATCGACGCGTTGGTTGCGATGGGAGCCAATCCGATCCATTACTTGGTGGTACCTCGATTTTTGGCCTGTGTGTTATTGATACCGGCATTGACGATCATGGCAGACTTTATGGGGATTGTTGGAGGGTACTTTTTCAGTGTGATCGTTTTTGGGATCGACCATGCGCAGTACTTGAAGAACAGCCGGGACTTTGTCGGAGGGTTTGATTTTTTCACAGGGATATTCAAGAGTGTGTTTTTTGGGGCGATCATTGCGATTGTCAGTTGTTATCGCGGGTTTCATTGCCAGGCTGGTGCTGAGGGTGTGGGGCGAGCAGCGACATCGGCTTTCGTGGAGAGTTTCGTGATGATCCTGGCCGTCGACATTGTATTGAACATGTTCCTCGATGGGGTTCACTCGACGTTTTGGCCGACGAGTGGCTCGAAGCTTTTTTGAGAGTGGAATTCGAGGGTGCATCGATGGTAACGACTGTGATTTCCAAGAGTTCGCCGAGCGACGTTGCGATCATTGAGACGCAGGGTTTGAGTATTCGGTTTGGACGGCAGATCGTCTTGCATCAGATCACTCTATCGATCCCTCGGGGGCAGACCGTAGCGATCATTGGGGAGAGTGGATGCGGCAAGACGATGTTGCTCAAGTCGCTTGTGGGGTTACTGCCGGCGACGGAAGGAACGGTTAGGTTTGATGGTTGCGATTTGAAATCGCTTTCGGAAGCAGAGTTGACCAAGCTGCGTCGGAGGTTTGGTTTTGTGTTTCAGAATGCGGCATTGTTTGACAGCATGAGCATCCAGCAGAACATTGCTTTTCCATTGGAGCAGCATGGGGTTCCACCTGGAGCTACGGCCCAGACACTGATCGAGCAGCGGCTCATGGAGGTAGGTTTACCGACGAGTGTTTTGCCCAAACGGCCATCGCAGCTCTCTGGGGGTATGCGCAAGCGGGTCGGTTTGGCCCGAGCGTTGATTTTGCAGCCCGAGCTTTTGCTCTACGACGAGCCGACGACTGGGTTGGATCCGATCATGAGCGACGTGATCAATGAGTTGATCTTGCGATCGCAGCGAAGGTATTCGGTCACGAGTATTGTCGTGACGCACGACATGCATTCGGCTCGCAAGATTGCCGACCGGGTGATCATGCTTTATCCTTTCAGTCGACTGTTGCCTGGAGAGTCCCAGGTGTTATTTGATGGCGCACCCGAGGGGCTCGAGGAGTGCAAGGATCGGCGGGTTCGTCAGTTTGTACGAGGCGAGGCTGGCGAGCGTTTGATGGAGATGCTATCGATTTCGAACGTGTCGCACGTCGATGAGACACCACGGCTGCATGATACGATTGCGCGAAGGGAGGCCGAGTAAAGACCATGGACGACAACGGATATCGGTTTGGCGTAGGTGTATTGGTATTGGCCTCTGCGATCATCGGCGTACTGTTGATTGCATTTTTTGGAGCTGTGCCCAAGCTCTGGGTAGATCGGTATCGTTTTACGGTCAATTTTCCGAGTGCGCCGAATGTGGGAGTCGACACACCCGTGCGCAAAAACGGGGTGTTGATCGGTCGAGTGGCCAAGGTGGAGTTGCGCACGCAGCGTGGGGGCGGGGTCGACTTGCTCTTGGAGATCGATCGGACCTGCGAGTTGCTCGTCGGTGAGGTTCCTCGGATCAAGACCGGGTCGCTCATCAGTGGAGACTCGATCATCGAGTTTATCGATCCGGACCCCAAGGAGTTGCTTGCCCGTTTCGATGGTTTTTCAGGATCGCCCCGGGATGGCGTTTTGGATGAGCGGGAGATGCAAGCTTCTTTGCAGGTCATTGGCCAGCAGGACTTCATAGCCAAGGGGGAGGTGGTCCCTGATCCTTTAGAGGCTTTTGGCGATATGGCTGGTTTAGCGAATTCCTTGCAACGCGTAGCGCAGAAGCTCGATAGCATCCTTTCGGTGGCTCAGGACACTTTCGGTGGGGACACCGCATCGATCAAGGATGTCACAGGTCGGATGCAAACGACGCTCGACAATATCAATGTGACGGTAGGGACGATCAATCGGATTGGCACACAGGTCGAGAGGGCCAACATTCCCAATTTGATCGCCGAGGCGCTGACGACCTTACCGGGGTTGATCAAAAACGCCGAAGGGACCTTGACGCAGTTGCAACGAACCCTCAAAGGATTTGAGGAGTTCAGCGATAGTCTCGAGAGTATCGGAGGGGAGTTTACGGGGATTGGCCAGACGGTGCGATCGGCGTTGATCAATGCCGACGAGGCCATTGCCAATTTGGCCGAGATCACCGAACCGATCAGTCAACGCAGCGACCAGATCGCCGCGAATCTTGGGAACGCTTTGGCGAACATCGAGGGCTTGGCCGCTGACTTGAAGGTTTTCGCAAGGAGGCTCAACAGTAGCCAAGGGACATTGGCACGGTTGATTGATGACCCTGCGATGTATGGCAAGCTCAACGACACGTTGGACAATATCGCGCAGATGGGGGTCCGCGGGATCTTGAGTCCGCGTCCCAATGGGCTTGGGGTCAAGTAGTCGATTTGGGGGGCGATTGGATGGGCCGGCTGGAGTGTTTGTAGGGATTGCGAAGATTTTATCGGTGGGCTTGGACGGAAACTATTCCACAAAATCCGTTGGATCGCTGAGGATTGCAGGCGAGAATTCGGGTCGATTTTGAGTATGCTGAAGCATCGGATTGGACCGAGGATCGCGGCGTGCTTTTTGCATTTTGTGCGGATATTCCATCATGAAACTACACTGCCTGGGAACGGCGGGGTATCACCCGAGCGAGGCTAGGCATACGGCTTGTTTTTTTCTGCCAGAGCCGGGAATTGCGTTCGATGCGGGCAGTTCATTATTTCGCTTGCATGGGCTCATCGCGACGGAGTCGATCTCGGTGCTCTTGTCGCACACGCATTTGGACCATGTGATGGGACTGACGTTCTTTTGGGATCTTTTGGGTGGGAACACGCCGCTCGAGAGGATTCACATCTATGCACAACGGGAGAAGATTGACGCGATACGGGAGCATTTGTTCCATCCTTCGTTGTTTCCGGTGATTCCTCCTTTTGAGTGGCATGTGTTGGAGGACTTGGGGCCGAGATTTGAGCTTGGGGGGGCCAAGTGCTCTTGGTTTCCGCTTGAGCATCCCGGGGGTGCGGTCGGATACCGACTGGATTTCCCAGGCGTATCGTTGGCTTATGTGACCGATACGACCTGCGAGGACGATTCCGAATACTGGAGGAATCTCCAAGGTGTCGATTGGTTGGTCCACGAGTGCAATTTCACTGACCAGGAGAAGAAGATGGCGCGGCACACCGGGCATAGTTGGCCGACCGAGGTGGTAGCGCAGGCGGCCAAGTATGGGGTTGAGCGTTTGATTTTGACCCATTTTAACCCCATGGTCAGCCATCCGGACCCGGTGGGTTTGCGGGAAGTGCTACAGAAGCGGCGATCGGAAAATACTCCTGAGCAAGCCCCTAGGCTTATCGAGCTTGCCAGGGATAATATGACATTCGAGTTGATCTGAGAGTCCCCGGGAGCGCTGGCTCGTCGATGGGAGTCTCTTGGCGACATGGGCTTGAGAGTTGTTGGTGCCTTCTTTGGGTATTTTGGTAACTTCGGTGGTTTAGCAGAGACGCACAGAGCATGGATTCCTACGGATCGTTTAGCGACGACTTTTATTCGAACGTCACCTTGCAGACCGAGATGGATTTGCCGACGGGTCGGGATGCGGTGCTTCATTTTTTTGAGCAGTTGCAGAAGCGTTTCCCGAGGCTTGCGCATTTCTATGAGCGCGAACGCGGCGAGTTCATCTTGGAGGAGGAAAAGGATCAGGGATCCTATCGGTGGGTAGCGGCCGAGTTGCGTCGTATCAGCAGTTCGATGGTCAATCCCGGAACGATTCAAGAGGCGATGGAACAGCATCGCCAGGTGCTCGAATTGGCGCCTTATATGCTTTCGGTCAGCCGGTTGGATTGTGAGGCCTTGAGTTTGATGTATGGATTTGACTTTGCCTATCGGGGCAACCACAACCAGCTCTTGTGCGATGCCTTGGGGTTACCGGCGGCCTTTGAGAGTTTTTCGCAGCGGCCCGGTTCGCAGGTGATGTGCTATGAGCCGGTCATCCAGATATCGCTCGACGAGACGTTTCGCACGCACGCTCGGATCAACTTTGAGCCTCGCAACGGATCGCTTCAGACCAAGGGTCCGGAGATCGCTGAGGACTTATTGAGTGTGTACGTGACGGTCCGACGGTTTGATTCCTTGTCGCCCGAGGAGACCTTTGTCGGCGAGTTGGATCGGCTTGAGGTCCACATGCGCGAGTTGATGGACAGTTATGTCGTCGAGAACATACTCAAGCCTTTGCAGAGTTGCATTGCAATCCGCTGAGAGGCTAGAGGGCCCTTTTCGTTTGCAGTCAGTCTTAGGCGTACAGGCCGTCGAAGATGGGATTGAACTCAGTACGCCGTCGGAGACTGTTCAACGAGATCAGGCATACCAAGGGCAGGCATACCAAAGGATCGGCAACGACGAAAACGCCACATGTTAGGGCTTTTTGATCTTTTTCCTCCCACAAATTCTGCGCGAGAACCCCTTTCTTTTCCAAATCTAATCCAGAATAGTTCTTGTAGAACTAGGAATGCAAGCGGGATTTGACTTGACAATTTTTGATGTTTTTTGATGCATGTGACAACATCGCATCGCTTGGATCTTTTAGGATGAGACAGGTACTCAAGGTTGTGATTCACAGCCCGACGTGAGTCGGACCACGCTTTGGGATCAACAGGGAAACGAGCTTGGAAAACCATTTGGAGAAAAGTATGGACAAGAAAAAAGCATCAATGCATGACGGGGCAGAGAAAGTCTCAGACAACGAGTCGCTGGCAGAAACTCAGGATAGTCTTTCTACTGGTCTTGGACCAGATTGTCATCCTCACGTCGTGATT
>JAJTEK010000154.1:9841-16088 GCA_021299695.1 Pirellula sp. | reverse complement strand
GCCCCCGACTCGCATCGAGATCAAGGGGGACTTCGAGCAGTGGGTGTGCTTGGCTCGCAAACTCTTGTGGCGTGTCTTTGGTTGCCGAGACGATCGACCCGGTTCCTGAAATCAACGTCACGCTGTTGTTCCAAAGCCGTTTGCCTCCGGAATGCAATGAGGTGTGGTTCAGATGCCTAGTTTCCCAAAGGGCGGCCCATCGTATTGGCGTGACGTCCTCACTGACCCGTATTCGGTCAGCCAAATTGGCTTGTTCGACCCACTGGGCTACCGGGATCCGCTGATCGGCTTGCCCTACTCCAGCCATACTGACGCAAATCGCCTGCGCCTTGGTTTGCTTGAGCCCAGCACTATGAAAAGCTTCTGCTATTGCGTCAAGGAGGTTCACGTACACCGCGTCGAACCCGACCGAGCGGGGATTCCCGGGTCCAGATTCCCCGGTTCCGACCACTTTGATCGACTGCGTCCAATCCGAACTCGGGTCGCTTGTGGATCTTTCTGCAAGGGTCAACGGCTTGGCCAAGGCCAAGCAGGCTTTGGTTTTAGACCCTCCTGCATCGATACCAATAACCAATCGTTCTGTCGCATCATGAGCCATATGTTCTCGACCTTGGGTACTGTTCACTAATCTTTGATTTCGCAGGAAACTTTACTGAAGGCTCTACCGAAAGTTCTATGGGAAGCTCTATTGGGCGTCAGGTCCATCCACCGCAGTGGCTTGGACCCTAAAGCGTTCGGTCCATTGATCCCAAATTCCTACCAGGCGCTCGAGGACCTCCGGTTGATCGAGAGCAAGGTTTATCGTTTCAGAACGATCGTTCGCTAAATTGTAAAGTTCCCAAGGGGCTTCTTTACCCGAAGCGACAATCTTCCAGTCGCCTTGACGCAAAGCGCGATTGGCTTCGTGTTGCCACCATAGAATACGATCCTCGGAGGCTTTGCCGGTCTTGCTTGTTTGGTTCCACTGCGGAGCGAGACTCTGTCCTGGGTGGCTAGGACCGCTCCAGAGCGCCTCGGTAGCTGGTTTTTTAGTCGAAGCGATTTCTAGAAGTGTCGGAGCGATATCGACGACATGTCCGGGAGAGGCGATGGGCTCAAGTGCCGCATCGATGCCTGCAGGCCAATGCACGATCATCGGCGTGGCGATACCTCCTTCGTGTACCCACGTCTTGTGCCTTCGAAACGGGGTGTTCGAGACACTCGACCATCCAGGCCCTAAACACAGGTAAGAGTCACGGGCACCAGGGGCTGACTGGGTATTGTGGCCGTCACCTCGGACCATGATCTCAGCACTTGCTCCGTTGTCCGACAGGAACATGACCAAGGTGTTTTTCCACTGCTCGGGGTTTTGTTTAATGAAATCGAAGATTCGTCCGATGTGCGTATCCATCGAATCGATCATCGCTGCATGGACCGCCATTTTGTTGGCCTGAAACTCTCGCTGCAACTCTCCGAGGGAGTCCCAAGGAACCGGGCGATTGACTTCGCCGGGCCCGAGTTTTTCTAAAGCGTTTGGGAAATGGTAAGGGGGGCCGACTTCGGACTCGATCAGGCTAGGCCCTAGGATCGAGGAACCGAGTCCTAGTCTCTGCATTTTTGCCCAGCGTTCGCGTCGAATAGGTTCCCAACCGACGCGGTAACGGGCTTGGTACTTTTCGACAAGCTCCTTGGGTGCTTGGAGCGGGAAATGCGGTGCGGTAAATGCAACGTAGGAAAAGAACGGCTTTCCAGGATGGGTCTCTTGATGGTACCTCAGTTGGTCTATGGCCATCGATGCGATGTAGGCGCTTGAATAGTAATCCTCACCGGTCTTGATCTCTGGCAGTGGCTTGTCGTCGAGCGTGTGGCTCTTAGGTGCAAAGTGTCGGTCGTGGTCCTGTAGGCTGTAAGATCTCTCGAAACCGTTTTTGGTTGGGAGGCCATCGACGTGCCATTTTCCAGAGTGGTAGGAATGGTAGCCGTAGGGGCCAAGTCGTTCTGAGATCAACTTTGCCCATGAAGGCCGTTGACCTTGGCCGCCACTTTTGACTCCCGCGACGGTATCTCTTCGTATTTGCTGAGCGTAGTATCCTGAGAGCAAGGCTCCGCGGGTGGGCCAGCAACGGGCCGTGTTGTAGAACTGCGAGTAGCGTCGTCCCGATGCGGCGATCGCATCGAGTTGCGGGGTATCGATCTCACTGCCGTAGCAACCCAAGTCGCTGTAACCGAGATCGTCGCACAGGATCACCAGGAAATTAGGGGGCTCTTGGGCCAGTGCCAGCGAGCTAAGATAGACCAAAATTGCAACGCAAGCGCACTGAAAGAAACGAGTCATGTCAATCCTAGGGGATGGTAGTGGGGGGTGATCTCAACTCTTGGATTTGCAAGCCGCCTGATGCTCGAGGATCGTCGAGACCAAGGCCGTCCATCCGGTTTGGTGACTTGCTCCTAGTCCGCTTCCGTTGTCCCCGTGGAAATACTCGTAGAAGAGGACAAGATCCTGCCAGTTCGGATCGTTCCAGTAGCGTGGGTCTTGGCCGTGGCATGGTCTTCGGCCCTCGGGATCCTTGAGAAAGAGTTGGACCAGTCGGCGTTCTATTTCGTCGGCGATTTCTCTGAGGTTTCGATGCTGGCCGGATCCGGTCGGACATTCCATGGTGAAACTATCGCCATAGTATTCATGGTAGGATCGCAACGATGCGACGATCAAGTAGTTCAGTGGGAACCAGACTGGACCTCTCCAATTGCTGTTGCCACCGAACATGCCCGAGTTGCTCTCGCCGGGTACGTAACCGACCGAGTTGGTCCCGCCGGCGTGTTCGAAGACGAACGGTTTATCCTGATGGATCGCAGAAAGAGAGCGGATTCCGTAAGGGGATAAAAACTCCGATTCGTCGAGCATATAGGTCAGGAGTCGCTTAAGACGATCGGTCGAAGGGATCGCCAGCAATCGCATCCCACCGGGTCGGCCTTCGGTCGATTTCTGCTCCAGGTAGGTCATGTATTTGGACATTTGAGGTTTGTTGGCCAAAAACCAATTCATTCGGTTCTTAAAACCGGGCAGTTTTTCGATCACCGAGTCGTAGAGAATGACGTTCGAGCACAACGGGATCAGTCCGACAAGCGAACGGACCTTGAGCGGAATACTTTTTCCTTCGCGGTATAGGTGGTCGTAGTAGAAACCGTCGTTGTCCTCCCACAAACCGGTCCCGTGAAGGGAGTTCATGGCTTCGGAGATCGCGACGTAGTGTTCAAAGAACTTGCTCGCCATGTCCGAATAGGCTTGGGAGTCATCCGCCAATTCGAGAGCCATTTGGAGCATGCATCCACAGTAGAAGGCCATCCAAGCTGTCGCGTCGGCTTGATCGAGTGTTCCACCACCCGGCAGCGGAGCACTGCGGTCGAAGACCCCGATGTTATCAAGACCTAGGAATCCTCCGCTAAAGACGTGTTGGCCTCGGGTGTCTTTGCGATTGACCCACCAGGTGAAGTTCAGCAGAAGCTTTTGGAAGGTTCTGGCTAGGAACTCACGATCGCCTGACTGTTGGTAGACTTGCCAGCAGGCCCACGCGTGGACAGGTGGATTGACGTCGCTCAGAGCCCATTCGTAAGCTGGGATTTGGCCGTTGGGGTGCATGTACCATTCGCGCAAAAACAGCAACAGTTGGTTTTTGGCGAATTCCGGATCGATGCGCGACATGGGGATCATGTGGAAGGCAAGATCCCAAGCCGCATACCAGGGGTACTCCCATTTGTCGGGCATACTGATCACATCGCGATTGAACAGATGTTTCCAGTCGGCATTTCGACCCTGGAGGCGGGAGCTTGGGAGCTGGCGACCCTCTGGGTCCCCTTGCATCCAAGCGTCTACGACGTAGTAATAAAACTGCTTGGTCCAGATCAATCCTGCGTAAGCTTGTCTTGCCACGAGGTTTTCATCTTGGCTGAGTTCTTTCGGGATGCAGGCCTGGTAGTATTCGTCGGCTTCCTTTTTGCGGGTTTCGAAGATCTCATCGAATCGATCGTCGATGGTCGCAAGAGGTTGGTAGTCTGGAGGGGTTCTGTCGCCTACCAGCGGGACGCTTGTGGGTTTGGAGTTTTCGCCGAGGCCTGTCAAACGGCATCGCAAGACGGTTGGCCGATTCGGATGGACGATGACCATGAAGTGAGCGCCGCACTTGGTTCCGAAGGGTTTCGGATTGACTTTGCTTTTGTCCCCTTGAACGATGTAGTCGTGAAACGCATCTTTGAAATGGCTTCCGGCCGATAAGGCTCCTGGGTGCCTTGATATGTTCGTCTCGTTCTCGGTAAAGATCCATTCGGGCCGTTCGGAATCGAGTTCGTTCTGAACACGAAACTCGAGGTGACCGAGGGTTTCGTGATCGCACATCACCACGCCTGATGGTTCGTTCTCCGGATAGATCAGCCGCATGCGGGGCTTAGCAGCGCATCCATCATGGGTGCATCCCCAGACCCAAGAATTGTGAAACCAAAGTTGTGGAAGCAGGTGGATTACCGCTGGTCTTGTGCCGCGATTGTGGACTGTCAGTCGGATAAGAATATCGTCAGGGGTTTCCTTGGCATACTCGATCTGACAATCGAAGTAACCGTTTTCGTCGAAGGCACCCGAGTCGGCCAATTCGAACTCAGGCTCCAAACGAGACCTCGTTCGGTTGATATCCGTGAGACGTTCGTAAGGAAACCGCGATTGAGGGTATTTGTAGATCCCCTTAGCGTACGAACATGTCGGAGTCGCATCGACGTAATAGTAAGACTCCTTGACGTCTTCACCGTGGTTTCCCTCGGGGCCAGAAAGTCCGTAAAGCCGTTCTTTGAGGATCGGATCGCGGGTGTTCCAGAGGGCAAACGAAAAACACAACCGACCTTGTCGATCGCAGATCCCCATGAGCCCGTCTTCTCCCCAGCGGTAGGCTCGCGAGCGAGCATGATCGTGGGGAAGGAAAAACCAAGCTTCTTGGTTGTCGGAGTAGTCTTCCCGAACCGTCCCCCATTGGCGTTCTGAGAGATATGTACCCCAGCGCTGCCAATTGGCTTGGCGTTCGCTCGATTGCTTGAGCCTCGCATGCTCGGCGGTCTGCTCGTGGTAATTCGATGGGCTCATAGCGATCGTTGATTTCTTTCGGCGTCCAAGTAGTAATCGAGGTGGGCGAGCTTGCTTGCGGCAGCTTGGTCCAAGATGATTGTCGCGTTGGGATGGAATTGCAGGATGGAAGCTGGGACCATCGCTGTGACGGGACCTTCGACGGTATCCCGGATGGTTTGGGCTTTGTGCAAACCGGTTGCGAGGAGCAGGATTGCTCGAGCGTTCATGATCGTACCGAGTCCCATGGTGATCGCCATTCGGGGGACATGTTCGAGCGACTCGAAGAACCTAGCATTGTCCTGTCGGGTTTTCGCAGTCAGGGTCTTGACCCGGGTAGCCGAGGACAGTGACGAACCTAACTCGTTGAAGCCGATATGGCCCTCGGTTCCGATACCGAGGATCTGTAGATCGATCCCGCCAGACTGGTTGATCGCGATTTCATAGGCCTCGGCGCTTGCGGGTAAGTCCGAGCAGTCCGTTTTTGGGAGGTGGGTATTTTGTGGCAAGAAATCGACATGCTTGAAGAGATTCTCTTGCATGAAATAGTGGTAGCTTCGGACATCTTCAGGAGCTAGACCGCAATATTCATCGAGGTTGAATGAGATGGCATTGCGGAACGAAATCTCCCCGGCTCGATAACGTTCGATCCACTGCTCATAGAGTCCCAGCGGCGTGCTGCCTGTAGCTAATCCCAAAACGACGGGTTCGACTTTTTGGCCCGATCTTGAGCAAGCCAACCCTAGATACTCGATGGATTCCCGGGCAGCCGCTTGTGCGACCTGTTCGGGAGATTGGCAAACGACAATTCGCACGGGTTCCTCAACAGAGGTCAGGGGCAAGTTATGGGCTCGATGGCTTGGATTCCATGTGGATTTTCCATGGGACCTATACCGAGGCTAGGTCACCGGAAACCGAAATCATTCTAGATCAATTCGAGTTTCAGAAACAGAATGCAAGAATTCTTTTCCCGCGGAAGGAGCTTATTGGAACCGATGCCTACCAAGAAACCCCGTTTTTGCGTTAGACTGGGAGAAGTCCTCGGGTCGCCTAAAGCAGGTGTCCCCCTTTCCTTCGTGACCTTCTTCGACCGCTTGGTGCCTTTATGCGTCGCCTTTATCGATCCGATCTTTTGCCCCAGTCGCTCAGTATGCAGTCGCTCAGTAT
>JAJTEK010000154.1:8193-9833 GCA_021299695.1 Pirellula sp. | reverse complement strand
CGCAAGGTCTACAGCCAAGCGGCCATCGCGGCACCGATCCAGGGGCGCGCAGCGACGGTACCCAACTCCCAAGTCCCGGGCGGTTCGCTCAAAGAAAGAATGCTCAAAGAGGGAGGCAAGCCAAGTTGGATTTGGGGTGAAAACTCCGACACTCGCTATGTGATCCGAAAGTCCTTTGATGTTTCGAGCAAGACTCAGGCGTGGTTGGCCGCCTCGGCCGACAACGCCATGGCTATTTCGCTCAACGGAAAGTCGCTCGGTAAAAGCGATTCCTGGGAAGAGGGGCTCAAGGTCGACGCAAGCTCCGCGTTGGTCGTAGGCAAAAACGAGTTGGTCTTCGAAGTGTCCAACGCCGGTGGCATCGCTGCCCTGGTCGCAAAACTCGCATGGGTCGAATCGGACGGAAAAATTCAAACACTTCTCAGCGATGGAACTTGGCAGGTTTCCCCGAAGGATAATCCGAGTCAAATGCAAGGGGCTAAAGTGATCGCAAGGTACGGCGAGGGACCTTGGGGGGAAGTTCTCGATGGTCAATCCAACGGAGGCTCGAGCGAATTTTCCGTTCCACCGGGCTTCGTGATCGACCAGCTATTCCGAGTCCCCAAAGACGAACTCGGATCGTGGGTCTGTATCACCAGCGATCCGAAAGGGAGATTGATCGTCAGCGATCAAGACAACAAAGGACTCTTTAGGGTAACTCCTGCTAAACCCGGGAGCCAAGAGGAGACTACCGTCGAACGGATCCCACTGAATATCTCGTCGGCACAAGGATTGCTCTACGCCTTCGACAGTCTTTATGTCTGTGTCAACGGCGGTATCGGCAGCGGTCTGTATCGTCTCAAAGACACCGATGGAGATGACCAGTACGACGAGATTAAAAAGCTCAAGGATCTCCGAGGGGGAGGAGAGCACGGACCCCATGCCCTGCGTCTATCCCCTGATGGCAAGTCGATTTACGTCTGCTCTGGCAACCACACGCAACCCCCGATGGACCGGAAAACCAACGCCCCGGTCCAAACCATGGGAGGTGCTCGCACCGAACCCATCCAAGCGACCTTGCCCGAGGGATATAGCAGTCGGCTCGCACCGAATTGGGACGAGGATCTGCTCTTGCCTAGGCAGTGGGATGCCAACGGGCACGCTGCGGGAATCGTCGCTCCGGGAGGTTGGATCGCCAAAACAGATCCTGAAGGCAAAGCTTGGGAAATGTTCAGCATCGGGTATCGAAACCAATACGACTTTGATTTCGACTCGGCCGGTGAAATGTTCGTCTACGATGCCGACATGGAATGGGATATGGGGACCCCATGGTATCGTCCAACCCGCGTCGTGCATGCCACCAGCGGTAGCGAGTTCGGGTGGCGTAGCGGCACGGGCAAGTGGCCCGAGTACTATGTCGATAGTTTGCCCGCTCTGGTCAATATCGGCCCGGGCTCCCCAGTGGGTGTCGAGTTTGGAACGGGTGCGAAATTTCCAGCCAAATACCAGCGCGCATTGTTTATTTGCGATTGGACGTTCGGAACGATGTATTCGATCCACCCGGAGCCCAACGGTGCAAGCTATTCGGCCACCAAAGAAGAGTTCCTCTCGCGAACTCCGTTGCCTCTGACGGACGTAACGATTGGACTCTATGGCCATAT
>JAJTEK010000154.1:0-8186 GCA_021299695.1 Pirellula sp. | reverse complement strand
CTTTACTGCCGGTGGACGGGGCACCCAATCAGAGCTTTTCCGAGTCCGTTATGTCGGGTCTGAGTCGACTGCACCTGCTCCGATTCCTGCTCCTAACGAAGCGACCGCGCAACGCCGAGCGATCGAGCTTCTCCATAACCAAGACGACAAAGATGACGCGACGGTCGCGAGTTTGGTCAAGCAACTTGCAAGCACCGACCGTCACATTCGCTATGCGGCCCGTGTGGCTCTCGAACGCGTTGCGACCTCGCGTTGGGCCCCGTTGGTACTCAAAAGTACCGATGCCAACACGATTATCACAGGCGTCGCTGGACTGGCACGCGCCGGTAGCTCGGAACTCAGAGAGCCCCTGCTCATGCAATTGGGTACGCTCCAGTTGTCGGCGCTTTCGGTACAGCAAAGGCTCGAACTGGTTCGCGCTGTGCAACTGGTCTTGATTCGACTCGGCCAAGTTGATGATTCCCTACGCGATTCTTTGCTCGGCGCGATCGAGCCACTTTTTCCCTCCGGTGATGACATGATGGATCGGGAATTGGTGATCTTGCTGACCTATCTGCAATCTCCCACCCTCGGTAAAAAGGCGTTGCCTTTGCTCGCTAAAGAGCGCAAGAAGACCGAAGCCGACTTTGCCGAGATCCTCCAAAGGAACAAAGGGTATGGAGGTCCCATCGCTGCGATGCTCCAAAATCAACCCGATCTCCAGCAATTCCATATGGCGTTCTCGATGCGGAATCTCAAAGAGGGATGGAATGTCGATCAAAGGAAGGAATACTTCCAGTGGTTTGAAAAAGCACAGCGATGGCAGGGTGGCAATAGCTACGAGAAATTCCTGATCAACGCTGCGAACGATGCTTACGCGCTTTCGAGCGATCAAGAGCGATTCGTCCTGGAAGCCTTGGGAGTTCGGAAACCCGCGTCGTTACCCAAGACCCTGCCTGAGCCCAAAGGACCAGGGAAAGCCTACACGACCGAGGGGTTGGCCAAACTGGCCTCCGAGCGTATGAAGGGCCGAAATTTCGAGAACGGTAAGAAGATGTACGCTGCTGCCCGTTGTGTGATCTGTCACCGATTCGGAGGAGACGGCGGGGCTACCGGACCGGACCTGACCCAAGCCGCTGGAAGATTCGCAGTCAACGATCTGATCGATGCGGTCATTCGGCCCAGCCAAGTTATCTCGGACCAATACAAAACCATGGTCTTGCAGATGGAAGACGGCACAGTACATACCGGTCGTATTGTGAACGAAGTGGCTGGCAAAGTGACGATGGTGGTCAATCCAGAGGATGCGACCAAAACCGTCACGGTCGATCGCCAAGATGTCGAGCAGGAGAAAACCTCAGCGATTTCTCTCATGCCCGCCGAACTGATGGATAAACTCAACGAAGACGAAGCCCTCGATCTGATCGCCTATCTGCTTTCACGCGGCAATCCCAATGCCCCGATGTTTCAGTCCAAGTGACCTGCTACAGGCCGATACACAATCAGCATCCCGACAGGAAGGTATGGAAGCTATGACGGATCAACCTGGATTTCGAGTGCTCCTGCACAAGGAGCAACTCGTTTTCTCCTCGGCGCATTTCATCACCTTTGCCGGCGATATCTGCGAGTGTTTGCACGGACATAATTACGGACTCCGAGCCGAGGTCTCTGGCCATCTGGACGAGAATCGATACGTGATCGATTTCATAGCCTTTCGAGATTCGCTTGCCGAACTTGTCAAGCAACTGGATCATCATATGCTCGTCGCGATGCACCATCCCATGATCCACGTCGAAGTTCAGGAGACGGAGGTGGTGTTGCGATTCAAGCAAAAGCGATGGATCTTGCCCAAGGAAGACTGCACGCTTTTGCCGATCGTCAATACCACCGCCGAGGAGATCGCCGGGTGGATCGCAGGTCAAATCCGATCAAAACTCTACCCGAAGATCGGCGATCGGTTGGATTGGATCGAGATAGGCGTCGATGAAAATAACGGGCAGTGGGGCTATTGCCGACTGCCATGGATCCAAGATCGGTAGTTGCACAGCATGGTGGCCGTCGAGCAGTATCTTAAGCCCGAACTAGCCTCGCAGATCAAGCGATTGGATCTCCGTGCGCAACTGGTCGTCAAGGGATTTCTCCAAGGTTTGCATGCGAGTCCTTTCCATGGATTTTCCGTCGAGTTCAGTGAACATCGTCGATACTCCCATGGTGATGACCCCAAGGACATCGATTGGCTGGCCTATGCGAAAACCGATCGATATTACGTCAAGAAATTCGAGTCGGAAACCAATCTGACCGGTTACATCATGATGGATACGAGCCGCTCGATGGCTTATACCTATCGTCAGCAACTGACCAAAATCGATTACTGCATTTGTCTTGCCGCAGCGCTTTCCTACCTCATGCTCATGCAGCAAGACCCCATCGGTTTGGTCACTTTCGATCAGAAGATCAAAGCGAGCATTCAACCGAAATCTAGGCGAAGTCAATTCGCATCGATTCTGAGTCTGTTGATCAAGCTCAAGACTGGGGGCAAGACCGAGTTAAGCGGTCCGATTCGCCAGATGATGTCGATGCTCAACCACCGCTCGCTGATCATGATTATGAGCGATTTGTTGACCGACTCGGAATCCTCGATCGACGCGGTTCGCATGCTCAAGCATGCGGGCCATGACGTGATCGTTTTCCATGTGCTCGATGAAGCCGAAGTTTACTTCCCTTTCCAGGGGCTCGTCGAACTAAGGGATCCAGAGACCGACGAACAAATACCGGTCAACGCCGATGACATCGGAGAAGAATACCGCGAGAATGTGCGGAAGTTTCGAGAGGAGATAAAGACGAGTTTCAGTCGATCGAGGATCGACTACGTACCGCTCGATACCAGCGTGCCCTATGACAAAGCGTTGATGGAGTATTTGATCAGTCGAAGGAATCGATTCTAGAGGGGCCTGCCCAAACCGATGAGTTTCCTTCATATCTCTCTGATGCTCGGTTCTCTAGCGGCCCTCGCACCGATCCTATTCCATATGCTTGGGCAAAGGCAGCCTAAGACGCTTGAGTTCCCTGCGATTCGTTTCGTTAAGAAAACCGCTGTTGAAGCCCAGCGTGGATGGTCGGTCAAGCGCTGGATCTTGCTCGCCCTGCGAGTCCTCATGGTGCTCATGCTCGCGGCGGCCTTGGCTGCCCCGAGGGTCGCCAGTGGACTCTTCGCCAATAGCCTATTGGCAGGACTCCTAGGGATCCTTGCACTGCTCAGTTTGTTCGCAGCGATCGTTCTCTGGGGGCGAAGAAGCGGGTTAGCCGCCTTATCCATCCCGTTACTTTTGGCTCTTGGACTTTGGACCGCAGCCGGGTACTACGGTTTGGCCGTTTTACGCCGCTCTAGCGATTCGCCACTTGTCAATCAACAAGGGCCACTGTGCGCTGCGATCGTGGTCGATACCTCACCGACGATGGGCTATAAATATCTTAACCACACCAGACTCGAGGATGCCAAAGAGATGGCGAGTTGGTTGATGGACCGTTTTCCGGTTGGGAGCGAAATAGCAATCATCGGCAACGACGCAGCCCCCCGGGTCAATCAAGACCGACTCTCGGCCGAACGGCAGCTCGATCGAATTTCGGTCGAAGGGAAGGCTTGCAATTTGATCGATCGTGTGACGATCGGAATCGAAACGGTTCGAAAAAGCAAGCTCGATCGTCGCGAGGTTTACGTTCTATCCGACATGCGAAAGAATTCCTGGTCCAGCGCGGCACAAGCCGATCTTCTGCCGCTCATTACCGGCACATCCGCCGATCAGGAGCCAAGCCAACAGGCCGCTACGGCCGAAAAATTTCCACGAGTCCTCCTGCAGATCATCGACTTGGGAGTACCACAGCAGGAGATACGCAATTGGTCGCTTGAGAACCTACGGATCTCAGCCGAGAGTGTCGTGCCCGGAGGCAGTGTCACTCTTCAGGCTGACCTTAAGGCACTCGAAGGAGAGACCAAAGAACAACTGATGGTTGAGCTCGCTGCCGAGCCTTTGGAAAAAAAGACGACCGTAGTGCGCGATGGTCAATGGTCTATCCCCGAGATCAAACTCTTGGATCGCCAAGTCGTCCAGTCCAACGACCAGGGTTTGGCGAGCTTGCAGATTCCTTGGAAGGATTTATCCGAGGGGACCAATCATGCGGTTTTGCGGTTAGCCAGACCTGATCCCTTGGAGATCGACAATGTATATCACGTGACGATCGAAGCCCGCGAGCAGGGCAAATCCGTAGTTTTATGCGACGACAACACCGACGCGCAGCTCGTCTCGCTGATGCTCGATCCATCGATGAGCCAGCAACGCTCGGGTAGCGCCGAAGTGACCAATGGCACCATCACTGAGCCTGCAGGCGACATCCAAAGGGCCAACAGTGTGGATGTCGAACCAAGGAGTCGAATCGGTCAGATCGATTTCTCAAAGTACGCCAACGTGGTTTTATTCAATCCTACGGAATTGACTGCCGACGAGGCCGATAAGCTCGCCGGTTGGGTCCGCAATGGAGGCGGGTTGCTCGTGGTGCTCGGACCGGCCGCGATGGGAACCCAGGTGCCGCAAACGATCGGTACACCGATTGCGCCCGGAAGCACTCTGTTGGAAAAAGCAGACCCGGGCGGGTTACCTAGTCTCTTGCCTGGGAAAATTCGAGGAATCACCAGGGGGGGCCTGGACGCTTCGGTGACAGCGCTTCGGCCGACATTGACGAATCATCCGATCTGGGGAATCTTCGAGCGACCACCCGAAGAGATACCTTGGGTGAGCTATCCGGTGTATCAGCATTGGAACTTAGTTGATTTGGATCCCGCTGCATCGGTGATTGCAAGTTACACTCAATCTGAGTTACCTATGATGGTCGAGTCCATGCGAGGTTCTGGCCGGATCATCGTCATGACTCTACCGTATCCAGAACCAGTCTCGGTAGCTAGCAAATCCCCCTGGAGTGAGCTATTTACGACCAGCTCCGATGCGTGGCCTGGTTTCGCACTGTTCCTTGGTACTGTCCGGTATCTAGCGACGCAGAACAAGCATCCTTTGAACTACGACGTCGGAGCCACAGCGGTGTTAGGCAACAACACCAAAGAATTTCCGAGGACTTATGAGCTGCGGCAACCCGGTGGAGATGAGATGCGCGTGGAGTCTGAAGACGATCTGATCAGCTATGGCTTTACCCAACAGTCCGGCCATTATCGGCTACGTGGAGTTCGCGCCCGGGGGTTGATGTACCGTGGATTCAGTGTCAATGTCGACCGAAGAGAAGTCTCACTCGATCCGGTCGATCGCGCGGATTTGGAGAAGGCCATCGGCATCGACAATTTGCTCATCGCCAGGGAGAAGAGCGAAGTCCAAAGTTCGATTGGAGAAGGAAGGTTTGGACGCGATTTATCCCCTTTTCTTTGGGTGATATTGGCGATGATGGTCATGGCTGAGCAGACCATGTCTAGCCGATTTTATTCCAGCAAGCAGCGGGGCAAGGTCTGATGGACTGGAGCTTTTCCCCGGTTTTCGGAAGCTATAGCTTGGTCTCGCTGATCGCAGTTGGGCTTCTGTTTGTTTGGGTGTTTGTCATCGATACCCATGGACTCAATCGGACGCAACGATGGGTATTGCGGCTTTTGCGTTTGTTGCTGATCCTTACCCTGATGCTGGTGATTCTCAAGCCTGGGGTCAGTTGGACCAAGCAGCGAGAGCCCGAAGGGACCATTGCGGTATTGATGGACAAATCCTCGAGCATGCAACTGAGTTCAGGGGAGGGCAATAAGAGTCGATGGGATCAGCAGATTGAGGTTTGGAATGGTTTGTTTGCAAGTCGAGAGCAGTTGGGAAAGCAGATAAGGTTTGCACCTTTTGCGTACGATTCCCAATTGCAGGCCCTGGGCGAGGTTGAATCGACGGCACAGAGTCCACCGGCTCTGCCGGCGAAGGCCGAAGGGTCCAGCACCGATATCGGGGGGCCCTTGAGTCAAGTCTCGAGCGCAAGCTTTTCGTCCCCTCTGATGGCCGTCATTTGGATGGGAGACGGGTCGCAGACTCTCTCGCCGGCTAAAACCGATCCGCAGCAGATCGCCAAGCAATTCGCAAGGCAGGACATTCCCCTTTATCTCATAGGGATCGGGCCGCGTGGGGATAGCGAACAGGCCAGAGATCTTGCCGTCGAGGGGGTACCAGAACAGCTCGACGCGTATACGAAGAATCAGATCTATGTAAGGGGAATGCTCAAGGCTCGCGGTGTGGCCAATCGCGATATCACTATCGCCATGAAGATTGTCGGCAAGGATGGTAAAGCCGTGTTGGTCGAACAGACGGTGGTGCGACCGACCAAGAGCGACCAAGCCATATCTTTCCAGTTGCCGATGCTGGCACCTGAGGTCGGTTCGTACGAGTTGTGGGTCGAGGCCAAGCCGGTCGATGGGGAATCGGTTTTGGAAAACAATCGGATCACCTCGTACTTGAATGTACGCGGTGGTGGAGCGAGGGTTTTGTTCATCGAGGGCGAACCTCGGACGGAATCCAAATTCATCGCCAATGCGCTTTTGGAGTCACCCGATATGCAGGTCGATCGGTTGTGGATCGCAAGAGAGCCGGTCCAAAAATGGCCAATCGACTTGAGCCAGCGACTTTCCAACGGCGTGTACGATCTGTTCATTTTAGGGGATTTGGATTCTGATGCGATCGGGATTGCCGGGAGTCAATTGATCGCCGAGCAGGTTTTGCGTGGAGCCGGTTTGGTCACACTCGGTGGCTACCATGCCTACGGGGCTGGGGGTTGGAATAATACTCCTTTGAGCGATCTGCTTCCGATCCAGATGGGAGCAGCGATCCGCCAAGTTCGCAATGCACCGATCGACTTGAGGAATCACTATGAGGGAGCAGTTCCGATGGTGCCCGCTGCCGTCGACCGATTGCTTCAGATCGGCGAGCCAGGGAGCAACTTGACTGAGCTGTGGAAGGAGCTCAAGCCCTTGACGGGGGGCAATCGTTGGGGCGGTATCAAGAATGCGCCGGGGGTTAAGGTGTTAGCTATCGGCGGGGCCGGTCAACCCTTGATGGTCACAGGGATCGCTGCCCAAGGCCGCGTCATGAGTTTGGCGTTCGACTCGACGTTTCAGTGGCTCAGGCAGGGTAAGGTCAAGGAGTTCAAACAATTTTGGAGGCAGATTGCCCTCTGGGGACTTCGCCGCGAGGCGGTCGAAGAGGGGATGCAATTGACGATGAATCGACGGCGAGTGCTCTTGCAGCAACCTGCCGAGGTGATGATGAACTGGAGTGCGGGCAGCAAAGAGACACCGATGCCCAAGGAGGTCTCATTGAGGCTTTGGAGATTGAACGAGCCTCTCGCCGAGGAGCAAGCACCCTCGGAAACACAGATAGGTGAGTACCGACTCAACCCTCGCGATGCGACGAGCATGCGTTTGGGTTTCGAAGGGCTCAAAGACCCTGGTCGTTATGAATGGAGAGCCAAGACGATGGGATCCGAAGGCAAGGAGCTTGAGGCTCGCTTGCCGTTTGTGGTGATCGACCAGAGTGTTGAGAGTTTGCAGCCACTACCGGATTGGCAGTTGATGGGACAATTGGCCAAGCTCAATGAATCGGCCGGAGGTGTATTGGTCAGTCCGGACCAACCTGGCGATTTGATCAGCCGACTTCTGGAGCGTCGGCGACAAGCGACCGAAACGGTGGTTGAGACATTTCAGTTAGGCGATACCACGTTGGATTCTTGGATAGCATTCTTGGCTATCGCCGCGAACTTGGTCATCCAATGGGGGCTGCGAAAGCGTTGGGGAGTTCCCTGAAGCTCATCGTTGAACCCATAATCGACCCCAAGCAGCCGGAAGATGGCCATGGCAAAAAAGCCAAAAATAAAATCGGCTTTTCTTCGGTTTCGGATAGAATTCCAGCGTTTTCACAGTCGGAAGCTTTCTGGATTCTTGTTGACTCAGCACCTGAATTCCTTGATAATCCAAACATCGGATGCTCGGGTTGATTGTAGGAGGATCGTTACTGGTTCGGATTTTTACGATCATTGCTTGGGTTTTGTCTAGTTTTGTTGATAGCTCGCCTCGGGCGGGCATAGGTGATACGAGGGTTTGTTTCAGTGACGAATATCTATGTAGGGAATCTCTCTTTCCGAGCGACGGAAGAAGAGGTACGTGAGGCTTTCAGCCGTTTTGGTCAAGT
>JAJTEK010000153.1 GCA_021299695.1 Pirellula sp. | reverse complement strand
GGCAGCCTTAGGATCGCATTCAAAAAGTGAATGGTGATGTCAGGGTACTCTGGGTTCCCCAGCAACAACTTGCACGCAAAATCGACCGTTGGGTCTATCTCGATGAGCATTCCGATCATCCCTCGCTTGTTGAACTGCGGCTCCACACAAACACCAGTGATTGTACACGATACGCGCCGAACCTGACTCGTTATTTGAATGGCTAACCGCTCGGGAATTGGCTGAATATAAACCCAGGTGAAATGGAGAGTTTTCCCTATCATCTAAGAGAAAACATTGGGGAAATCGCGAAAGAGAAAAATCGCGTGCACTTCGACTCTGACACTCACCACATCGCGTCACTCTGACGCGTGACGAACTCCCTGGTTGTTCCAAGGATTTCCTCTTCCTCCAGTCTCACGCCTCAAGCCTCCGGCCTGACTTCACCGCTCTGGCGGACTGTCGTTGACTGATGGAGGGTTAGTCTTTAGGTGGACTCTTCGAGCCACACTGACTTTCAATCGTCGAACTTTTCTCATTCAACTTCCCATACGAATCCTGCTAAAACCAAGCGGCGGCCTCCTGCCGCCGCCTCCCAAGTTCCATCCTCGACTCAAACGGTGCATGGCACGGACTGCCTAAGGGGGCCCGTACACAACCTCAGTTATTGGTTAGTATCAATACCGATTTTGTAACGAACAATTCTTTCCCACATGACGTCTTCAACGTCGAGTAATTTTTCACGAGGAATTTCTAAAGCTAAAAATTCCTCTATACTATGCCAACTATCTTCGAAATTTTTCAATACGAAGAAGAGTTCTGTATGCTTGTCTTGCAGACGGCAAGCTCCTATCCCAAAAATCCTCCGTTCGCCAAGGGGGATATTAAGCAATTTTGGGACGCCAGCCTGAAGATCAAACTGATACACAGAATCGTCATTCGTCCAAAGAAATAGAGACTCCCCTTGAAACACCACTTGAACCCAATGATTGACCATTGAAGGCAAGGAAATCCTGTGGCTGCCGCATCGCTCAAGCGTATTTAGATCCCACAAATCGACGTAATAGTCGCCGAGAGAACTATTCATTTGTTCCAAAATCGCGATCTTTCCGGTATGTCGAGAGAATCCCATTGAAACGTAACCCCCATTCCCTTGGTGTGGTGGTATCTCTAAGACAACTTTAGGCGGATCATCTTCTTTCTCAGCAGCCTCGTAAACTCTAACTACCGGATTGTCGTATAAAGCGCCGACAGCTAACCTGTGATTGTAGCTAAAGCATCGAAGTGCTAGTTGTTGGCCGTGAGTATCTAGAGATTGGGCAACAGCAATAGGAGTCTCCAACTGATCATTCTGCTGATTGGAACGGTAGAACTCTATTTGATCATAACCGTAATCATTTGCCCAGCTGGCGGGCGCTCTATCGAGAGGAACATGCGTAAGCACGGCGAAAGATCGGTCTTGATCAAAGAGATTCGACTCGAGGATGTCTGCTTTTTGCATCGATTGCAAACATCGTGCATTGACGCGACCTAAATCCTTGATCGATCGAATGCTGAAAGGATTGCCACATTCTACCAAGCTGCCGCCCAAACGCGACTTAATCCAAAATCTTGCTGTTGGCGAATCTGAAGTTGTTCGCCGAAAATTTGGTAGCTCCGATGGAATTACTAGTTGCGGAGAACTCTCATAGTCTCCTAACAGATAGCATCCAATCATTACAGCTTCGGTACTGGTTTCAATGTCTACCCAGTGAGCTTTGATAGAGCTCGACTGCTCTCGTGAAGGCTGACGGGATTTACAGGTTGTAAAAAGCGCTAATGCACCTATAAACATCAACACGAAATAGAAAAGCTGCCTTGGCCGTATGTTCGAATTGCTCAAAATGACGGGGACTGGATTCATTGTGCTGGACGAGAATAAGCAAATATCGGTGCATGGGACGTGCGACTATTGTTAAGCAGACTAACGCATCCCCAATGGCTTATGCAACTATGGAAAGTGCTCTTTACTGGAAGTTTCGAAAGAATCCTTAGGGAAGTTGTGGTTCGAACCAATGGTTTTCGAGTCCCTCACCGCTCTGGCGGACTGTCGTTGACTCATGGAGCGTTAGTCTTTAGGTCGACAAGATTGCACAAAACGGAATTCAGCAACGAATCCGTTGGCCAGCCAGTTCGTAGTCTTTCAATCGCCTCTGTATAGGAAAGAGAATCACCATCTTTCAAACTATAGGAAATTTCCGCGAGCACCAATACGTAGTCCAATAGCTTTGGTGACGCATACAAGCCCTTAATCTCAGTTTTACTCGACTCTAGATTCTCGGCCCCAGAGTAAAAATGAATAATCAAATTAACTTTTGCAACCTTTTCCAGAACGATTGCAACCTTTGGTTCTGTCAACACCGTCGGTGATAGCGCTGTATTGAGCTCCTCGACTAAGACCCGTAGACTCGCGTTTGGTTGCATGATCGGCGATCCCCCGTGGTCACTGATGTCGCTGGAGACCACGATTAAAAAAATCAGGAACGCACCGCTTCGATTAACGATCGGCAACGTCGCAGTTCAAACAGCCATCGAGTACGAGTACCGTTTCACTGAGTACCGTTTCACTGAGTACGAATACGACGAAATCCGATGCGATGCACGAACGCTCCATTATCGTCTAAAGGAGCGTACTTAGGCAACTCCAGCAAGTGTATTTCCAGGCGATTTGTGATTCCAAACCCACTGCGAGCTTGGCCTTTGCGATCTTGGCGCCTTGGCGAGAAATCCTCTTTTGGCGTTCCCTGGTAGCTGCCCGGGTTGCTGAGTCTCACCGCAAACCTGAGTCTCACCGCAAAGGCGCCAAGGACGCAAAGGGAGATAGCCATGCAAACAACTCGAAACGCGTGATGGATTGCAAGAAATCAGTGTCGAGCCGTTTTCACATCGTGCTCGAACCTACTCTCGCCAAAATGCAGCAGGATTTTCATTGCGATAAACCACCTGCATCTGAGGTGTCCGGTAGGTTGCTCCACCGGCTGCAAGCGACTCGACCCCACCGATGACCATTCCACTGGTCAATAATGTTCGCTCGACCGGATAAGGTGTTTTGCCCTCCAAAATCAGCGTTTCAATATGCCGAGCTAACGGATTGAAGAAATCCGCAGTCGTCGAACCATGCGTCGGCATCGGCAGATACATTTGGCAAGAAACGATCTGGCCATTATCGGATCGCAACCCCGCATAATTGAAGTCGCGAATCGGACACAAAAACATCGTGGTCCGGAACCCGTCGAGATGCTCTATGAAGTACGCAGTCGTGCCAGACATCACCTTCTTTCCCCACTCGTAGCTCACCGGGCCCGTCGGAAAGCCCCCTTCGACCGGCAAGTTGTGGGACCTTGTCATGGCTGCGACGAATAACTTCCTGGTATCCTCCCTCGTCGATTTGTCCATCTCGGCCCAAACCGCATCGCCCTGGAGGGCCGTGACCGACGCGATCCCTACCTCGCCCCCTCGACGCCGTTCGGACATGCATTGCGCGGTCTCCAATGCATGAAAGTCGTAACTGTCGACCCCACCATAACCCACACATACACTTTCCTTCAGCGGCGTGTCGATCGGCATGTCGATGGCCGGAAACCGCCAAGTCACCGGCAAAGAGGATCCGGCCAAGAACGGGAACTTCAGCCGCTTGGAATCCTCGACCATCTCGCGGCATTCGGACCATACCGTCGAGAGATGCTTGTCGTTAAACACCGGACAACTCTGACCGGTCTGCTCAAAGACTTTGACAATCTGTTTGAACCAATCATAGCGAGGATACCTGCGTTGCCCTTTTTCATTGGTAGGATAATCGCCGTGCTCGCCGATGAGGACCACGCCGTCGACGGCTAGCTTGGAGGTCCCAAGCGTCAACGCCTCGGCGATGCTCGTTACCCGATTGAGCTTGTACTTGTCGATCCGCTGTTGCGCTAAATCACCTTGCTTTTGCTCTTGCTCGATGTACACCGATGCGACATCAAAACGGGGTGCTTGCCACTGGCCGGCCCAGGTATAGCCCATGCAGTGGCGGTCGAGGAAATGCTGAGCATGGGAATGCTGAAAAACCACGGTCCCGAGGAACGCAATCCGCTTGCGCGCCTCCGTCGCTCCGAGACCCGTGGGAATCAGCTTGGTATGCGCACAAGCAACAGCGGCAGCAGAACCGGCAAGGAAAGTGCGGCGGGGGATCATCTCTGGAGACTCCATGATCAAGTGAAAAGGCGGGAAATGGCGTTACGTTTCGGAATCGTCAGGCCAAAAGAAATAAAGCGCAATCAATGGGAATAGCGGCAAGAGACTGATCAGAAACAGCCCGATGTCGTAGTTGCCCGTCTGGTCTTTGAGCCAACCGAACCAAGGCTGCGCATAGGAGGACATCAACCATCCCCCTGTCGCAGATACCGAGGTCACCTTGCCCTGATGCATCGGCGAGACGTCCTGGGCAAACGAATAGTAGATCGGAAAGATCGCCAAGGCACCGGCTCCTGATGCAAGCAGTATCCCGAGCATGGCGAATTGAAGCGGTTGAAGTTGAAAAAACATCTCGGCCTCCTGGCCCCATGTCTTGGGCGCCTGCTCTATGTATTGGCTTGCAACTGATGGGCCAATACGAGGGCCAACACGATGGTTTAGGAAAGGCACCGCGATGATCGTCGAAAACAACGAGACTCCCAAAAGCAACGAAAGGAGCCTTGAGGATTTGATCGACCATCCCTTGCGTGCCATCGTCAATGCGATCAGACCCGAAGCAAAGCAACCCAAGTCGGTAAAGATGTACCAAACGGAGTTGAAGATCAAGGTTTGGCGTTCGCTGAACCCATAGTTCTCCTGCATGATCAATGGCAACCAAGCTCGGACGACTTGCCACATCGTATTGATGCAGATGATCATCAGCAGGACGATCGCAAATTTCCGAGTGAAAACATCGTGCCACCAGGGGTGATTCGAATGCGTGGGTCCCTCTCCCGGATCGGTTTGGGGCACGATTGGTTGTACCAAGGCAAAGTCTTTATCCCGAACGACATAGAGCCATAGGAATACCCATAGGGCTCCGACAATCGCTATCCCCTGGAATCCCACTCGCCAACTCCCAGGTTCGGGAGTCAAAATGGCGAGCATCACAATCGGAGTCAGGATCGCACCGATGGAAGTCCCACTTTGAAGTACGCTGTTGCCCATCGCTCGGCTGCGCTTGCTAAGCAATGCTTGCGTGGTCTTTAGACCACAAGGCCAGTGTGCCGACTCGAAGATTCCCAATAGCAACCGGCAGCCGTAGAGCTCGTCGTAGTCGCGCGCCCAACCGGTCAAGAATCCCATCGCCGACCATCCTAGAAGTCCGATCGGGTAGATCCATCGGACCGAGACACGATCGACAAGAAATCCCCAGAAAAGCGAACCCAATGCAAAACTGTATCCGAAGATCGCTTCGACCCGTCCGTACTGAACGTTGTCGAGCGAGAATTCCGATTTGATCCGCGCGGCTGTCACGGCCAACGTTTGACGGTCCATGTAATTGACCGCCGAGGCCAACAGCAGCAACCCGCAAATCACCGCAACGCGACCCGCCGTCTTGGTTTCGTACTGCGGCTCGGTGGGAACAGATCGACGTTCCTTGCCGTGGTCCTCCTTAGAAGGTTCGTAGGGATTGCTCAACACTGTGGAATCGTCCTTTGCTTTACCAGTACCGTTCTACCACATAGTGACCAGGCTCACTCCGCCTGTGCTTGCGCATCCCCCGGTCGTTGAGGAGTTGTTCGACATCATCGAGCATCTGCGGATTGCCGCACATCATCACCGCCGAAGTTTCCGGGCACATCCGCTCCCCAGCGATCTGCTCGAGCTTGCCGCTCTCGATCGCTTGGGTGATCCGGCCCTGGAATCCATGCGCCGCCAACGCCCTAGAGACCACTGGGACGAATATCAATCGGCCGTCGTAGGCTTTGCTGTAGAGCTCCAACTCGTCGGTATAAGCCAGATCGGCCAGAAACCTTACCCCATGAACCAATACAATCCGTTCATAGGTGTCCCAAATTTTTGGATCCCTAAGCATAGCGATGTAGGGAGCAAGTCCCGTTCCGGTCCCAAGCAACCAAAGTACTTTGGCGCTCGGGGTGTGGCTGAGGGTAAATCCGCCCGTGGCCTTTTCGCTGACGTCGATTTCCTGACCGATCTCCAGATCCCAAAGCTTCGGCGTCAATTCGCCATTTTCAACCCTTACGATGAAAAACTCGAGGGCATCGCCGTGCGGGGAGGCGACCGAGTAGGGGCGATGAAGATGCTTCTCAGGCAGCGGCAATCCGACTTGGAGAAACTGACCTGGTTCAAACTCCAGGACTCCGGGGCAGTGGATGGTTAAGGTAAAAAGGCCGTCGGACCAGACTTTCCTAGTTCGGAGCGTACCGGTGATCCATTGAATGGCCATATCAGTCTCAAAGCCGATGCAAGGTGAGGTCGTTGCGGGATGTTCGATACAAGAAACAGCAATTGTAACAGATCCCAACCCCCTCGATCGCTTAGCTGATGTACCTTTAGGACCGTTCCCGTCGGAGTCGCTTGAGCTCCTCGAGCGTGTTGAACGACTCGGGCAAATATTCCGTCGATAGCTCTCGGGAAAGGGATGCCGGGGCCAATTCCTCGAAAAGCTGACGCATCGACCTGCAACCGCGATCCCATGACTGGTGCAGCATCGGCAACGCATCCCGATGGATCAGGCACGGGAAGGGACTGAATCGCTGGGCTCGGAAATGGACCAACAGAACAGTCTCAGAGGCGATCTTCCCGGAACAGGATGCGATGTCGGGTGGTCGCAAACCCTCTGTCCAGCGTGCATCCCAGTTCCAAAGATCGCAAGGGATGAACAACGCCCAAGGCCACACGGACCCGCTTTGTGCTTCGGATCGCAAATCGTTAAGGCCTGCGAGGATGCCGGCCACGGGCCCATGGTCCGGTTCGTGATCCGCTATCGTACGGAGTCCAAACGACTGAAATTCATCGACGCTTTGTGATACGGCAACGCACTGCCAGGAGTCGGCCGCGAGCTCCTGCGCGAGCCTTTGGATCTGCGGTATATCCGCAGTGATGACCAAGGCCTTGCTGGAGCCAAACCGGGAACTTTTCCCCCCGGCCAAAATGTAGGCGAATCGACTCGGGCTCGCCTCGTTAGCGAAGTGGGACATCGCTGAAGCCATTTTCACCCAAGCTATCTTGGGCGGAATTCTCGAGCATGTGGTGGGGGAAAATCGCCCCAAGAATCATCAAACCCAAACTCGAGGTGTGAAGCAGCCAACAATTGTCATCGGCAAGGATCGTTCGCAGGGTGATCATCGCAGCGACGATCATCGCGCCAAAGTAGCTGGCCTCCGCGACACTGCGGACCCTGGACTCCTCGCAAAGCCTCGCGATCCAAAGACCCAGGATCGCCAAAATCGGCACAACCCATGGGGTCCAAGCCGCAAAAGCTTCAAACCAATAAGGAACATAAGGCATGTAGCTCGGCATGGGACACATCCGTGTGCTTGAGATTCGTCGGGTGACGTTTCGCAGACAATCCTTGTCCTCTGAAACGCGTCGCGATCATCCAAAATCCATCGGAGAAACGCAAGCCCCATTTTTTCAGACCCTATTCCAAAGTGGGGAATGCTAGCAGCAACGGCAACTCGCACACGGCCATCGACCTTAGCTTTCGTGCGCTCGCAACCATTCCCAAAGCGGTTGTAATGCGTTGGCATCGCTCGGTTTGACGGATTTTTTGGCGTAGGCCAATCGGCTGACCATCAAACTCAAATGAGTGAGCGACTCGGAGATTTCAGAGTATTTTCGCCCAAGCCGCCGTGAATACTCATCGGGCGTTTCATCCTCAGCACGCGCGACCCGGTGCTCTTTTCCCCATACCGATACGGCATGAAAGAGCGATCGGATGATCTCATCGGGCTCGTTCCTGTGACGCTTGAACGGATCCTCGAGTTCGCTGAATCGGATCGGACGGCTCGCTTGAATTGGGACTGAACTGTCTTGCTCCGTCGGTTCGAACGCTTCGGATCCATCTCGATGGAACCAAGCCAACCATTGGCGGAGATACTTTACTCCAAAGACCAGAGCGACTAGCGCTAGGATCGCGATAAGTAACCACCGCATCGTAGCCCCGAGATTCCAGTCGATCTTCGGTGGACTCCAAGTATTCGGTTGCTGTTGCTGGGGCTGCTGCTGGGGTTGCTGCTGCTGGGGTTGCTGTT
>JAJTEK010000152.1 GCA_021299695.1 Pirellula sp. | reverse complement strand
GAGCGAGAAGGAGGCCTGCGAGCATTATTTACAAGCTTACGAGGGGCTTTTGATCGAGCATTCCAAGAGCCTCGTTGCGGTGCTTGCCGAGAGCTGCATCCAGGGTGCGGCGGGTTTTGTCGTGCAACCCCGAGGCTTTATCTCCGGACTTGCAAGGCTCTGCAAGAAATACGAGGTTTTGTTGATCCTCGATGAGATCGCCGTGGGCATGGGGCGGACTGGGAAAATGCTAGCCCTGGAGCATGATGAGGAGGCCTCAGGAGAAACGATTGAGCCAGATTTTTTGTGCTTGGGAAAAGGACTCACCGGTGGTTATCTGGCCATGAGTGCCACACTCGCCAGCAGGCGGATTTGGGAGAGTTTTCTCGGGGATTACTCCGAGAGAAAAACCTTTTACCACGGGCATACCTTCGGAGGCAATCCGCTGGCTGCGGCCGCTGGGATAGCCGTTCTGGATCTGCTCGAAGGCCGCAGTGCCGATGGAAGATGCAGTCTGGAGGCAATCGCTGCAAATGGCGAGTGTTTTCGGGAGGTTTTGGAATCCCTCCAAGTGCATTCCATCGTTGGCGATGTTCGCCAGATGGGAATGATGGCAGCTTTGGAGTTGGTCGCGGACAAAAAATCGAAAATCAGGTTCGATGGGAGCCTTAGGATTGGGAAAAAAGTCTGCGACCAAGCGACCCGGCGAGGTCTTTGGCTCAGGCCCTTGGGAGATGTCATCCCGATCCTACCGTCGGTCATTGCATCCCGCGAAGAGCTCCGATGGGTTGGGCAGACGATCCATCAAGTCTTCGTCGATTCGCATCCGACGACAGCCCGAGAGTTCGCCTAGCAATCGATCTTCGACCGGAAGCGATGAGAATTTGAGGGGAAAGAGCTGCATTCGCGGGGGGGCACTTGGGTACCGGCGGGGAATTCGACAAAACCCCCCTGAGCGTCCCGCGTCCGCCGGTTGACACCTTATTTGGATCACCATAAACTCTTATTCTGTCCCCCCGGAATTTTTTTTAAAAAACATCGCTCATGCGTCAACTTGGGGCAGATCGGCAGATTGGGCGGAATGTACGGAGTGTAGCAGATGCGGATAGTTCTTTTGTGTTTCGCTGTGTTGGGAGGGCTTTCCCAGCTAGCCCCCGCAGCGACGATTTCGGCCGTGCTTCATCCTGGACCTGGTAGTAACAAACCAGGTGCCGGCTTCTTAGGCGTTGCCCGCCAAGATTTCGGGGCGATCGCTGATGTTGGATCCGGTGTGGGCGTTCCGCCTTCAAACGGTGGGGTAGTTGGTCTCATCCCCGAAGCGTTCGTTTCTCTGGACGCTAACACGACCGCTCATGTTAAGGCAGATGCCCGACGCAGTGACCCGAATGGTACGCAAAATGTCGGGATTTATCTGACAACTTATTCCTACCTTAGGTTCATAAATTCCAACATAGTTGATATTAATGCAGAGTATAAAGTAATCAACAGCGGCTATTGGGAATTTCAAGTGGTTGGCAACTACGGTTGGAGCATTACGGCTCAAGCCCCTCAGTTTACCGGTGCACGGCGAACTTATACCTTCGAGAAGGTTAACGGAACTCCCATCGACCTTGCATTCGATAATGGTGGAGGCTCTGCCACGACCGCATCGGGCACGCTCGGCACGGGAACATATCGTTTGTCCTACAGTCACGTACGTGATCACGCTCTCGGTGGAAGTGCGGTAAACCCAACCAACCCCGACGGTTCGACCAATCTGGATATCTTTTTCACCTTCCAATCGGAAGATCCTTCTGGAGTGGTTCCTGAGCCTACCTCACTCGCAGTTTTTGGGCTTTTGGGAATCGGCGGTGCGGTCGCCAAGTGGCGGCGCAAGAAGTAGTTCTCAACCGGTCAGTTCATTAGTTCGGTCAAGAAACCCTTGCACGCGCGAGGGTTTTTTCGTGCGCTGATTTTTGAGCCTTTCTCGATCCCCCTCGGAGGAACGTTCCATGGTTGGTGATGTTCGCCCATAGGGAATGATGGCAGCTTTGGAGTTGGTCGCGAACAAATAATCGAAAAAAGATCGATTCTCAACGAATCCAAAAGAAAAACGTTGCATTTGCGGTGTGTTTTGTTGGCTACCCTGAGGAAATTCGACAAATCCCCCCTCAACTTTCCACCTTAGTCGGGTTGACACTCCATCCCACGAGCCATAATCTATTACGGTGTCCCTGAAAATCATGAAAAATCCCCTGCCAGTGCAATGACCCGGGACAGACTGGCAAATTGAAAGGACTCAAAGGGAGTGGAAAAGATGCGAGTAATTCTTTTGTGTATGGCTGTGTTGGGAGGGCTTTCTCAGTTCGCCTCTGCAGCGACGATTTCGGCTGTGCTGAAATTAAATGACGGTTCAAGCAATCCAGGTCTAGCTTTTGACGGCCTAGTTGTCCAGAATTTTGGGGCGATCTCTGGCACAGGCGTTCCGCCATCAAACGGTGGGGTAATTCCTATTATCCCTGACGCTTCCGTTCCATTCGATGGTTCCAAAAGAGCCCATGTGAAGGCGGATGCCCGACGCGCTGACCTTAGCAACCAGAATGTCGAAATTTATCTTACCACCTACTCCTATTTTACCGCAGTTACAACCGTTGGCGTCTACAGGGTCACTAACAGTGCTTACTGGGAGTTTCAGGTGAATGGAAACTACGGTTGGCGCATTTCGGCCCAGGAACCTCAGTTTACTGGTGCGAGGCGAACATTCAGTTTCGAGAAGGTTGGTGGACCTGTTCTTGCATCCGATAACGTTGGTAGTTCCGCTATGAATCCAACAGGCTCGCTGGGTTCTGGAACCTATCGTTTGTTCTACACACATACCAACGGCGACCACCCAGGGAGTTTGGTAAATGCAGGCATAAATTCCACAGGGTCGACCAATCTGGATATCTTCTTCACCTTCCAATCGGAAGATTCTTCCGGAGTGGTTCCTGAGCCTACCTCACTTGCAGTTTTTGGGCTTTTGGGAATCGGCGGTGCGGTCGCCAAGTGGCGGCGCAAGAAGTAATTCTTAACCGGTCAATCTACTGGTTCGGTCAAAAAACCCTCGCACGCGCGAGGGTTTTTTCGTGCGCTGATTTTTTAGCCTTTCTCCTTCGCGCTTCCTCTAAAACCGCTGACGGATACTTGGTCAAGCCAAGAGCCATTTTTTATTTTGCCCATTTTTTTCCTGACGCCAGATAGATGTCAAAGCCGATAGAATCGTTGGGTTCGTTATAGAACCACGAATTGGAAAGCGCCGATTTCAAAGGATTGCATCGGACACACAACTCGAAGGGAATCCCGGATATGCGATTGTTTGTTGTTTGTTTTTTGACTTTTTTAGGTTCGGCCCAGCTCGTACAAGGAGCGGCAATTTCTGTAACGCTCAACGGCAATCGCGCCGGGGGCAGTCCTGGCGAAGCGTTTACCGGATATGAGCCACCTGCTGCTGGTCAATCGGGTACCGGAAGCTTCGGATCCTCCTTGGGGACCTTTGGAGCCGTGACAGCAGGTAACGTCCCGGTTGGAGCGTTTCAGCCAGACTATGCGGTAGGCAACTTCAACTATGGGTTGCAAAAACGAGGGTTCGTTTCAACAGGAGTTACGTGGACCGGTTCGCAGTTCTATACAACCACTCAAGCCTGGTACGATCCAGGATTTACCGCGACGGGTTCGACTCCGCTAGCTCTCAACAGTGCCTTCTGGGAATTCACGGTCGACGGGATCTACGATTACCGGATCGAGGGCCAAGGTGTACAGATCGCCGATAACATCCGAACCTACCGATTTGAGAAAGTCGGTGGGAATGTTCTGAGCCGTGATGATCTTGGAAAGAACGATACTGTGTTTACGGGCAACATCAATTCTGGTACCTACCGATTGTACTACGACCATTTGAACTACACTCCGAATATTGATGGGCCTGCCGGCAACGCCATCGGCGGCACGAACTTGAACGTTTTCTTTACGTTCAAGTCTGAGGACAACGGAGTGGTTCCAGAACCTGGATCGCTTGCAGTTTTTGGTTTGCTCGGTCTCGGAGGTGCGTTGGCCAAGTGGCGACGCAAATCCTAGCCGTTGAGCACGATCGCCAAACATTGAAATAAAACCCTCGCAAACGCGAGGGTTTTTTCGTCGAATGCTCCGCAAAGAGGAATCGGACTTACTCGTCTTCTTCGTCTTCGTCTTGAGCATCGGAACCTATAGCCCATTCGGGATAAGGCTCATGGCTACCGCGCATCGCGTGCCATAGGACCCGGTTGAGGCGATCCTCGGGTGCTCGATCGACCTGCTCGAAATTCATCTCCTCGGACCATTGTGCAAGTTGCTTCAGGAGCGGGTCGAGGATCGCTACCGAACCTGGGTTCATTTGATCCAAAGGTACATTCGCCGGAACACTTTGGAAGGGGCGAAGGTCCGGGGTGTTTTGAAAGCAGTTGAACATCGGAGTGGCGCTGCCGTCGAATTGATTCATGGGTGGTAACCCAAGAATCTGCTCGATAGTCCGCAGGATGCTTGTGGTGTTGTACTGAGTGCTTACCTGTGCACCACGCTTGGCGTAGGGACTTACGACGTATGCCGTGGTGCGATATCCGCTGACATGGTCCCAGCCGGCTTGAGGGTCATCCTCGATCGCGAAAATCGCCATCTTGCCCCAGAACTTCGATCGGCTCAGGCCTTCGACGATCCGACCCATGGCCAAGTCACCGTCGGCCATGCAAGCCGCCGGGGTAGGGCAGTTCTTTGAGGTGCCGCTGGTATGATCGTTGGGCAAACAGATGATCGTTAGCTGCGGATAGGAGCCTTGGGTTTCGAATTCCGCGAGTTCTTTGAGGATAAAGTCAGCGCGGAATTGGTCGGGAACTGACATGTTCCAGCCAACGTATCCTGTCGGTGAGAAATCCTTGATGCTTTCGATCCCTGGAGTGGATTCGAAGATCACTGAATCCTCGATCCCCTTCCAGGTTTTGTAGCAACTGAGGAAATCGACTGCCCCTCCGCGATTTTTGTCCTTCCATCGGACCTTAGGCATCATGAACTCGCCGTAGTTGCGGATTCGTACCCCATGCTTGACCGCGTTGTCCCAGAGAAAACCTGAGGGGGAATAAGCCAGCGCGTCGATGTCGCTCTCTTCCATGCCGTCGGGATAGCTGCGTGGAAAACCTGCGAAGCTCTTCTCGAGGTAGTCTGTCGCGATGGCCGTGGTGCTCCATTGATGGCCATCGGCGCTGAGGATGCCACAGCAGTAGGTGTTGTCGAGCAAGACAAATTCGTCGACGAGCTTATGCTGATTCGGAGTGATCTGTCTGCCGAAAATGCATAGCTCGGGGTCTGCGTTCCCACGTCCGATATCCCCGAAGACTTGGTCGAACGTCCGATTCTCTTTGATGATGTAGACGACATGCTCGATCAGGCTCGGTTCTCCGATGCGTTCGGGGATTGCCACGGGAGGGTGTTCGGAGCGCGCTGGGAGTCGGGACTGTGCCAATGCATCGGATCGCATGTTGCGAGCCACACGTTCGGAAAGCGCTGGGAGTTCTTCGGAGCTTGGGATGGGAAAAATCGATATGCTCCCGTTGTATTGATGGGAGTTAAATCCCTTTGAGTTGCCTTGTTGTCTTGCCTCTCTAGGCAGTCCTTTGATATTGGCAACCAAGAGGGAGTCTCGTTTGGAGTCGTAGACCAAAGCGCCTGGAAACCAGCCCACGGGTATCAATCCTTGAAGTTTGCTTTCGCCTTGGGTTTGAGGCTCAAACTCAACCACAGCGATCGCATTTTGAGTCCCGTTGGCAACGTAGAGCACATCGGGCTCTTTGCCAAAGACCAAGGCGTTTGGGGAGGCTCCGAAGAGCTCCGAAGGATTGGACTTTGTCCAGATCTTTTCTTGAACGCTCAAGGAGTTCAAGTCGATCACACTCAAGAAGTCGCTTGCAGCATTGGCGCAAACGGCGTACTTGCCATCGGGCGATACGACCAGCCCCGAGGGGTGCAAGCCGACGAGTATTTCGTCGACCTTGGACGAATCCAAATCGATGATCGAAACGGAGCCTTCGTTGGCGATGAAGCGTACCGGATCGACGCGTACGAGGGTCCCCTTTCCGGCCGGACCGACAAGATCGTTTTGGCCTGGGCGGCGTCCTCCCCAATTGCTGACGATCGCACGATTTCCAACGAGCTTGACATCATAGGGCGCTACGCCGACATCGAAACTTCGTACGACCAGTCCTGATTCGAGTTGGATTTCTAGCAAACGGTTCGAGAGATTACCGCAGACGAAAAGTTTTTTTCCATCGTCGCTGATCGCCAATCCGCTTGGGATCTCCTGCTTGCGCTGCGGGGCGTTAGCATTCGGAAGAGGGATGGAATACGAGGGACTAACTCGGCCGGCCTCATCGACAGCGAAGACCTTGATGGAACCTTGGACATTGCTCATGTAGATCGAGCGGCCATCGGGCGAAAAGACCAGTCCTGTGAAGCTGGCGATGGCTTTGGTGTCGGGTTTGAGGTTGTTGGCGGCTGCTTGATCGGGCGGTGTTTTCGAATCATCGCTCGGCAGATCGACTTGCTGGAGCACTTGGGCCGATTGAGGATCGAGCACCACGAGCTTGCTGGTCTTGCCGCTGGTCACAGCGATTTTGCCATCGGGTGACAACGCGATGACTTGGGGACGCATCCCTGGGAGTTCCTGCCATTTTCCGATCGGGGTCAGTCGCTGGTTGACGGGGGTCTCGATCGATTCGTCGATGGATACTCCGACGTCCTGGGCGATCGTCTGAGGTGTTCTAAGTCCGAGGCTGGCCAGCGCGATGGCAATAAGGATCGATTTCGTTGAGAGCGTCATGGTCAATGAAGTAGGTGGTCCGATGTAGAGGTTCAGGATGAAGCGGTGGAAAAATCGGAAAATATCCTACCGCGCCGCGACGGTCCATTCTTGGAATCCCGAGTTTTTTTAACCATCAGGCAATTCCAAACCTATCGACTCACCCGCGCTTGACTAAAATAAGGGATGGATTTGAAGGAACCTTAACGAAAACAGCCCAATATCATGTCCCCACTCGTCATGGCCATTCTTGGCACTCTCTTTGTCATCGCAGCGATCCTTGTATTGATCTTCCTGGCTGTCCTGTCGAGGTACTTCTGGCTTTGGATACAAGCCATCATGACCGGCGCGAATGTGGGACTCGGGGACTTGATCGGCATGATGTTTCGACGTGTCGATGCCAGGATGATTGTCCGAAGCAAGATCATGGCCGTCGCCGCTGGAATCGACGACCCAGAATTGACCACCAAGGCGCTCGAGGCCCACTATCTCTCCAGAGGCAACGTTCCCCAAGTGATCCGAGCCCTGATCGCTGCTCGCAAAAGTCGGCAGATCAATCTTTCGTTTCAAAAGGCAGCAGCCATCGATTTGGCTGGACGCGATGTGCTCGACGCAGTCCAGACCAGCGTTTACCCCAAGGTCATCGATTGCCCACCGCGAAACAGCGTCAACCCATTTCTCGATGCGATCGCTAAGGATGGAATCCAATTGATGGTCAAAGCCCGTGTGACCGTACGTGCCAATCTAGCCCAACTCATCGGTGGTGCCACCGAAGACACAATCATCGCGCGGGTTGGCCAAGGGATCGTCTCTGCGATCGGTTCGGCCGAAAGCCACAAAGTCGTGCTTGAAAACCCCGACATGATTTCCAAAGCAGTACTCGCAAGCCGTCTGGATGACCAGACCGCTTTCGAGATCGTCTCGATCGACATCGCCGATATCGATGTGGGCGAGAATATCGGAGCAAGACTCCAAGCCGACCGGGCCGAGGCCGACACCCGCGTCGCGCGGGCTCGCGCCGAAGGCCGACGGGCCGAAGCCGTCGCGATCGAACAGGAAATGTTCGCCAAGATCGAAGAGAGTCGAGCCGCCGTCGTCGCCTCCGAAGCAAGCGTTCCGTTTGCAATCGCCGACGCCTTGAAAGACGGCAAGATGAAAGTGATGGATTACTACAAGCTCAAGAACATCACCGCGGATACCGAGATGCGTCAAAGCATCGCCGGAACCAGTGAATCTTCCTCCGCCCCAATATCCCGTTCGGCACCGGCGAATCCCTCCAAGGGTCCCATCGGTCCTACTGGCAGTTCCAACAAACCGACAGCGAAAATCCCGGGGCTCGCTCCCCCCGAAGCCAAACCCTATTCCCAAACGCGCGGGAACGTTTTCGATGAGGACGCTGCCCTTGCCCAACGGCAGATCGAGTCCTCCCTTGCCAACCGCCATGTTTCGACCCCCATCGACTCGGCCGACGAGGGGATCGATGACTACGTCCGCTCGAATATGCGGGACGGATCCACACTCGGAGATATTCAAAATCGCGATAGAGAAAAAAAGAGGGTCGCCTCGACGAAAAGCAAGCCGACGAGCACCAGCACTTCTTCGGAGCAGCCGATGGTGCATTCGAGGCCCAACGATAACTTGGGCTCGTCGGATCTAATCCATCAGCTTCGCAATCCTCAAACCTTGCGTATGGCGATCCTCGCACACGAAATCCTACGCCGACCCTACGAATGATCCAAGTCGAAAGACCATCGACAACATGACAGACGGACCTGACTTTCTCAAGGGCACCGATGGATTGCTCCCGGCGATCGCCCAAGACGCACAGACCCTCCAAGTCCTAATGATGGCTTGGATGAACCAGGAAGCTTATCTCGAAACCCTCGCTTCTGGATACGCGACCTACTACAGCCGGTCGCGAAAAAAACTCTGGCGCAAAGGAGAAGAAAGCGGGCACCGCCAGCGCGTTCTCCAAGTGCGCGTCGATTGCGATGCCGATTGCATTCTGGTGATGGTCCATCAAACCGGTGCGGCTTGTCACGAGGGCTTCGCCAATTGCTTCTTTCGGCAAGCGACCTCCGATGGCTTGATCGTCGACCAAGTTCGCTTGGTCAACCCCGAATCAGTCTACAAGAACAAACATGGTTCCCAGAGTTTCGATTCTGGTCTTCCCGAGTGACTCGATCCTAAGCGGTCAAGATGCCAGAGCTACCAGAAGTCGAAACCATGCGCCGGGGCTTGTTCCCGGCTATCGGTGGAAAGATCCGCCGTGTCGAGTTCCCCGAGAGCCGTTATCGACCGATCTTGATGAGTCCAGCACCTAGCCTCTGGGATTCAAGCCTAGTGGGCCGATCGGTCCTGGGGATCGACCGAATCGCCAAAAGGGTCTTGATCCGACTCGACGACGACTTTCAGATTGTCCTGCAGCCCAAGATGGCAGGCTTGACCTTGGTCGCCGATCCGCCGACTCTCGAACACATCCGTCTGGTGATTCATCTTGAGAATGCTCACTGCGAGCGGATCCTCTATTGGGACCGCCGCGGATTGGGGACAGCCCATATCTGGTCGGCAGATCAATGCGACCGATTCCTCGGCCCATCGGTCCTCGGGCCCGACGCGTTGAAGATCGATGCAAAGGAGTTTCATCAGCGGTACGGCAAGCTCAAGCGGCCGGTCAAGCCCGCTCTGCTCGATCAGCGACTCGTGGCAGGCGTGGGCAACCTCTATGCGTCCGAAATTCTCCATCGAGCAGCGATCGACCCTCGAACCTTGTGTCTGCGAATCAGCAAACCCAAATGGCATCGTATCCACCAGATCATGCAGCAAGTGCTCCTCGATGCGATCGACAACGAGGGCTCGACGCTCTCCGATGGGACTTACCGAAACGCGATCAATGGCGAAGGTGGCTTTCAGCACTTTCATTTGGTCTATGCCAGGGATGGGCAAATCTGTACGTCCTGCCGATCCGGAACGATTCGACGCATCGTCCAATCGCAACGCAGCACGTTTTTTTGCCCAGAGTGCCAGAAAAGAGGGTAAGGGACCCTAAGGTTCGTCGCCGGGCCAATCGATGGTCTGATCCAATGACTTCACACGCTTGAGCCCTCGCTCCCAAAGCGGACCGATCATCGCCTCCTCGAGCCGAACGTCTGCATCGTTGCGGATCGCTTCAGGGCCCAGCAATTCGCGATTCGTCCAACGCTTGGTGTTTTTCCAAAGCTCCAGCGTGCTGCCGTTGGTTTTTGTCCACGTGCCAATCCACTCCGTATCGACCGACTCGGACGATTTGGTTGGGAGTACCTCATGGATCCAATCGGCCGGATTCGAACTGCCTTCTTCCCTCCAAACCACGGCATGCTTGCCCGGTTGTTCAAGAAATTCGCGAACTTGAATTCGCCAATGCTCTTGCTTCATCAATTGTTCGCTAGGAACGATCATCCATTGAGCTTCGCTCGGGCACCGATCCGTAGCCCGGGCATCGGCGTACTTGTTCAGCAGGGCAAATGCATGGTAGTGATCTTGTCGGTCGGCCGATCCCCAGTAAATCTTGCGGTCCGCAAGGGGCTCGACGCACCATACGAGCGAACGGCCCGCATCGGCCGCTAGCCCGCGAGCCAGACGATCGGCTGGCTCCTTGTTGGAACCTGCTGCCCATCGAGCGCATTGGAGCCATAGGCGTCGGTTGTCTGCGTAGTTGAGGAACAGTCCGCCGATCGCGTTTTGGTCACCCAGGACCACGATCCGCCCGGCCCCAAACTCCTTGGCCGCAAGAACCGCGAGAGGTCCGTTGGGCTCGTCGGGTTGCTGTTGGAAATCGCCGGTAAATCCCATGTCTTTACCTTCGCCGTACATCGGGATACGCCCCCGATCCGCCCAACTCGTAGGGCTTGTCCATGCGACGGCAAATCGCGCGTCGACCGTACCACCGGTCTGAATGCCTAGATGCTCGATCCCCGAGACAATCGGGTGATCGCCAAAGGATTCGATCAGGATCCAGCCGGCTCCTTGCCCCAGAGTATAGGGTGCATGTTCGCAAGCCGTCGCGCTGGATAGATTCAAATCGAGTTGATCCATGAGCGGTTCGAGCGCATGGTTGTGGAAGTAGCAGTTGGTGTGGTCGGTGATGATGATCAGACCAGCGCCCTGTTGGACAAATTCGCGAAGTGCAGCGATCTCCGAAACTCGGAATGCTGGACGATCGGCCGACACAAGGTTAAGGACGACAAGGTCGAGCGAAGCGAGAGACTCCGCGTCCCAGGCCTCGAGTTGCACATCGACCTGCCAGCCCATGGCCGAAAGAGCCTGTGCGGCGCGCGAAGGACCTGCAAGCAGGTGGTACTGGTTGAGTCCAGGTTGTGGGAGTGTTTCGATCCATGTGTGCGAGTGCATCGCATCGAAACGGACCCGGATCGGAGCGTCCGGAATTTGGGCGAGACTCGGAAACGAGCCCATCAACCCAAACATTGCTAAGCAACAGGTAAATTCCACGATCGGACGTCGAGGTCTCATCGTGAGGGTTTGCTCAATGGGTTTTGAATGTACTGCGTGTAGCATCGCTTGCAGAGAATGTACTGACGGCGTTGGTACCAATCATCTCCGAAATCGGACGAACTGATCTCGTCGGCCGATTCGATCATCGCTTCGATATCGCTCAGTTGGTCCTCGTGGGACTCATAGTCCTGATCGTCCACGTAGCCCTCGGCCTCGATTTCGATGGTGATCGTGTAATGGAGATTTTCGAGGGTCTCCAAGGCCTCTTGGCATCGGTCGCAACGAGAGTTTTGCACGTCGGGCCTCAGGCGATTCGAATAGCGAAAGAAAGAGTCAAACGAATTGGCGAGTGCGATTAAGGTTGGTTTCGGTTTCGAGCTTCGGATTGCAGGTCCGCGATCTCTTGGGCCAGCGGCCCAAGATCTTGGATCGGCTCGACCTCGGGATCCCTGGGGCCAACTTGGCGCTGGTTGCATCGAAAGAACTCAGACAAGTAGTGTTGGGGCGCGTTGTGTTCGGGGACCTTGAAACGGTCTCCCTTCTGCAAAATCGGTCGGTATTCGTGCATTTGACCAAACTGCCGGTCACCAGCAACTTGGCAGGGAATCCAATGGCCTTGGCCCTCCTGGTCCTCAAGGTAAAACTCTGGATAGCAGTGGTTTGGAATCCATACGCAACGGGCTGGGATGTTGCTTGCTCGGCATAGGGCAATGAAAATTCCAGTCATCTCCTCGCAGTCCCCTCGCTTGTCTTTCATCGCCTCGCGCGTGTTGCGGATCGGGCCATTGGTGTACTCGATGTTCTCTCGAACCCACTCGTAAATTTTTTCGACATGCTCCCAAGCGGTAACGGGTTTGGAATCCTTGATCGACTTGACGATCCGTTTGATGTCTGATGCCCCCGCATCGATCAAGGGGCTATTGCCCAAGAACCAATTGAGCTCCTTGGGCGTCTTTTTCGGAATCACAAAGATCGATGGGTCCGTCGGAGCGGAGATAAACGACTTCTCGATCTGGATTTCGAACATCAGCTCCATTTGACTGTTGGGTTGCATCGCAGGAATGCTCATGACCAACTGCCGAGCCGTCACGGGTGCATTCGGAGGCAAATCGCGATACTGCCACTGAGCATTCGGCGGAATATTCGATTGCTTGATCTGCACCGTTTGCTCCGGCCAATCGGTCGGAAACGCTAAAGTTGCAAAAAGGTTCGTGCAGAAGTTGTCGTTGGAATTGAACTTC
>JAJTEK010000151.1 GCA_021299695.1 Pirellula sp. | reverse complement strand
GTCGTGAGCATTTCGGCAAGGCACATTCACCTTACCGACGAGCATGTCGAGAAGCTCTTTGGCAAAGGTAAGAAATTGACCCCTGAGAAGGACTTGTACCAAGACGGATTTTTCGCCGCGGCCGAGACGGTCATGATTGTCGGGCCCCGCCGTCGTATGATCCCCAACGTTCGGGTGTTGGGACCGACGCGCAAGGCTAGCCAGGTCGAGTTGGCTTTCACCGATACGATCTCTTTGGGGATCGACGCTCCGGTTCGACACAGCGGAGACATCCAGGGGACCCCTGGTTGCGTCCTGGTAGGACCTGCCGGTGCCGTCGAGTTGCATGAAGGTGTGATCCGGGCGGCTCGGCATGTGCACATCAACCCCCGAGATTCGGCTTATTACGGAGTCAAAAACGGCGATTTTGTCTCCCTGAAGGTCAAGAGTCCCCAATGTGCGGTGACCTTTGAAGATCTCTTGGTCCGTCAGGATCCGAACGCCAAGCTGGAGGTTCACATCGACACCGATGAGGGGAACGCTTGCGACTTGGATCATGCGACGAGCATTGAATTGAAACGACAGGAACCGTGCAAATGCCACGATCATCACTGATCTTGGGGTTTGAGCACTGCTGGCACGGCAGCGAAAAAACAATTTTGGTTTGTATCCCTTTTTTTCTCTTGGAGTAGCAACTTATGGCAAAAACAAACGAGGCTCTCGGCATGATCGAGACCAAAGGCTTTATCGCATTGGTCGAGGCTGTCGACGCGATGATGAAGGCAGCGAACGTGAAGTTTCTAGGTTGGGACAAAGTCGGCAGCGGCTTGGTCTCGGCTTTCGTCAGCGGCGATGTCGCTGCGGTGAAAGCAGCCACCGACGCGGGTGCAGCGGCCGCTGGTAGGATCGGACAAGTCCTGAGCGTTCAGGTCATCGCACGTCCTCACGAGGACATCGGCAAGGTGTTGAAGGTCTCGTCCCCTTCGGCCTCGGCTGAGTAACCCCTACCCTAACTTTTCCAGATCACGGATTTCCCAGAAAGAGTTTTTTTATCATGCAAAATGCAATTGGATTGATTGAAACCAAAGGCCTCTTGGCCTTGATCGAAGCGACCGATGCGATGGCCAAGGCGGCCAGTGTCGAGATCGTCAAGCGAATCGATATCGGGGGTGCTTACGTCACGACCGTCGTCAGCGGCGATGTTGGCTCGGTCCGAGCCGCCGTCGAAGCCGGAGCCGCTGCGGCTTCCCAGGTCGGCGAACTCGTCAGCAGCCACATTATCCCTCGCCCTTCGGAAGGTCTGACCGCCGCGTTTCTCAAGTAGTTTTCAAGTCAAGGATAGACAATGAAAGTCCTCGTTGCCAATTTGGGTTCCACCAGTTTCAAGTATCGGCTTTTTGACATGGCCGACGAACGACAGCTTGCACGCGGAGGCGTCGAACGCATCGGTGCGGCTGTCAGTCGTTGCTTTGTTGAAATCAACGGCCTACGCACCGAATCGGACCAACCGGTTCCAAATCACGGTGTGGCCGTCGACGCCTGCATCCAACAGTTGACCGATCCGCAGACCGGTTGCCTCAAGAGTGCTTCGGAGATCTCCGCAATCGGTTTTAAAGCCGTTCACGGCGGTCGCGTTTCCGGGGTTCAGGTCATCGACGATTCGGTTCTCGATGCGATGGAGGAAATGAACTCGGTGGCCCCGGCGCACAACCCGCCTTACATGGCCGCGATGCGTCAGTTGGCAAAGACTTCGTCGAAGATCCCGCTTGTGGCGGCCTTCGAAACCGACTTTCATCAGTCCATTCCGGAAGCTTCGAAACGCTATGCGATCCCCGACGAAATCGCTTCGGCTTTGCCGATTCGCAAGTGGGGATTTCATGGCGCCTCGCACCGCTACATCGGATGGCGAACCGCCGAATTGCTCGGGAATCCTGACGCTCGCGTCATCTCGTTGCACTTGGGTGGAAGTTCATCGATCTCGGCGATTCGAGGTGGAAAAAGTGTCGCGACGAGCATGGGGATGAGCCCTCAGACAGGACTCCCTCACAACAACCGCGTCGGGGATTTCGATCCTTATGCGCTGCCGCTGATGATGAAGCACACTGGATTGGGGCTCGAGGAACTGCTCAAACTCCTAGCGACCGAAGCTGGATTGCTCGGACTCTCCGGGGGACTCTCCGGAGATGTGCGGGATCTCGAGTCGGCTGCTGCGGCTGGAAACGCCAAAGCACAACTGGCAATCGATGTCTTTGTCTCCGAAATCCGACGCCAACTCGGCTCGATGCTCGTTGCCCTAGGAGGCGCCGATGCGATGGTCTTTACCGGTGGCATCGGAGAAAACTCCACGACGATCCGTCATGCGGTTTGCCATGGACTCAGCGAACTTGGAATCTCCCTGTGCAACATCAGGAACGCTTCCGGGGACAAAGAGCGCCGTATCGATGATCCGTCCAAAGACCGCATCTCGGGTGGCTCGGCCAACCAACGAAATATCCAACTGTGGATTGTACCGACCAACGAGGAGTTGATCGTAGCCCGGCAAACCGTCGCTGCGATCGGCAAGTAACCCAAAGAGGCCTAGTGAGACTGCCATCATGTTTGTTGCCAAAGTAACCGGTTCGATCGTCTCGACCCAAAAAGTGGATTCGATGGTCGGGCAAAAACTGCTCATGGTCGAACCCTTTCGGCTCGAGCCCAAGGATCGACAGAGCATGGTCACGACCGGCCGTACTTTCATCGCCGTCGACGCCTTGGGAGCAGGGGTCGGCGATATGGTCTTGATCACGCAAGGAAGCAGCGCTCGGTTTACCCCCGAGACAGGCAAACTCCCAATCGACTGTGTCATCATCGGCATCGTCGATACCGTCAGCATCGAAAAGGCCAATATTTACAGCCGCCAATAACACCTCAAGAGAATCCATCTACGGATCATGCAAATCAACGAAACCCTCATCCGTTCGGTCGTCGAACAAGTCATCAGCCAAGTGCGGAGCCAAGCCGCAGCCCCAGGATTGAACCTCTCGGGGGCTAGCTCGGCCAACCCAAATCGCGGTCATTCGGGTCTGTTCGACAACGTCGACGATGCAGTCGCCTCGGCTCGAACCGCTTTCGAACAACTCCAACAGCGACCGATCGAAGACCGCAAAAAAATCATCGATATCATCCGACGTATCTCGATCAGCCAATGCGAGGAACTCGGAACGATGGAGATGGAGGAAACCAAGATCGGAAGACTTGAACACAAAATCGCAAAGCTCAAAACCCTCGGCGAAAAGACCCCCGGGGTCGAATTTCTCCGAACCGAATGCTACAGCGGAGATCGCGGCCTGGCCGTCATCGAACATGCGCCCTTTGGCGTCATCGGGGCGATCACCCCGGTGACCCACTCCCTCCCGACGATCACCGGCAATGCCGTAAGCATGATCGCCGGTGGGAATACCCTGGTGGTCAATCCGCACCCGAGTGGACGCAAGGTAGCTGCCGAGGGGGTGCGACGGTTCAACCAAGCGATCCGAGCCGAAGTCGGAATCGACAATTGCATCAGCTTGATCTGCGAGCCAACACTCGAAACGGCACAACAACTCTTCAAGCATCGCAAGATCGCTCTGATCTGCGTGACGGGTGGACCTGCTGTTGCCCGAGCTGCTCTCAATAGCGGCAAACGCGCCGTCGTGGCCGGACCAGGCAATCCCCCTGTGGTCGTCGATGAAACCGCCGATTTGGATCTGGCCGCCCGATGCATCATCCAAGGTGCCTCGTACGATAACAACCTGCTGTGCATCGCCGAAAAAGAAGTCTTCGTCGTCAACAGCGTCTTCGATGCGATGATGGATGCGATGAGCCGTGCCGGTGCGGTCCGACTCAATGAGTCCCAAGTCGATCGCTTGACGGCAGCGGCCCTGCAAGTCGTCGGAGAGGGAGCCGACAAGCATCATGCAGCACGCAAAGAACTGCTCGGACAAGACGCCTCCAAGCTGGCCGAAGCCGTTGGACTTCGCGTCGATCCCTCGGTCGAACTCCTCTACGGCGAAACCTCCGAGGATCATCCGTTTGTACAAACCGAACAGATGATGCCCTTTGTCCCGTTCGTTCGATGCTCAAGCTTTGAGTCCGCCGTCCAATGCGCCCAAAAGGCCGAACATGGATACCGACACACAAGCATCATCCATTCCCGAAACGTGCGAAACATGACCATCATGGCCCGCGCCATGGACACGACATTGTTCGTCAAGAACGGTCCGTGCATGGCCGCACTAGGGCTCGGTGGCGAAGGCTACCTGTCCTTCTCCATCGCCGGTCCGACCGGCGAAGGGGTTACCACTCCACTGACCTTCACCCGGGAACGCCGCTGCTCACTGATCGACGATCTGTTTATCCTCGGTCGCTAGTGCTATCCGTTCCTGTTTAGTCCGCCACTACCCAACGAATCCCTCAGGCAAGTCATGCAAGTCGCCTTGGTCCTCGGCAACGCGATCTCGACGGTCAAACACCGCAGCTTGGAAAACGTCAAGCTGTTGGTATGTCAACCGTTGGCCGCCGACGGCAGGTCCCGAGACGGCGCTCCGGTGATCGTCGCTGATTACATGGGCGCAGGGGCCGGCGAGAAGGTCATCATCACCAGCGATGGAGCAGCCGTCCGCGAACTCTACGGTCTAGAGAACAGTCCCTTGCGTTGGACTGTCATGGGGCTAGTCGATCCTAGCCATAACCCGACACCACCGAAATCGAAGAAGGAAGCAAAGCGATGAGCCCATCGGCCAACAGCAAGCTTGAACTCTCCTCGATCGATATCGAACGGATCGTACGCGAGGTCCTCGCCTCGGTCATGCCGGCAATCCCAGCCCCCAGTGCCAATCCCAGTGCTAATCCCAGTGCTAATCCCAGTGCTAATCCCAGTGCTAATCCCAGTGCTAATCCCAGTGCTAATCCCAGTGCCGCTTCGAGTGCAACGACCAGTCCAGTTTCGATCGTTAAGTCCTATGCGGCCGAAACGATCCCCCAGAGCATCGACGCGATGCACCTGAACGTCCCAGTATTGAGCCTCGATTCGCTTCGCAGTGTACCTTCAGGAACCAAGCAAATCACCGTCTCATCGACCGCTTTGGTCACCCCTGCTGCCAAGGATTGGCTCAGGGAAAAAGGGATCGGCTGGACCCGCATCATCCCGACGGCTAGCTCGCCGGACACTGGGAGATCTTCAGTCCTTAGCAATCCTTCAGGCCCGAGCACATCGGTAGCTTCTAGCGAATTTTTGCAAAAAAATTCCATGGAAACCCCGCCCAAACGGGTTTTGGTGACCGGTTCGGTGCTATGGTTGCGAACCCTCGAAAAGCAACTGTGCCCCAAAAGCTCGCAGATCGATCAAGTCCAACTCGATGACGCCTCGAGCCTCCGAGCAGTGGCCCAAGCGATACGAAACGGAACTCCTGCGGCCATCGCGGTCGTCAAGGCTCCGCATGCGACGCTATGGCAAGCTGCCCGCGACGAAGCGCTGCGTCCGTCGATCGTTTCGCAATGGAGCGATCTGACGGAGGTCCTGCAGGAACATTCGAGCGAATCGCTAGGACACCCAAAGGATCGATCGATGCACATTTTTAAAGTCACTGGAACCGTCACCTTGAACCGAGCCCATCCAACCTACCAAGGTGCTGTGCTCAAGCTGGCCGAACCCATCGGAGAATCACTCGTCGGAGGGGTCGCCAACGAGCCCGATTCGATCGTCGTTTGGGACGAACTCGGAGCCGACGTCGGTAGCATCATCGCCGTAGCCGATGGCGGAGAAGCGGCCCAGCCGTTTCGACCCAAGCTCAAACCCGTGGATGCCTACAACTCGGCGATCCTCGACGAAATCAACATCAAACCCCACTTACTGAAAGATTAAACAACGAGACGCTGACCATGAGTATCAACGCGCACAAGATCAAGCAAGACATCTGTGAAATCGGACGACGACTGTACAACAAGGGATTCGCTGCAGCCAATGATGGGAACATCACCGTTCGCATCGGCGAAAATGAGGTCCTATGCACCCCAACGATGCACAGCAAAGGCTTCCTCAAGGTCGAGGATATCTGCACGATCGACATGACCGGCAAGCAAATTGCTGGAATCAAAAAACGATCGAGCGAAGCCCTGTTGCACCTGGAAATCTACAAGCAACGCCCAGAGATCAAGAGCGTTGTGCACTGCCATCCGCCCCATGCGACAGCCTTTGCTGTCGCTCGCGAGCCGATCCCCCAGTGCGTCTTGCCCGAGGTCGAAGTCTTCCTAGGGGATGTTCCGATCACCCGATACGAGACCCCTGGTGGACAAGCTTTCGCCGACACGGTCTTGCCGTTCGTCAATAAGACCAACATCATCATCTTGGCAAACCACGGGACGGTCAGTTTCGGTGTCGATGTCGAACAAGCCTACTGGTGGACCGAGATTCTCGATGCGTACTGCCGTATTTTGATGCTCTCGCGTCAACTTGGAAACGTCAGTTACTTCAACGAGAACGAGGAACGCGAGTTGCTCGATCTGAAGCAAAAATGGGGTTGGGCAGACCCTCGCAATACCGATGAGTACAAGAATTGCGACATTTGTGCCAACGATATATTCCGCGAGTCCTGGAAACAATCGGGCGTGCAACGCCGAGCCTTTCCAGCGCCGCCACCAATGGCCAATAAACCGGCGGCCAACCACCCAGCAGCAGTCACCGCCCCGACTCTTGCAAGCGCCCCATCCGTTGCCCCGAGCCATGGAGCGCCCCCGGTCTTGAGGGCCACTCCTGCGATCGAGGTTCCAGCCTCCGCAGCGATCCAAGCCGGTTCTCCTGCCGGGGCCAACTCCGGAATCGATATGGAGCAACTTGTGAAACTCATCACAGCCCAAGTGATCAAAGAACTTCAGAAATAGCGACGGTCCCAAGATCCAAGTCTCTGGGCTCATCGAATCAAACCAACTAGCAAATACCTTTAGGAATAGAACATGAAAGTCAGTATCATCGGTGGGGGTGGATTGGTCGGATCGTGCGCTGCATACGCGCTTCAGTGCGGCGGTATCGTGCGAGAAATCGCCCTCTTGGACGTCAATGCGAACCTAGCCGCAGGGCATGCGTTGGACCTGATGCACGGTTCGCCAAGCATCGCAGACCAAATCCTGAGCTCGGGCGGATACGAACACGTACCGGATTCGGATGTGATCTGCATCACCGCCGGTCTCCGCCGCAAACCAGAAGAATCGCGCTTGGACCTGATCAACCGCAACACCGATTTGTTCTCTTCGATTCTCGTCGAGATCCAGAAGGTCGGAGTCAAGAAAACGGCGGTCGTTTTGGTCGTCTCCAACCCGGTCGATATCTTGACCTCGCTGGCTGCTGCCAAGCTGGGGTTGCCTGTTTCCCAAGTGCTCGGACTCGGAACGCAGTTGGATACCATCCGGTTTTGCTCCTTGATTTCCGATGCATTGAAATCATCGCCGACGCAGACCCGAGCGTTGATCTTGGGCGAGCACGGCGACAGCATGGTACCCATTTGGTCGAGCGCTACGGTCGGTGGATTGCCGTTGGACAAGTATCCGGGCTGGAACAGCGTTTTGGCCGAGCAAATCTTTACCCGGACCAAGGGTTCGGGAGCCGAGTGCCTTTCGAAAAAGGGAGGAGCGGGCTTTGCCGTCGGCATCGCGATTCGGGACGTCATCCATGCGATCGCTTTGGATCAGAACCGCATCTTGCCTGTCAGCACCGTCCAAGATGGAGCTTGTTACGGCATTCGCGACGTAGCGATCAGCATTCCGACGGTCGTCGGACGGACAGGTGCGGTCCAGCGTGTGGAGATCGATTTGTGGCCCAAGGAGCTGCAGGGATTGCGAGCCAGTGCTGCGGCGATCAAGCCAACGCTCGATACAGTCATGAAACGCGTGGGCTAGATCCGAAAGCATCATTCGACGCGCAGCGGATCCGAGCCTCCCGCCGCTTTACACCGGCGGGACGAGCCCGACGGTGGGCTTCTTGGGCCTCCCTCGGCTTCATGCCGGCGGGGCCATGACTGGCCGCTACCGAAGGCCTCGCGACACACTGCTCTTTCTTCTTATTCCTCTGCTTGGAGGCGAAGGAAAAGAAGAGGCGCTCTCAGGGGGGAGCCGTTTGGTAGCTGCTTAGTTACGCCTCCGCCGGGACGAGCCCGACGGTAGGCGATTCAAATAAAAAAAGCCGTCGTAAACGACGGCTTGCACAAACTCAATCTTCGAATCGTCCCGGGCCTAACGCTTGCGGCGCAATCGCAAGAAAACCCCGCCTAAGGCAACACTCCCTGCCAACAGCATCGAAGTCGGCTCAGGTACCGCCGTCGCGTTGAACTGAATGTTGTCGAGCCGGTTATTTCCTGACGCAGCCGATGCGCCCGATACGGTCAACCGAAGATAGGCATCCGTCGCGCCGTTCAACCCTGTAATGTTGTTGAGCGTCAGCACTCCAAACGGGGCTGGAGGAGGTACAACGCTTTGGTGATCCGTCCAGTTGAGTCCGTCGGTACTAAACGACCAAGCTTGTGCGGTGAATCCAGTGTTCGTTCGCTGGGTCGCATAGCTGACGACCAAATCCTGAAACCCCGCCATCGAAAAACGAAAGACCGCCGATTTGCCGTTCGCAGTATTGTTGACCAACGTCAACGCCGCAGCGCCAGACGTAACGGTCGAAAAGCCAGTTCCCGCCGTATTTTCGATAGTTCCACCAAACGCATTCAATTCCGTATTGGTCGTACCCGTCGCCGGCACGAACCAATCGCTCGATCCATTTTGTCCGTTAAGGAACAGTCCACCGGAACCAAAGTTGGCCGTGTACTGCTTGGGTGTGTTCGGCGATGCGGCCGTCGCTGTCCCGCCGTTGATCGTGGTCTGAAAGTCCCAGCCAGCGACCAAGTCGGCTCGCAGTTGGCTTATGCTCGCCATGGCCAGCATCGCGCCTGCAAAAAAGACTTGGGTTAAACGTGCTGTTGCGTATCTCATCGAAACAAGCTCATTCTGTATCTAGGTACGTCGATCTTCGAGGAGGAAACTACCACCTAAGGTAGCCAGGCAATTGCTGCTTATTAATGACAGCAATAGTAATGAAAAAAGAGCGAAATCCAACCTGCAAATCGAAAAAACCGCTCCAAACCTCCCAAAACTCCCATTTCTTCTATTCGAAAAACTTATTGCCTGGGTTGGTTTGCTGCGATTCGTCATCGGCTGCGGTGTCGAAAGGCTGTCGCAAGGCCTAGCTGAGGATCGAGTCGACGCGAGTTCCGTGGATGTCGGTTAGCCGATAGTCGCGGCCTTGGAAGCGATAGGTCAAACGGGTGTGATCGATCCCTAGTAGGTGCAGGATTGTGGCGTTTAGATCGTGCACATGCACGGGATCCTGGGTGATGTTGTAGCCGTATTCATCGGTCTGGCCGAGAACATGTCCACCTCGAACACCGGCCCCAGTGATCAGTGTGGTAAAGCACCTTGGGTGGTGATCCCGACCGTAGTTATCGGCCGACAGAGCACCTTGCGAATAGACGGTCCTGCCGAACTCGCCTCCCCAGACGATGAGGGTATCGTCGAACAGGCCTCGTTCTTTGAGGTCTTCGATCAAGGCTTTGGTCGGTTGATCGGTATCACGGCACTGGAGTTTGATCGCGTTGGGCAATCCCCCATGGTGGTCCCAGCCCATGTGAAAAAGCTGAATGAATCGGACATCTCGTTCAGCGAGTCTTCGTGCTAACAAGCAGTTGGCTGCATAGGAGCCGGGGCGTTTGACGTCTGGCCCGTATTTCTCGAGCACATGGGCCGGTTCATCCGCGACACGGAGTAGATCGGGAACGCTGCTTTGCATGCGAAAGGCCATCTCGTATTGGCTGATGCGAGTTTGGATCTCCGGGTCCCCGAGTTGGTCGAAGTGTTGGCGATTGAGTTTATCGAGACGGTCTAGGGTCCGGCGACGGCGTTGGCTGTCCATCCCTTGGGGGTTGGACAGGTACAAGACCGCATCTCCTTTGTTTCGGAATTTGACTCCTTGATGCTGCGACGGCAAAAAACCTGCTCCCCAAAGTCGGTCGTACAAGGGTTGGTCGTCGGGCCGCCCGGTACCAAACGAAGTCAGGACAACGTAGGCGGGTAGATCTTTGTTTTGACTCCCGAGGCCGTAGCTGATCCACGAGCCGATGCTTGGACGACCGGCGAGTTGGGAGCCGGTTTGGCAGAAGGTGATCGCCGGGTCGTGGTTGATCGCTTCGGTGTGCATCGATCGGATTTGGCACCAATCATCGGCGAGACTTGCCATCTGGGGCATGAGTTCGCTGAACCACATGCCGGACTTGCCGTGCTGAGCGAATTTGAACATGGAGGGCGCGACCGGGAATTTGCTTTGCCCGGAAGTCATGGTCGTGAGCCGTTGACCTTGGCGAATCGATTCGGGGAGGTCCTCTCCGCGACGGTTTTCCAGATCGGGTTTGGGATCGAAGAGATCCATCTGCGAGGGTGCCCCGGATTGGAACAGGTAGATGATTCGCTTGGCTTTGGCCGGATGGTGGATCCCGCTCGAGAGGGTCGTTTGGGAGTCGGATTCGCTGCGTCCGAGGGACATCATGGCCGAGAGCCAGAGGCTCCCTGCGGAGCTTTTCAAAAAAGTCTGTCGGTTGATATGCATGGTTTTACTTTCGTTCACTCGCGTGTGATGACTTCGTCGAGGTTTAGCAGCACGTTTCCCGCGAGGGTGTATGCGGCCAAATCGGCAATCGATTCGACTTGGGACTTGGACTCCCCGATTTGGGTCAGTTGTTCGGCTTGCTGAAGGTTCGCCCCGTAGTAGGCTCGATCTTCGTTCCAGCTTTCTTCTAAGAGTTTGAGTTCAAGATCCGAAGGGGTTCGGCCAGTGACGGTTCGGAAGCCGAATTTCAACTTTTCGGCGACGGTGGTTTCGGAGTGACGCAACATGCGCTCGGCAAGTTTTCTGGCCGCCTCGACGTAGGTTACCTCGTTCAGTAGCGAGAGGGCTTGGAGGGGCGTGTTGGTCCGGGATCGTTTGACGATGCAGATTTCGCGGTTGGGGGCATCGAACAGGAGCATTGTCGGTGGGGCGGCTGTCCGCTTCCAGACAGTGTATAGGCTACGGCGATAGAGGCGATCGTCGGTATCGTGTTTGTAATTGCGCAGGTCGCCATAGACGCTCGTTTCATCCCACACCCCATCGGGCATGTAGGGCTTGACGCTCGGCCCGCCGATTTTCGGGGTCAGGAGTCCGCTGGCTTGGAGTGCTTGATCTCTGAGGATTTCCCCTGAGAGTCGGAAGCGTGGTCCGCGGCCGAGCCAGCGATTTTCGGGGTCGGTTTCGTAGAGTCTCTCTTTGCCGATGAGGCTCGTCGACTGTTGGTAAGCGCGACTCATGACGATGAGTTTTTGGAGTCCTTTGATATCCCAAGCATGGACAGGATTTCCCGCCACCTCTTGGATTACCGTGGGGTTGGTCCACTCGACGGCAAGCCAATCGAGCAACTCCGGATGGCTAGGCCAATCGGCTTGGGAGCCGAAGTTCTCTGTGGTTTTGACGATTCCATTGCCCATGAATTTTTCCCACATGCGGTTGACCCAAACGCGGGCCGTCAAAGGGTTCTCGGGGCTAGCGATCCAGCGTGCGAGTCCGAGCCGATTGTTGGGTTGATCGGCTGGCATGGCCGGGAGCGCTTTGGGTAAGCTTGCATCGACTCGATCGCCTCGTTTGTCGTATTCGCCTCGGACCAACACAAAGGCCTCGCGGGGATTGGGGATCTCCTGCATGACCATGACCGTCGGCCAGGAGGCCTTGAAGTCGGCGAGCTTTTTCTTGGTCTCTTCGACAGCGCGGAGGGCTTGTTGGATCGGACCCTCGGCGGATTTGCGATAGTAGTTTTCTAGCTCTTTGCGTTGCTCTTCAGATCGCTCAGTTCGAGGGGTCGCAAGGGTGGTTTTGATCGAATCGGGGATCTGGGTACCGGTGATCGCGACGGTGGATTTGCCCAGTGCGGTCGTGGCGAGTCGAAAGCGACCGATGTTGTGCTGGCCGAGGGTTTCCTGGACCAACCGGATGGTGATGGTGGAATTCTCAGGGACATCGATCGGTGAGTCCAAAAGAAACATCGCGCGGCAGGTCTCCTTTCGAGTTGGACCATCGACAGCCCAGCCTCGGCCGGTATTGCCTTGGACGGTATTGGCGATGTCCCAGTCTTTCTGGGAGTAGTCGGCTTTAGCCTCGGAGATCTTGGCGGTGATGCCTGGAGTATTGGTTGAGGCATTTGCGGGGGGAGTAACGATCGCTTCGATGCGGGTCAGGACAAAGTTGCCGTTGGGATAACGACCGAGGCTTTGCTGGGGTAGGCTAGGGTCGGTAAAGCACTCGAGCAGGATCCCGGTCAGCGGGCCAGCCGCAAGCGGTGCTTGGATTTCGTAGACATCGAAGGTTGGATTCTCACCGCTGACTAAAAAGGTACCATCGGGCTGTCGGGTCAGTACCGCTTGGCTTCGAGCTTTGGCGCTTGAGGGGTCAAGAGTATTCCAGGTCGGCTGATTCGATGCGATGGTTTTTTTGAACTCGGTTTCCCAAGGTTCGATCAGACTTGCGATGTTGGCTTCGGCCTGCGCGAGTGCCTCTTGGGCCTGCTGGATCTGCTTCTCATAGTCTGCCACTTGATGCTGCTGCTCGGAGGTTGGAACCGAAAGAACCGGATCGGTGTTGCGGGATTCCCCTTGGAGCGTCCCGCTCTCAGCGACGTTGTTGAAGTAGGAAAAAAGGGAATAAAATTCCTTCTGGGTGATCGGATCGTATTTGTGGTCGTGGCATCGACAGCAATTGAGCGTCAGAGCCAGCCAAGTCGTTCCTGTCGTTTCGACCCGATCGATGACCGTCTCGACCCGCCATTCTTCGGCGATGATGCCACCTTCTCCGTTGAGCCTGTGATTGCGATTAAAGCCGCTTGCGACGCGTTGGGATAGAGAAGCCTCCGGGAGCATATCTCCGGCGATCTGCTCGATCGTGAATTGATCGTAGGGCATGTTGCGGTTGAAGGCATCGATCACCCAATCTCGCCATGGCCATTGCTGCCTGGAGGAGTCAATTTGGAACCCGTTGCTATCGGCGTAGCGCGCAAGGTCCAACCAAGCGATCGCCATACGTTCGCCGTAGTGCGGGGAACTCAAGAGTCGATCGACCACTTTGGCATAGGCATCCTCAGAGGTGTCGGCCAGAAACGCATCGATTTGCTCGAGGGTCGGAGCCAGTCCGATCAGGTCGAGTGTCACACGCCGCAGCAGGGTTTCTTTGGGGGCTTGTGCGGAGAACTCAAAGCCCTGGGCGCGGAGTTTCTCCAGCAGGAAGCGGTCGATCGGATTGGGGTAGTTTTCGGCCAGATCGGCCAACGGCACCGAGGGTCGCGTCTGTGGAATAAAGGCCCAATGCCCCTGGTAGGCTGCTCCTTGATCGATCCACTTGCCGATGCGTTCGATTTGCCCCGGAGTCAGCGGTTTTCCAGTCTGCGGAGGGGGCATGACCAATTCAGGATCTTGGCTGTGAATACGGGCCCAGACTTCGCTCTTGGACGCTTGTCCCGGAACGATTGCCAAGTTACCGCTCTGGCCAGCCTGCAAGGCGTCTTGGTAAAGATCCAGTCTCAATTCACCTTGCCGTTGCTGAGCGTCCGGTCCGTGGCATTGGAAGCAATGCTCCGAGAGAATCGGTCGGATATCGCGATTGAAGGCCAGCGCTTCGGTGGCCAATTGGGTCTGGGCAGAGCACCGATGGCCGATCAAGACCACTGGCAGTGCAAGACCTAGTGCAAACCCGAGTCGAGCAGCGAGGTCAACAAGCAATTTCATACGAACTCCGGCGATACGACACTT
>JAJTEK010000150.1 GCA_021299695.1 Pirellula sp. | reverse complement strand
GTGCTCAGCTAGCCCGACAAGGAAATCGGACCAAGCTCCCGGAACGGAATCCTGGAGCGTTGCCCTCGCGACGATCCTCGCTTCGGATGCAGCCATAAGCCATTGCGCCTGCGCTTGGCCCTGCCGACGTGCCAATTCGCTCTCGGACTGAATGGTTCGGATTTGGTGATCGTAACGAGCTTGAGCCATCGCATCGGAATGCTCTTGCTCGAACTCCAGGAGGCTCACCTCGCGTTGGTGCTCTATACGTCGAAGGGCTCTGCTGAGTCGGTCTGTCCGTTGGGAATCCTCTAGATGCATCCGCAGGGACTCGTTGGCTGCCTGCTGCTGCCAGACCTTGACCGCATCGGCCTCTGCGCTCGCCTGGGAAAAAAGAGCCTCGGCGACAAGCAAATTCTTTTCTCGCATTTGGCTTACTGCTGGATAACCGCGCAGTTTCATCACCTGAGCGACCCCCTCGGCTCGCTCGGTCGCCTGCTGAAATACCGCTTGGCTCGAGAGCACCGCTAGCTGATACTCCAAATCGATTTGACGTCGCTCCTGGACCGCTTGGTGCTCGGCGGCTGTTTGTTCACGTGCCGCAAGGTACTCAAGCTCGGTTCGCTCCCGCTCCGATGCGCGAACGAATGCATCGCTTTTCCTAGCCAGACCGTCCTGAGCGAGACGTTCCGCAATCGCTCTGCGGTACTGAGCATCTCGATCTGCAAGCTGATGGAACGATTGATGGTTCCATCGTGACTCGACCCAAGCGACATAGTCGGATGAGACGTCGTCGATCCACTGTGCGTAGCCTTTGGAATGGGCCGTCAATGCCTGCGATCGCAAATCCTCGCGATCGGCTCGCTCGTACAAATCGCTTTGCTTGCGAGCCATGACGCGATGGGTGTCGGCTTGGACTATTGCCCAATGACGTTCGTATCCTAGGCCGGCTCGTTGCGAATCCTCGAAGAATTTTCGTTCGATCGCTTCAGCTTGCTCGGCCGTCTGCGCCGCACGGTTTTGAATCGATTGAAGCGATTCGACTTGCATTTGATCTCTTCCCGCTGAGCTTGAGCTTGCGCGTCGATCCGCTGGACTTTTGCTTCGGAAATTCCGAGTGCGAACTCCACCTGGGATTCGGTACGATTGGAATGCTCGACCCAACCGAGTATTTCGAGCTTTTCCTGGAGCAAGTCTGCAGCGTTGTGATTGCGAAGATCCGCAGGTCCACCGAAGGCCATGGTTTGCGATCGCCACAGCGTGGGTAGGGCCGAGTTCGAGCTCACACGCAAACCGAACCATCCATCGAATTCTTTTCGAAGTGGGACAAAAACAGGACCGGACTCCGGATGGATAGCCAAGTAGTACGATTTCCAAGCCTGGCCGATTTGCTCTGCATCGAGCAATCGCTGCTCGTGATTTCTCCGATTCATCGCCTCGAGCGCTTCTTGAGAATGCTGTTCATAGAAGGACTCGAGAATCGTTTCAGCCCTCTTGAATGCTGAAGTTGACTGTTGGCTGGCCACTTTCCATACTCCCTGCAAACGGGCCTGCTCGACGGCTTTGGTCCGTTGGAGCTCTGCCCTTTGGTCCTCGAATCGCTCTTGGGCATCCAGGACTTTCCGTTGAGACTCCCGCTCGATCGTCGATCGATCTAAAGCATCGGATCGACGCATGATCGACTCGTTTTGGTATTTCCAAGCGCTCGCTTCGCCAAGTGCCGCTTGCTTCAAAAGCAATCCCGCAATCTGTTGTTTCAAGTGTTGTTGGGTTTGCGAATCGAGAGGAAGATAGAGTTTTTCCAGAGCGATCGCCCGTCGATCGGAACTCCGCTTTTGGTAAGTGTTCTTCGATTCGAGCACCTGCGATCCAAAAGCTTCGATGGCCTCGTTTAGCGAGGATTCCCGATGGGCTCCGAGGCTGCTCTCGTTTTCAATCGCGTCGTAGTGCAATGCGCGTGCATCAATCCCTTGTCGCATTTCGGTCCGCGCCGTCGATTCGGCCCGAGCGGTTTGTAATGAGGCGACCTGTTGGGTAAATCGGTCCTCTGCAGCTTGGATTCGTTGAGCCAATTCAAGCTGCGAGGAACGAAACGCGATGAATCGAGGAATATCTTCCTTCCATGCCCATCTTCCTTCGTTCTTTGGAACGCTCGCGAGCTCCACCTGCGCCTGCCGCACGATTTCGGCTCTTTGCTCCCGAAGATCTCGGTTCGATTGACTCTGTGCCTGGATCAGTTCGGTCTCTATGTGCTGCAAGTTCTCACGAAAGAGTCGATCGAGCAGTTCAAGTCCCCGTTGATACTGGTCCCATTTGAAACCGCTTGCAACAAGCTCTAAATGAAGCTGATGGACCCCTCGGGAATGGCTTCGTTGGGCGTCGGCCCGCCGCGTGCTCGCTTGTAGCTGTGCCTGCGCATCGAGCCGGTCGGCTTGTTCGGTCACCTTCGCCGCCCTGCGACGCAACTCAAGCTGTGTCGGAGTCGTAGAGGCCCGGATCGCAAAGTTCCAACCGTACTCCTGCGATATCCCTGCCGTTTGTTCGGCCCAACGGAATTGAGCATCCGCGATCGTTCGGCCTAGTTCTCGCTCTGCCGTCAGCTTGGATCGTTGGTACTCGAACTCGCTCGTCGCGTTCTCGGTATCTGCCCATCGATCGATGCGAAGGGTCTTAAAGTCATCGATCGCTCTTCGCTCGGCAAGCGAATCGGCCAGTCCGATGGTCAACTGCGCTTGCTCGACCCCCAGACGACGCGCGGCGGTCGCTTCGGCCAGGATATAGTCGGTCCAATCGGTCGGATCGTTGTTTCGCCATCGCTGAACACTCGAGAGATAAGCATCCCACTCCTCGATGGATCGATCCAATTGGATCTTGTGCATGGCACGTCTGTACGCGTTGAGGTCAGAGGATAGCTCCTGCTCAAACCTCAGAGTCGAGTCATTCCCGGCTATGCGTTGGTCCTTTGCTGAGGTCGCAATCTCCAGTTCAAAATCGACCTTCCGATCGATTTGGTCAACAGAGCGTTTGCGGTCCGCCTGAGCGACTGCCAGATGAAATCGGCGCTGTAATTGCATCTCGGCCCCTAAACTCCCTGCGCGGAGCGACTCGGTCTGCTGCAAATGACCCGCCTCGATCGTATTGCGTTGCTCAAAGTACCGATGATCTATTTCGATACGACTCGATTCGGTGCGATAGGTCAGCTCGGCGGTCGCTACGGATCGATCGTGGTCCAATTGAAATCCCGTCTCAGCCGGAATGATGACACTCCCAGACGCGGCGATCAAGAAATCGCCGTTGATCCATCCCCAACCCCCTAGCCAATTCAGGGGCTCCGGCGGTGTGTAGACCATCGCATCGAGACGGCGTTGGCTGAACTCGTTCCCCAGGGAGGAGTCCCCTTGGATAAAAGAGATCCCGATGAGCCCTGTTTCGAGAGATTGGAGATGTTCCGCCTCGACAAGCGCGGACCGTGTGTCGTGATTGAGTTGGGCCAAGTCGTGGGTGTGGGACTGCACCAAGGCAGCATGCTCTTTTCGAAATACCCAAGTCGCCGAGAGTCGCTCGAGAGTCTGTGTATGCTCATCGGCCAGATCTCCAAGGCGCTTATTCAACTCGGCTTGTGTTTTCGCAGAAGCAGACTCTCTCCACAGGTCCGCTTGGGCGATGCTGTGTTGCTCCAACGAGGTATTCCACGCGTTGAGCACCTCCAATCGACTACTGGCTTTCTTCAGGTTCGAGCGGGAGTCTGGAGTCGCAAGGGCCTGATCGATCCGCGTGAGGGTCGAGACCAACGCATTGGCTCGTTCCAAGTCGAATCGTCGCATCAGTCCATCGAAACCGGTTCGTCGATCGTATTCGACTTCAATCCTGGCTTGTTCGAGTTCCGCCCAAGCTCGATCCTGAACTACCTTGAGATCATAAATCGCCAATTCCGTAGCGCGATCCAAACGCTCTGCTGCATCGGCCCGACGACGAGAAAACTGGAGTTTTTGCTCGGCCAGTGCCGCATCTCGAACTCGCTGGATCTGCGAGGTTTCGATTTTGAATTGGCGTTGAGCTTGAGCGATTTCTGTGAACTGTTCCCGCTGGAGCTTGAAAGACGCTTCCTGCTCCGCGACCTGTAGGCTCAGGATCGTCTGGTCATACAGATGCTCTGCATCGAACCGCGACTGCGCGTGATTGATGATCGCGGACTTGACAACCGGCCATTCCGGAGGTGGCAACCTATTGAGCACCGTAGCCAATTCCCGGATCGCTGCTTCGAAACTCGTATCGCGATTCCTAGCAGCGGTCCGCAATTGCTCGGCATGCGATTGGCGGATCGATGTTGATGCGGCTTGATACCGATCTTCGATCGCCTTGCGCCTTGTCTGAAAAGACTCCTGGGCCATGAGGTATTCCTGCGCGAATCGCTCATAAATAGGAGCGTAATCTTCGGCAGAAATGCCATCCATGGCCATCCCGGTTTCTCGCATCGCCTGCCGATAGGCCGACTCCGCATCGGTCAGGACCAAGTCGTACAACTCCTGCGCTTGGGCAATCCTCTCGTTGGCTTGCGATCGGAGGGTCCTGTAGTCGATGTTTAGGTTTGATCGGAGCCTCTGCAATTCGGACTGATAAAGCTCGTGATCAGTCAAGTCGACACCGATATCGCTCAGGTCGTCACGGTAGAGTGCATCCGAGAGCTTGATGCTCCTAGAGACCTTCGCAACGATGGGCTCACCTGGATCTTGTGGTGCTAGGACCGGAGCGCGAGCAAGCGTTTCCTCGGCAGGGCTCCAATCGTCATCGAGGTATGGGAGCAAGACAAGCTGCTCCGATGGCCATTGAATCGCTAGTTCTTCGGGTAAAGGCAAGTTCACCTCAGGCGAAGCGGTCGATCTCAATCGCTCCTGCAGAGCGTCGAGAGCCTCGCGTTGGCTTTGACTCAACTGTACCTGAGCATCTGCGATCTGAGTCCAATATCCTCTTGCCGATTCCCGCATCGCCAGGAGCCGATGGCTGACCGAAGCCTGATTGTAGATTTCCCGATCGCTGGTGGCCGTTTGCCTAGCGAGTGCAAGCTGCGACATCGCTGCGGCTAGTCCCTGGACATGCTGCGAGTTGCCTTGGGTCATCGCCGACGTGATTCCCCGGTAGGTTGACACCCAAAGATCTGCTTCCTGGCTCCTGGGCTCGGGATGGTAGAGGAAGTTCAAGGAATGCCATTGGCTCGCCAGGGTCGAGTCGTTCGACCGGATTCGCAATCCCATATCCACCATTCCGTAATGGGGGATCGCAGGCACGATGCTGAATCTGTTTCCCCAAAACAACTCGCTTTGATCGCTGGTTCCGTCACGGTCTAGGTCGATGTCCAAAACCCACTGACTGGCTCCTTGGAACGCATGGCCCACAAAGCCGATGATCATCGGTTGGCTCGAGCGTAGGTCGTCAGGAGCAAGCCCCAAATCACCGAGCAATTCGATCGAATCGATCTGCAACTCGCCCCCGTTTTTCGATACCAAGGTCCCTCGAATTCCCGACCATTCGCTGCGCAAAACGTTTCCTGTCTGCATGAACTCGACCGTGCGGGCGCGAATATGGAAGGCTCCAGGCGCAAGCTGCGTTGGGGTGTATCGAAAAACAAGATCCTCGGCGGCGACCGAGCGATCATCGGCCAGTCCATCTCCATCGTTATCAAACTCGATGACAAGCACCCCATGGGCTGAGGGGCGAGTGACCCGACCGACCAAACTCGGGTCACTGGTCATTTGGTCCGAGTGATCGAATCCATCGTCGACTCGGAGTTGGAGTTCCGCGATTTGAGACGGACTCGTCGGTGGAAAGGGCAATTCGAAATCGAGCGCTTGCCATGCTCCCACCTGGAGCGAGGAACTCAAGCTTTTGGTCGACACAGCGCGCAGCCGATAGGCATGTCCCCCCGGCGCTAGATGGTCGAGGCTTATCGAGAAATCACCGTAGGCGCTCAGAGCGACTGTGCGGTCTTGACGGCCATCTCGATCGGTGTCCATCTCGATCCGTATCGCTTCGACCGAGCTCTGCGAACGGACTTTGCCGACGATCTTTGCGCCTCCGAAAAGATCGCGTGGGACGAACAGCAAACCGTCGAGTTCAGGGGATGCATCGGGTTGATCCTCGATCACCAGCGTGAAATCCGTCCATCGGCCCGTGGCGGAAAAGCCCCCCTCTGGGTCGTAGAGTCGCATAGGCTTGAACGAAAACGTTGACTGACCACTCGACGTGAGCTTTGGGTCAAAGAGAAATCGCCCTTGAGAGTCCACCGCAACGGTATGATCGGCTAAGCGGTCTTGATCACGATCGACCAACACGACAGAGCCCGCGATGCCCGATGGGCTCGATAGGCGGCCTGCGATGACCCCTTGCTCGCTTCGCAGATCGTTCGCGATTCCCGAATCATTGACGAGTCCGATCGAATCGATCACCAAGGGTTCTAGCGTCGAGGCGACATAGGTCAAGTCGAACATCTGCCATGGACTGTTTGTGAAACCGGTCAGGTCCGATTTGGGACTTCGGCTACGAAAAGACATCGCATGAGAACCCAAAGGGAGCCCCATCGGGGAGTAATAGAAGCGTCCCGAGGGATCGATGGAAACTTGCTCATCGGCAAGTCCATCGCCGTTGCGATCGACCTCGACGAGTTGGCCGAGTACCGCTTCACCGAAGCGATGGCCGTCGGAAACCGTCCCGGTGATCGTCGCGATGCTGCTGATGCGATCCGTCGAGTCGATCCCGGTATCGAAAAGCAATCGCATGTTTTCAATGCCAAACGCCGACTCCGACGGGTCGGTCAGTTGAAAATCGAAGGATGTCCAAGGACTCAAATGGATCGTATTTCGAAAAGGATCTGTCCATTCGATCCGGGCTGCAATACGCCGAGGACCAGCAGGGGTCCGTGAAGGGCGGACCGTAAAGCTACCGTCGGGTTCCGGCCGGAGCGTTTGATCGATCGTGCCATCGGAATCCCAATCGACCTCTATCAGAGAGGACTCTGCGGTGATCCCATCTTCACCGGGGATGAACTGACCTACCAACGTAGAGATTGAGGTGATCCGGTCGGTGCTCAAAACGCCATCGTCGCGGAGCAATCCGATGGACATCGAGGGGGCTTTCAATGCGGAATAGGTCCAGTGGAAATCGGTCCATTCCCCAACCGTTTCCCAATCCGCAAGCGAATCGACGATCCGAGAACGAAAACGGTAGTGCTGGGGACCGACTACGAGGGTATCGTTGTGATAGACGATGAGGCTAGAGTCGGACTCCGCATGACGACTTACACGTACGGAGCGGTCGACTTGGGAATCGGAGTTCGTATCGATATCAACAAACACAAACGCATGGGCGGCTGCGTTGGAAACCAAATCGATTAAAATCGTCGGATCACTCGTCGTTCGATCGATGCTCGAGAATCCGGTGTCATTGCGAAGCCGAGGCATGGGGATCGAAGGAGGTTCACTCGGCGAGACGACCAATCGGTACTCGGTCCAGTTGCCTTTCAAAAACACACTCAGTTCGCTCGACCAACGCTGCGCTCGGAGCCTTAGTGTGTGGGTACCTGGAGTTAAGTTCCCGATGTTCATCTCGAAGGAGAAATCCTCTTCGACAGGAACGGTGGCAATCGATTGCTCGTCGGTCCCCCTGGCGATCTGCACCGAAAATTCCGAGTAGGTCGAATCGGCGATGGGGTCGATAACCGTCAAACTAGGCTCGATTAGACGTCCTTGCAAAAGTCCGGGAGGCCGATGCGTGATCTCCGAGACGATCCAAGGTAGGATCGGAGTACTCGGTATGGTCAGCTCGAGGGTCTCCCAGGAGCCTAGGGGTTCATGCGTCTTACCGTCTACGAGCCTAGCTCGAAGCGTTCGAGGTCCTGGATTCCGAGCATACGCAGGATCCAAAGTGCGAGGGTCGAACTCGACGCTGCGTTGATCCATCGCTAGCAGAACCGAATGGTCAGCACGGCCATCATCGGTCTGGTCCCATTCGATCCGAATCGTCGAGAATTCCGACTGGGACTTGGGATACTGGCCCAGGATAGATACCACAACGGAGGGATCGCTTGTTATCCGGTCGGTGGGATTTCCCGTATCGACCTTGAGCCGCAAATCGCTCAATCGCAAGGGTCCTGAGTCCGGTTTCTCTTCGACTCGGTAGGTGAAGTCTTCCCAAAGCGACTGCTGGATCAAGACATCGTTTTGGGTGTACCAATTCGTGCGATACCGAACGACGCGTGTGCCGAGTACTTCGGCAAGTCTCGGGTCGATTTCCCGAGGGTCGAGTGTGAACGACCAAGGGCTTTGATCGACCCAATGGCTAATCTCTGGAATGAAATCACCGGACCAATCGAATTCGGTTTGCAAGCGACCGTCTAGCAATTTTCCATCGATCGCTACTTCGAGCCGTTCGTCCCAGGTGACACGATCGCTCGGGGAGGAACCTGTGTCGTTCGAAAGGGCCACATGCTTGACCCCAGGTGCATCATCTGGTGTTTTTCCGGATCGCGAATCGTCGTCCAGGACGCGCAGGGTTTGTTGCGGTTTGCCTCCCAGGAGGTACTCGCCGCTGGAACTTGGCAGCAGCCGGATCTCCATCCATTCGGTGTTTTCGGCTTCGGAATCATCGAGGACTTGGACACTGACGGAGGCGAGCGATTCACCGGCTGCGAAGTAGAAAAAACCGGTCTGGGATTCCGAGTTCCAATACTTAGGATTCAGCCGTACATCGAGTGCTTCGACAAGCCCGCTTCCGAAGCTCGCTTCGAAGGGGGCTTGGAGAGCCCGTTCCGTCGAACCTGAGCGGCGAGCCCGCAGCTTTCCGTCCTGATGGCCTTCGCGGCCATCGACCGATGGGAGCAATTCGAGGACCGTTGTCCGGGATGCTTGGTCATTGTCGGAGATCAGCAAGCTGGCGATATCTGGTGGGGTCCAAGTACCGATCCGAGAGGTGTCCCAGAGCACGAAGCGGACCGATTCGGTCGCTTCAGGGATCGCATCATCGATCGCGATGATTGGGACATCGACATAGCTTTGTCCCGGTTCGAAAACCACGATACTTTTAGGCTCAAGATAGTCGATGTTCTTTTGGGCCGTGGAGTTTGAGAGGATATTGAAGGTGACATCCAAAGGGGGCTGCGAGTTGGACCGAGCGATTCGTATGGAACCTGGCTCTCCCCCTTCGACCGTGGGCGTAACACTGTCGATCCAGACTTTTTCGCGGGGGCCGAAGAAGTTCCCGCCGGTGCCGATCCAGGGGAATCTGACCGGCGCGTTGGCTCCTGCGTCGGGCAGTTCGGGGATCGGATCGAGCCAGCCAGATGCGGTCATCAATTGCCTGTTTTCCAAGCTCTCGAACAAGACCCTTCGAAGCCAACTTTTTTTGCGCTTCGAGGTGCGATTCAGAAGTCTATTGCGGAGCGAATGAAGTCGTTTACCGAAAATTCGACGAGTCCAGCCAGCAGCGATGGAACGCATAGCAATCCCTCCTTAGGTAGCAACGTGATTGGGTCCTAAGTGTTGCTCAGGTGTGCTTTCAACCTGTGCGCTGGCCAGCGATCAACACCGCTGTCGATTCTAGAAAAGAAATGCGAAGCTTGCCCGGATTTGGCTTAAAAAAATTTCGCAAAGGGTGAGGAACCAGCTCGTTTTGATACCATCGCTGCGTTAGGTCTAGTCGGAGATGAAGCCCCGCAGATG
>JAJTEK010000031.1 GCA_021299695.1 Pirellula sp. | reverse complement strand
TGAGGTTTATCCGCGCCGCAGCCTGTCGCCAGGCACGGCAAGAGCAGCGCAAGGCAAGCCATAGATCGCAATGGCGAGAAAAGACGAGGCATGAGAGGAGAGGAGGAGAGGACTTGGCGATTGCATAAATTCTTTCCGGACCGATATCTTCGTGGTTTCCGGCGCCCATTTCAAGCCTCAGGACGTCGATTCGTCCCTTAAAGGGGATTTAATGCAAGAATCTCTCCCGGTGCGAAGGGGGGATGTGGGAGCTAAGTAGAAATACAGGTGTGTCTTGGCTCGGATAGCTTCAAGATAGGGAGTAACCTATAGGTAAGTTGCGGGGCTTCTGCGACCCATGGTGTTGATAGACCTTTTGTTGGATTGATTCTCAGCTAGTGCTCTTTATGTTTGTGCGGTTTTTTCCTTGTTGCTATTGGAGGGTTTGGGCTGTAGCCCTTGGGGTCGGCATGTGCATATTGGCACCGAGCGTCGGGGCCCAGGAGCAGTCGGATGGGTCTCCTAAGGACATGATTCCCGAGGAAGGAACGTCCGAGGGGAGTACACCCCAGCGTCAAGCATCCCAGGGCGTTGGGATCAAGCGGGTTGTGATCCTCTATACGCACAGGCAGATGTCACCGATCAACAAGCAGTGGCATTCTGGGATCGTCGAGGGAATCAAGCAGGTTTATGACGGACCGATCGATATCGAAACCGAATACATGGATGTCGTGTTGCAAGATGACAAGGAATATTTCAACGAGTGGTCTGAGGTGGTTCGGTTGAAATACTCCAAGTATCCGCCCGATGTGGTCATTCCTGTTTTCTTTCCGGCCTATGCGTTTGCCGTCATGAACAGAGAAATGTTTTTCCCCGGATGTCCAATGGTGTTTTGTGCCATTCCGCAGTCCTTTGCCGAGAGCCAAAAATCCAAACGCAACATTACAGGAGTTGGCGGCCAATTCGATAATAGGCCAACTGTGGAAGTCATCAAAAAGGTGCTGCCGGGGACGAAAAGGTTATTGGTTTTATCGGGCAACTCTCGTTTGGATCTTTGGCTCAGCGAGATCGCGATGCGTCAAAGCGAGATAGCCTTTCCAGAGATAGAATTCAAAGCACTCGCTGGATTGACTCCTGCGGAGGCAGCCTTGGAGTTTGTCCAAGCGGGTCCGGATACCGCGGGCTTACTGCTGTCATTCGAACTGGACAACTATGGCAATCGAATGAACACTACCGAGTATCTGCATGAGCTCAACAAGGTTTCAAAGGTTCCGATTTTTGGTTGCTACGATACGATCTTAGGGCATGGAATCCTTGGAGGCGCATTGATTTCACCGAACGAATTTGGGAATGCTACCGGACAACTTGCAGGTAGGGTCCTCAATGGCGAATCGGCTGACGATATCCCGAAGGACTACAGTCATACTCATACGATTGCCTTCGATCACGAGGTATTGAGCAAGTTCGGTATCGCCGAATCGCGACTTCCTGCGGGAGCTAAAGTCATCAATCGCAGACCGACCATTTGGAGTCAGTATGGCCGGTACATATCCACTGGGATCACTGCTCTTTTGGTACAGTCTGCCATCATTGTCAGTTTGCTCTTGAACCGGTCCAAACGTATTGCGGCCGAAAGAGAAGCGCAATCGCTTGCAGGAAGGATCTTATCGGCTGGAGAAGAAGAGCGCAGGTATTTGGCAAGAGAGTTGCACGACGATGTATCCCAACGTTTGGCAGCCGTGTCGATTGAAACCGGTACTTTAGAAAATAAGATGAGCGAGTCGAGTGAGATCAAGGAGTCGCTCGGTAAGCTCAAGAAGAACCTAATAGGCATCTGCGATGATTTGCATCGGATGAGTCGGCACATGCATCCGTCGGTGCTCGATGACTTTGGACTTTCCGAAGCGATCCGATCGGAGTGTGGCGAGCTGAGCCAACGCTGGGGGATTCCGATCGAATTGCATTGTTCGAAGAGGTTTCCCGAGATCCCTAAGTCGGTCGCTTTGTGTTTGTACCGAGTCGCGCAGGAATCGCTTTGGAATGCGATCCGCCATTCGGGTGGTTCGAAGATCACCATCGAGCTCAAAAGCGATGCAGAATTTGTCTACATGGACATTTCCGATGACGGTAAGGGGTTTGAGCCTAGCGAGGTTCAAAAGACTCGCCGGCTCGGGCTCGCAAGCATGAGCGAACGAATCCGGCTTGTCAGTGGCACGATTCGAACCCGAAGCGCTCCTGGCCAAGGGGTAACGATTTCGGTCGTAGCCCCGATCCCTGAAGCATCTAATCCCTGAAGCATTTAGTCTCTGACCTAACCAACTCCTTCTTAGATACGGACTTTCCTATGGATCAACTTGCACCACCTATGAATCGAATCAGAGTACTCTTGGCAGACGATCATCGCATCGTGGCCGACGGCTTGCGCACTATCCTTGAGACCGATTACGATTTGGTCGGCATCGCGAAGAACGGTCGGGAGCTAGTGGACCAAGCGTTGTTGCTAAAACCCGATGTGGTCGTCGCGGACATCTCGATGCCTTTGCTCAATGGTCTCGATGCGATGGATATGCTCCAGCGTATGGATTGTCGGCCCAAGTTTGTTTTTTTGACCATGCACAAAGATGTGACTTATGCTGCCAAGGCGGTTCGTCAGGGAGCGATGGGCTATGTGCTCAAACACTCTGCGAGCGAGGACCTTCTCAGGGCGCTTCAAATGGTGATGACCGGAGAGAAGTTCATTTCGCCGGAGATCGCCGATGGTCTGCAAACGGCCGAGGACCAACTGACGGAGCTCGAGGAGCACAAGATGCTCACCACCCGTCAACGCGAAGTGCTTCAATTGTTTGCCGAGGGAAAATCGGCCAAGGAGGTCGCCACGACGCTCGGGATCTCCGCGCGGACAGCTGAGAACCATAAAGCCCGGATCATGTCTCAATTGAAGCTTCACAGCACGTCGGAATTGGTCCAGTATGCGATGCGTCATGGACTCATGGCAAGCGCCGGATGAGCTGTTTTAGTCTGGCTGTTCTTCGTCCGACTCGTTTCCGATGGTGTCTCGGAAAAGATCGTCACGTGAATGAAGCTGGAAGAACAGAGCGCGTTTCTGTTCGGGTAACGAGTAATCGAAACCGAGTTTGCGCAGAAAATCGTCCGATGCGCTGATCGCCATGACTTCGAGAATCCCTTTTTTTCGAGCTCGCTCGACACAAGCACGCACCAATTCGCTGCCGATCCCACGGCCTTGGTAGTCATCGTCGACGGCCAAGCATTGGATTTCACCGAGCTTTCGCGAATAGATTTCGACGGCGGCAAAGCCGACGATCTTGGGCTTGCCGTCCTTGGTTGCCGAAGCGGGTTGCTCGGCGACGAATCCGTTGGCCATCAGGAGAATCAGTTCCGACTCGAGTCGTTTGAGCAACTTACGGGCTTTGACGAACGGTTCGAGGAGGGCTTGGATCCCATCGAGGTCATCGTAATGGGCCGAGCGAATCACGTGTTCGGATTTCCGAGCCGGTTGTTTTGGTGGCTCTTGGCTCGCTTTTTCTTGGTCGATGTTTTTTTCGGAAGAAGATTCGTTCTTCATGAGCTTGGATTTGCTAGCAAAGACAAGAGGTGCACAAGGAGCCAGAAACACGGTGATTTGGGACATATCATCGAGCTTTTGCTAGCAAAACACAAGGCCTAGGAAGAGGATCGCTAGGCGGTACAGTCGTACCTTAGGCTTGCCCTATCTACCTGGTTTCGCGTATATCCTACGTTTTATCGTTCGCCTGGAGTTCCGTTTTGGCCGAATAACCCGAAGGAGTTTCGGTTGGTGAGACAACCGAAGTCATGACCGACTATTTAGCCAATGCCAGCGACGAAATTATGGGACAGCGGATCTTCTTTTCGGTGGGAGAGCCCAGTGGGGATTTGCACGCGGCGAATCTGATCCAGTGCCTCAAGCGCATCGACCCGACGACGCGGGTGCGCGGGTTTGGTGGATCGAAGATGATCCAAGCCGGATTGGATCTTGATTTCGATTTGACCAGCATGGCTGTTGTGGGGATCACCGAGGTCCTTCCGAAACTTCGTGAATTTTTCCGGATTGCAGACATTGCCGAAGGCTGCTTCAAACGCGGCGAGGTCGACGGCGTGGTCTTGGTCGATTTCCCAGGGTTCAATTGGCACATCGCCAAGCGTGCCAAGAAGTATGGACTACCGGTCTTCTATTATCTTCCTCCACAGCTTTGGGCTTGGGGTGGCTGGCGCGTCAAGAAAATGAAGCGGTATGTCGATCGGGTTTTTTGCAATTTGCCGTTCGAAAAAGAATGGTTCGAAGATCGAGGCGTCAGTACGACTTACGTGGGGCATCCTTTCTTCGACTCGATTGCCAATACCCCACTGGATTCCAAGTTTATCGCCCGATGGCGGGATTCGGGACGCTTGCAAGTCGCGGTGCTGCCCGGATCGCGCGAGCACGAGGTCCATCGCATTTGGCCGATGCAATTGCAGATTATCCGACAACTGGCCCATGAGTTCCCGGAAGTCGAATTCTTGGCAGCTACACTCAAGGATTCGCACGCACTGTGGTGCCAGAGCCAACTCAGCGCCTCGGACCAGGGGTTGCCCATCCATATCTTCTCGAGCAAAACCAGCGAGATCCTTGAACTGTGCGACTGCACGTTGATGAAGAGCGGTTCGGTATCGCTTGAAGTCATGGCCAGGGGTAAGCCTGCTGCGGTGATGTATCATGTCAGCGATATGACCTACGCGATCGGCAAGATGCTCGTCAAATGCCAGTACATGTCGCTTCCAAATTTGATGGCTCAAGCCCCTTTGATGCCTGAGTTTCTCTCCCACGGCGCAATCCACTCGCGATCCTCGCGCCGGTCGATCGAGGCGATCACTCAGGAAATGGTGAAGCTTCTGGGAGATCCTCAGTACCGCCAGCTTCAACGGCAACGACTCCGGGAGCTTGCAAGCCTTACGGCCAAGAGCGGAGCGACGCAGACCGTCGCTCAAAATATCTTGACCGACCTGCAACCGCGTCTGGAGCTGCGTCGACGAAATCGCCTCGAAATGACCCCGGTCGATGCGAGCCCGGTGGATGCAAACCCGTTCGGTGGAAATGCGGCCGATAGCCGACGCGCCAAGGCGGCTTAGCCCGAGGCAAGGGGAGTTAAACAGCCGTGGATCTCTGGGAGATCTGCGATGGGGGGGTCTTTGAAGTTGCGCTATCCGCATGTTTCGGAGTTTCAATCGATGTTTTCCCTGGCTTTTCGTACTCGAAGATACGGCATCGAGTACGAGTACGAGTACCATTTCATTGAGTACGAGTACGATAAAAGCCAAAGCTGCGCAACTTCAAAAACGATGGCCGGTGCGATTGGGGGGCTTGCTCAAAAGCCACGCAGAACGACACGCAAATCGCATACGTTCGTGTGGGTCGGACCCGTCAAAAGGACATGACCCGTCGCACTCAGGACCGTGTTCGAATCGCACCGCACTAAGGCCTCTAGGATCTCGTATCGACTCGCAACGCTCCGATCGAGCCACTCATGGTCAATCCAAGCTCCGGCCGCCTGCGTCGCGCCGTCCTCCCCGTCGGTTCCGCCAGAGACCAATGCAAATGACGTCGGAATGTCCCCCAACAATTCACTCCCTGCCTTTAGGACCACATGCTGATTTCGACCACCGACGCCCCGCACCGCCACGTCCGGTAAAACCACCGTCGGTTCCCCTCCGCTGATCCACCCAGAGCCTGGTTCAAGCTCCTTAACGATCGCGGCCAACTCCTGACCCACCTGGTCGGCAGTTCCTTCTCCTTCGACCCGAGACTCGCTCTGAACCCGGTACCCGAGCCTCTGCGCCTCGCGCACTGCAGCCTCGACGGCCCTCGCATTGTTTGCCAGAACAAACGTATTCGCCGATTTCCCCTGGGCTTGGTCCTGCAACTCTTGCCGTTTCCCCGCCTGAGTGAGTTCACCCTGATTGAGTTCCCCCTGTGTGAGCCTTGCTACGACCTCTGGGAATTCATCCGGAGCGTATCGCTGAAGTATCCTTGCTGCCAGCGCACCATCGGGTGCTGGCTCGAGAACCGTCGGACCCGATCCGATCATCTCCAAGGGATCCCCGAGCACATCGGAGATCACAAGCGTTATGAGTTGGCCCGCCCGAGATCGCCTTGCCAACCCTCCTCCTTTGACTTGACTGATCGCCCTGCGAACTGCGTTGAGTTCCTGAATCCGAGCCCCGCGACTCGATAGCCGACGGGTGATCGCTACCTTGGTCTCTAAGCTCATCCACTCGACCGGGGCGCAGAGCAACGCCGAGCCCCCCCCGCTAAGGAGAAAGAGAACTACATCCTCCGAGGTCGCTTGATCGATGAGCCGTAGAATTTCCCTTGTCCCATCGACCACCTTGGCCGTCGGCTCATTGACCCCTGCAGGCCTGGCCTCGCAAATCTCAATACCTCCTGCCCGACGCTTCAATCGCTCGGGTATCGAGCCCTCGGGAAGATTGATCCAACCACAAAGCCTAGGGTGCTCTTCGGTCCCCTCGAGGACCTGAAGCACCCCTTCGAGCATCCCACCTGCGGCCTTGCCGGCCCCGACGATAATCCACCGCTTGGCATGCGCTAAATCCAACCGCGTTTGTTGGATTTCAAGTATCCGTCCATCCCATCGCACCTGTTCACGGATCACGCGATCGGCGCGGACCGCATCGACGCCAGCTTGCCAAACCCGCAATGCATCCTGGGTCACTTGTTCCATGTCCGATCCGATGTGGAAGACCGAAGGGATGCTGGTTGAAATTACAGTGGGCTGATCAACAGCGAGCGGAACTCGACTTCGGAGCCTGGATCATGGCCCTGAAGCATGATCGTACCGGCTTCGGTGCGTAGTCCTTTGCGTGGATTCTCGTTGGGAGCTCGCGTATCGGTCCAGGAGACGACCGGGACCCCCTCGACCCACGTGGCGATCGTTGGCCCGTCGGCCACGATGGTGATGTGTACCGGCTTGTCCTCGTCGCTCAATACCGCCTTGGCATTTTGTCGACGGAAGATCGATCCGGAGCCCGCATCGACGGCCCTGCGTCGATCCTCTTTGAAGCCGTGATGGATCTGGCACTCGTATCCATTCATGTCTTCGCCGGGAATGCAGCGAAAGAAGATCCCCGAGTTGACATTCTGAGTCAGCGTCAGCGCGGTTGCTTGGAGGCAAAGGTTCGCATGGGGCTGCAAGAGCTCGATGTGCCCGCGACCACCCTTGAGCATGATCGTACCGGTATCGGTAAACGTCGCCTTGATCTCACCTGCTGGCTCGTTCCAATCGCTCTTGTCGGCTTTGGGCAATACGCTGTAACCGATGGGTCGCAAACGGATATTCCGGAACTTGATGGGTCCCTCCCGAAATTGAAGTCCGATCTTTCCGGCGGTCAAGCCCGAGGTGTCTTTGTAGTCCGTCGCCTGCTGCCCATTGACCCAGACTTGGATATGATCCTGGTCTACCAGTGCGTGCAAGGAATGCCACTGTTCAGCCTCCGGCGCGGTGACTTGTTCGGTGACTTTGGCTCGACCGACGATCGAACCGGTTGGGAATGGATTGTCCTGCGGTGCTATATTGATTTCGTAGCAGTCCTTGGCAGGGTCAACGACTGACTCTGCGGTTCGGAGGAACAGGCCGCTGTTGGTCTTGTCCTGGGCAAGAAACTCCAATTCGATTTCGTAGTCGCTAAAGCGCACCTCGGTCAGAAGGAATCCTGCCTTGCCTTCGGTCGCTACGATCGCTCCATCTTGGACTTTCCAATCGACTTCGGAAGTGGCTTTCCAACCTAGAAGTGATTGGCCGTCAAACAATCGGATCCAACCCAGATCGAGATCTTCGGTTGCGAGGCGGGATTCGAGCAACGCCTCGACATTGACCGATTCATCGAGGGGGGGCTCGGCAGGTTTGTCGGTCTTGGCAGGCTTGGGGTCTTGGACCCAAGGTGCACCTAGGGTGGCTTGGTTGTTGTAGCCACCGGAGTTGTAGCCACCGAAGACATAACACATTGCAACACTCGCAGACAACAGCCCTAGCGAGGTTGCCTGGATCAGGGATCGAATATCTCTAGCCATACTTCAATCTGCGGTTCGGATTCTTGGGTTTTCGGATCGGGGTTCGGCCAACCGAGCACGAGTTCGTTGCGGGCTCGGACCGCCGAGGTGATCTCCCAATCATACCCGAAGCGGAAGGAATTCTCAGCACCTGAATCGCTCGTGTGGCTCGATGCCGGTTCCTGAATTGTCACCGGTCCCTGAATTGTCACCGGTTCCTGGCTTGTCGCGAGGATCTGACCGTTGAGCCGGGCTGATTGCAAGGCGCGGTCGCTCTCGATCCGCAATCGAACGACACTCTGCTGGCATAGATTGGTGGGCTTATGAAAAAAACGCTGCCAATCCTTGGAATACTTCCAGCCTCGTGCCAACGAAATCCGGTGTGGCTCGGGGCGTTTACTCATCCGCACTCTTGCTCCTGCTCATAGAGGATCCGGCTCGGGAATACTCCGGGACGATCCTCGCTGTACCATCGATCGAGGACAGCTTTCCATTCGTCAAAATTTTTCACTCGGACGAAGTGTTCTCGAACCTGTAAGCCTTCGGGGTGTGAGGCGGAGTATTTGATTCCGAATTTCCGCATTGGGACCCCGGCACGCTCGGGTCCATAGAGTTGTTCAGCGAGCCGAAAGTGTTCGAGCATCACCTCGCGTTGCTGATGGACGCTCGGGGGGGCCGGGAGCGGCTTTCCATCAAAGATCGCTCGGGTTTGTTCAAAGATCCATGGATTGCCGATGCAGCCTCGGGCAACCGTCACGCCATCGACCCCGGTCTCGAGCATCATGCGCAAGCAGTCTTCGGCCGAGAATAGGTCACCGCTTCCAAGGATGATTTTATCTTTGCCGACGTGCGCTTTTACCTCTTTGAGAAAGGACCAGCGGCTCGGTCCGATGTACCGTTGTTGGACGGTCCGTCCATGGACGGTGATGGCTGAGATGTTGTATCCGAAGGCACCGTCGAGAATTTCGTAGAAGTGATCTCGGCTCTCCTGGGTGTCGTCGATCCCGCGACGCATCTTGATCGTCACGGGGATTTCTGGTGGAACGATATCGCGTGTTCGGCGAACGATTTCTAAGGCGACGGCAGGCTGACTGAGGTGGAAACCGCCTCGGCAACGCCCTAGGACCTTGCGCACCGGACAACCGAAATTGATATCGATGACGCTAAAGCCCGCTTCGACGAGTTTCTGGGCACCGAGGGAAAACTGCTCGGGCTCGGCCCCCATGAGTTGGCCAGCTACGGGATGCTCCTCTGGGGTATTGTACAAAAAATGCTGGGTTTTTTTGCGGTCTTTCAAGCTGACGAGGAACTGATCGAGCATGACCTCGCAAAGCGAATACGAAGCCCCCATGCGACGCGCAATGAGCCGCATGGCCCAGTCGCTATAGCCGCTCAAGGCGGCTTGGACTACCGGAAAACCGATCGGAACATTGCCGATCTGTAGCGGGGCAATGCCTTGAATCATGCTCTGGATGCTTCCGAAGAACGAAATGCTGTTGCTAAGAAGTCGGCAGCTTGCCTACCGACACTGTCCCACTCTCCGATGCGTTGTTGACGCACGAGTCGGAGCGATGGATACCAAGGGCTATCGTCGCGGTCCAAAAGCCATCGCCAATCGGGGGTGAATCCCAAGAGAACCAGCGTTGGCCTAGCAAGAGCCCCTGCGAGGTGCGCCATCGAGGTATCGCTTGTGACGATCCAGTCGAGATGATGCACAATCGCGGCGGTGTCCATGAACGCGCCGCTGGTTCGATCGACCTGTTCAGGCAGTGTATGGATGGGCTTGGATCCTTTCCATTGCTTAATCTGCTCGCTCCCTTTACCGAATTGCAAACTGATCAATTGCACGTCGTCCAATTGGCTCAGAGGCTCGAGTGACGACAAAGGTAACGACCGGAACATATCGGCTTGGTGGTCGGGATTTCCCTGCCAGACCAACCCGATGCGCCGCTTGGCTGGGGGAAGAAGTAGATCGAGCTGGCGTTTCCAGTAGCCGACAAGACTCGCCGTAGGGTTCAAGTAAGGGACTTGGCCGGGGATATTGCTCAGATTTGTCCCGAGCACATCGGCCGCGTCGATCAGCGAACAGTGGTAGTCGAATGGTTGGTCGATTTGCCAAGTATTTGGCAACAGGGTGTTGATCCCATCGCAGCCTTGGAGCAGGGCCATCAAAGGAGCTTGTGCATGGACGATCGTCCGTGCACCCTGGTCTTGCAGGATCTTTGCGTAGCGAACGAAATGGATCGTATCTCCGAGTCCCTGCTCGGCGTAGAGCAAGATCGTTTTGCCTTGCAAATTTTGCCCGGTCCATTTGGGTTGCGTATAGCGATGCTGGATCGACTCGGCGCAGTTCCATCGATGGCGATACTCTTTCCAGCCTTCCTCGAAGTTACCTTGCAGCAAGCTGATGACCCCTAAGTTCCGGTGGAGCTCTGCGTCTTGGGGGTGCAAACGCATCGCATCGGCGTAGTACTTGAGCGCCAGATCGATCCGTCCGGTCCAAGCATGAAGGGTACCTCGATTGCGGTACGCATTGAAGTAATCAGGCTTCAGATCGATCGCTTGCTGAAAGCGTTGGTCGGATTCGTCGATACGGCCTAGATAACGCAGGGAATTTCCCAGGTTGTTCAGTGCGATCGGAAACGCCGGCTGGAGCCTGAGTGCACGCTCATAGGCTTGCACCGCATTGGGATAATCACGCTGATCATGCAGTGCAATGCCTAAAAAACACCAAGCGTTTGCGTTGCCTGGTTCTTGCTTGAGTATCTCTTCGTAGGTTTGCCTTGCTGCTGCGGTGTTTCCTTGTTGGTGGATCCGCCAAGCAGCAACGAGTTTTTGCTGGCTATCGGGTATTGGATTCGAGGGCATTCGATTCAAGGGAATTCGATTCAGGGGAATTCGATTCGGGGGTCGGGTTTCCGACGGAAGGTTCGCTCGTCGGTTGGCTAGGTGCAGCTTCGGACTCCGCTCGGGCTCGATCGAAGTAGGCCAGCAGAGCTGGCAGCAGGAACATATCACACAACAGTGCAGTGACCAAGGTGATCACCCCGAGGGCTCCGAAAACGCGATGGTCCCTTGTGTCGGAGGTCAAGACCGAGCTAAAGCCGGCGACCAAGACAATCGTCGTCATCATCATCCCGGTACCGACCTCTCGGAACGAACGCTTGATCACCTCGGCATGCGTCCCGCCATGCTTGAACTCTTCGAGATACCTGGACATAAAGTGGATCGTATCGTCGACGGCAATCCCCAAACAGATCGTAAAGCAGCAGACGCTCACGACCTCCAACGGCTGCTTGGTCATGACCATATAAGCCGCCGAGGCCAGCAGTGGCAGGATGTTCGGAATGATCGCGATGAGCCCTAGACGGAGCGATCGATAAGCGATCGCCAGGACGGCGAAAATAATCAGCGCCGCGCTCCCTAGGCTCGCCGTCAGGTCGGTGACAATCGTGTAGAGATTTCGCCATCGCCAAATCGCTTCGCCTTGCATCTCCATCGATAGACCAGGATTCTTGCTAACCACGTCTTGCAAGGCTTGATCGATCCGCTCGTAGGTCGGCTTGTAGGTCGCCGTGCCGAGGTCTTTGCATCGGTAAGTGACCGTCGCGGTGGATAGCTCTTCGTTGAAGAGTCGTTGTCGAAGCGGGGGTGGTAAAAGCTCGGCCATCGAGAGTTTGTCCAAGACATTCCCTTCCCCGGGCAAGGCGTTGAGCAAGGTGACCAAGGACAAGGGGTGACCGATCAGTGGCTCTTTTCTGAGGATCGATTCGACTTGCTCGATCGCAAGCGCGGCCTGCGAGACGCTCAGTAGCTTCGGATCCCATTTGACATCGATCATGCACACGTCGAGTCCCTGCATCGCTTGATCCAGATGCTCTAAGGACTGCTGGGCGTCGCTCCCGGTCGGAAACGCACTGGACTTGCGGTCATCGGGTCGAAGTGCAAGGGCGACGATCCCTAATCCGATGGTCAGCAGAATTGCAAAGTAACTCATCGCACGCTTGCGACTGAGCACCCCATCGATCGTCGGTTCGATCCTTTGGACCAAGTGATGCAGCAGATCGCGCTCGGATCCGTTGGTTAGGCGTTTGCTCCAAGGCGTCATGCTGATCAAGGGGATAACCAACATCACCGAAATCCACGTCGCAGTGACCCCTAGAACACAGGACCAACCGAATTCGCGGACTATTTGGTGGTTTGCCCAGGCCAGCGAACCCATCCCGATGGCGGTCGTCAGCGAGGTAAGAAAACAGGCCAGTCCGACGAGTTCCAAGGTTCGTTTGCAAGCAACCCGGGCAGGCAATCCCTCTCGCATGCACTTGCGGATGTGGATCATGATATGCACCCCGTCGGTAAAGCCGACTAGGCTCAGGAGCACTGGCAGGATCACAAAGCTAAATGGGTTTTCTTGAAGGTCGAAATACCTGAGAAACCCAAGGGTCCAGAAGACTCCGATGACCGGTGCGGCCGCAACGACTAGAACGACCGTCAGTCCTCGAAATAGGATCGCTGCCATCAGCAAGATCATGCTATAGCCGATGGCTTGATAACGGATCTCGTTGTTCCGGTTGTTTTTGATCAATACCAGACGCAGTGGGACACTGCCGGTGACGTGAAACTCCATCGGCACACTCGGATGCTCCTTGGCGACCTGCCGAGCGGCAGCCAAAATCGGCTCGGTGCACTGGGCGTTATCCTGAATATAGAGCCAGTCGTACTGGATCTCGACGAGTGCCGTTTGGGCGTCGCTCGACAGCATCTGACCGACGACCAGCGGATGCGAGGTGGCTTTTTTCTTGGCGACGTCGAACCGCTGCTGCGAGGCGTTCGCGCGGGGGAGGATCGGTTCGCTGAGTCCAAAGATATTCAGTGGGGGAGCTTGGTCGAGCGATCGGACCGAAGCGACCTCGGCGAGCCCATCGACCCGGTCGACCACGTTGCGAAACGCTTCGGAGCCTTCGGGAGTGAAAATCGCTGGCGACTTGACGACCAAGACCGCTTCGGCCCGCCCGCCGGATCCGGAGAACGCTCCTCGTCGCCCAAGTCGCCCTGGACCGTTAGAGCCGGGGGCCTTGGCGGTGCCCGTTTGCGGCGAACTTTCGCTAGAAACCGTTTCGGTCTTCTCGGGGCTCGGAGCCCATCGGGCCTGAAGCTTCTGTGGCCAATTTGGGTCGAGGTAGCCTCCGATGGCCAAGCCGGTCATCAAGATCAGTAGCCCTAGGCACCAATAGGGATAGTCCATGACCGAACCAAAAAGCTTGCCGGTCCAACTGACGCCAGTAGGATCCGAGCCGGTGGGTCCGGAAGATTCAGAGTTAGGCTCTGAGCCGCGGTGATGCAACATGAATCACCGACCGCCCTGCTGGCGATTCGATCCGTTGCGCGCGGCGCTGCTGCGACCGGCTTGGATCAATTCCTCTCGGCTGATTTCTCGATCGTTGTTGCGATCGATGCGAGAGAACCCGAAATCGCGAAGGACTTTGGGTGCTTCCTCCCATCCGACCTTCCCGTCGGCGTTGGTGTCCCACTTGGCAAGGTAATCGTCGGCGTACTCGGTCGCTGCAGAATCGGCGGTTTGCTCAGATGTCGACATCCCAGCCTTGGGGGTCTGGCCATCTGCTTGGTTGCTCCGAGCTGCGATACTTCTGGCCGAGTTGTTTTGCGATGCGGGGAGACCCGATGGGGATCGTGGGCGGGAAACTTCAAAAAACGCGACGGCCATTTCCTCCCAAGTCTGGTCGCCCCACATGACGAACTCACCGGGCGAGGGGTTGGTGGGGTTGGCATCCGAGTTGTCGAATGTGGCGGTAAATTCGAGGGTATCGATATCGGCAAGCGGAATCCGTTCGGTCCATTCGTAGGTATGTTGCCAATTGAAGTCATAGCGAGGGACTTTCAGGAGGATTTCCGAACCCTCGGCTCGGCCAGCCCGCAGTTCAAAGGCTTTGCCCCGAACGTGCATATGGGGAGAAACCGCAAGCAATTCTCCGTCTTTGGGGAATCGGGCGACCCGCGCGGTGACTTGGTGATCCGTCGCGCCCGGTGGGATTTCAAAGTCCTGATCAATCCCCACGACGGTATAGACTTCATGGGTTACCGTCGGCTCGTCGACAAAGGTCAAACCGATTTTCGATAGATCGCTTGTGGCTTGGCCATTGGGTGTATAGTGCATCTGGAATACGAACTTCGAGCCCGCAGGAATCTTTCTGGCATAGCCTTGGGGAAATAGCGTAGCCATCTGTCCGGGAACATAAGCCGTCAGCCAACCGATCCCGATAAACTCGGCGTCGTCGGGTGGGCGTATAAAGACGATCGCATGGTGGACTACCGATGGATCCCCTGGGATGACTTGGGCGGCCGAAACCCACCGGTCTTGAGTGATCTTCGGATCGACGACAAAGTACTGGTAGTCGACGGTCCCCGAGGCTGGAATCTTGTAGCCTTTGGTGCTCATCGGAACGATCAAGTCCGGATCGCGACCGAATCGCCAACCGTCTTGCGAGAGGTTCGTTGGATGAGGCTTGCTTGCATCGCCGAGTTTGCTCAGATCACCGAGTTTGCTCAGATCGCCGAGGGGTGCCCCGTCGCGAACCCACTGACGTACGGTTTCAATTTCTTGCCGGGAGATCGAGCGGGTATTCTTGAAACGACCGTGGGCTGGATCCGCGTGCCAAGGTGGCATGCGGCCAGTGTCGATCGTCTCGAGGATCATCTCCGACCAGCCCTGGAGTTCGGCCGTGTCGTTGATATCGAATGGCCCGATCTCGCCTGCTCTGTGGCATTCGGTGCAATGCTTGTTGAAGATCGCCACGACCGAGTCAGCGTAGGTCACCGAAGGTGTTTCGGTTTGGTCACTCGGGGTGGGTTTGCGTGCATAAGCGATCTTGCAGCCTACCGGTTCGGTCATTGAGATTTCCGGAGTCTTGCCGGCCAAGGCGGATTCCAGGGCGTTTGCAAGATCCTCGCGGGTGGTTTTCGAGCGGGTGATCCCCGGTGCGTATTGATCGTCGACGCGACCTCGATAAACGACTTGGTCTTGCGGATTGACTACGATGACCTCGGCGGTCCGGGTGACTTTCCAGGACTGGGCGTGGGTCTGCTCGGTGTCCTTGAGAATCGGAAATTGGATCTTCATCTCTTGGGCGAACTGCTCGATGTCTGCGAAACTGTCTTGGGGGTTGCTCATAACACCGACCCACTCGACTCCGCGCGACGCGAAGCGTTCGCGAAGTTCCTCGAGCCTCCTTGCGTAGAGCTTGGCCACTGGGCAGTCGCAACCCAGAAACGCATAGACCCTCAGTTTTGAATCGGGATTCCAAGCGATAGGGAACTTGTCGACGGCGATCGTTTCGGGGGGGGCGGCCAGAGCCCGGGACATGGGGTTTTCGATAAGGCCTCCGAAAAAACCTCCGAGCGTGCAAATCGCAAAGACGATCGGGAAAAAATTGCTCGTCCAACCCGCTCTGGGACGAAGAGAATCACGCATCGGATGACCGTAAACAGAATCTCGAACCTTTGGCGGAGAGTGCATAGAGCGTCTCATACGGAGTATGTCCAGGAAAATGCCGTAGTGAAGGTGTATTAGTACTCCTGTTTTATAGGAGAACTGGGGGCAACGGCAACTGTAGAAACTGATGAAGGGAGGGTAAACCCAATGATTTTTGGGTTTATGGTCTGCTTTCGGGGGCTAGCGAAGCTCGATCGGAGGATTAGATCCGCAGCATTGACCGAGTGCGGGGAAATAAATCAACGCAAATCAAAGATGCTCAATCGAGCACTTCGGTCTAAATGCTAGGTACTTGCTTTTTCTCGTACTCGTACTCAGCATCGCGGTACTCGTACTCGTACTCGAAGCGGTTTGGTATAGCAATCCGGCTCAATGGTCCGCAAGTTGCCGCGACGGCATCGGTCAACGATTGGCATCGCCCCATTTCGAAAAGCCATCGAGTACGAGTACCGTTGCACTGAGTACGAGTACGAGTACGACGAAATCCAATGCGAAGCTCGATCGGAGGATTAGATCCGTTTGAACATTTTATCGAGTTGTTCTTTGGAGAAGAAAAGCGCCGTAGGTCGACCATGCGGGCAATGGTGGGTGTCGTGATAAAGGTGGCGTTGTTCGAGCAGTGCTGATATTTCTGGATCGCTCAGACGATCCCCCGCCTTGATCGCAGCTTTGCAGGCCATCATGTTCATCAGTTCGTCGAGAACATCCTGGGCGTTGACCTTTTTGCCGCCGGACATCAACGCTTCGAGCACCGTCCGAAGCATCTCCTCGGGGGCCCGTTTCGAGAGTATCGATGGGTAGGCGCTTAGCAGGACGGTATCGCCACCGAACGACTCGATTTCAAAGCCGATCTCGGCGAGCATCGCCTTGGATTCGATCGCCATGGCTGCTTCTGAGGAGGTCAATTGAACCGTCGCGGGCATGAGCATCCGCTGACGATCGAGGGACCTTGAGAGCACCTTGGTCTTGATCTGCTCGAACAAAATCCGCTCGTGCAGAGCGTGTTGGTCGATGATCACCATCCCGGCTTCGTCTTGGGTGATCAAGTAACGGTTGTGGATCTGGAAGCCGACGGCTGGGGTCGATCCGACCCACTCGTGGGGGCTATCGATGGGCAAGCTCGCCGGAGTAGTTTCAGGCGATCGATTTTCTAACGAGTCTGTGGCATGAGGGCTGTTAAGAGGGCTCGCCGGTGAGCTGCCCGGAAAGCCACCACCCGAAAATTCACCGCCCGGGGTTGGCCCGCTTGGAAATGGCCTATTGCCTGGAAATGGATTCCCGCTGCGGTACGCATCGGGGGCAAAGCCCGCATTGGGGAAGGGTTGGAAGGTCGGGACGGTTTGCTGGGATCGAGCCCAATCCATGAGCGAGGTATTGGACTCGGCCTCGGGGGTACGAGACACAAGACTTGCGTCCTGCTGCAGGTTCCCTGTGCGGTTTTGATCGGCTGTTTGGGGGGCTTTGGCAACGAGGTTTGAGGTCAGGAATCGGTGTCGGATGGTATGGAGCAATCGGCTGTAGATTGCTCCGCTGTCTTCAAAGCGGACTTCGACCTTTGTCGGATGGACGTTGACATCTACGGTTTTTGGATCGATCTGCATCTGCAGAAAACAGATTGGCAAACGACCGACCATCAGCAGTCCGCGATAGGCTTCTGAGAGGGCATGTTGCAAGGCCCGATCGCGGATGTAGCGACCGTTGAGAAACAGATATTGCATGCGGTTGTTGCTGCGCGAGACGCTCGGGTCGGCGACATAGCCCCGCACCTTGACCTTCTCATCCTCATGCTCGACTGAGATCAGTGCGTCGGCGATTTCATCTCCGAAAAATGCGCGGATCCGCTCCGACCATCGGTTCGTAGGAGGTAAATCGTACTGCACGCGATCGTTGCTGCTGAGTTTCATATGGACGTTGGGAAAGGCCAACGCGATCCTCGTGAAGGCTTCGATCACATGACCCATTTCCGTCGATGGCATCTTCATGAACTTGCGACGGACTGGCGTATTGAAAAACAGATGCCGCACTTCGATCGTCGTGCCGACATTCATCGCGCAAGGCTTAATCGGCTCGCGTTCGGATCCTTGGGCACGCAACTCATAACCGCCGTCGCTTGAGGCGACCCGGCTCCGGAGGGTCATGTGGCTGATCTCGGCAATCGAGGCCAGTGCCTCGCCTCGGAACCCGAGCGTTCGCACGTCGAAAAGATCCTCCGAGTCGGCAAGCTTGCTCGTCGCATGGGGAGCCAATGCCAGCTCCAATTGCTCGGGTTCGATTCCACATCCATTGTCGCTGATTCGAAGCAGATCGATGCCGCCACCTGAGACCATCACCTCGATCATGTCCGAACCGGCGTCGATGCTGTTCTCCAGCATCTCTTTGACCACGCTCGCAGGCCGCTCGATCACCTCTCCTGCTGCGATCTTGTTGACCAGACTTACCGGCAATTGTCGTATGATTGGCATCCGAGCAGTATTGGCTCCCTGAGGCGGCTCCCTGAAGTGCTTGTCCATGCGCACCGCGTACGCCGTGCGATAGGAAACTTGCAGTATAAGCCTGAGCGGATGCCGAGCAACCCAGAAGCTGGTTTTCTGCTCAGGATCCCTCCTGCGGGCGATCCTCGAAACGAATCGCAATCGGACCGGTTTTCATATACAATGGAGCCAACAAGCTTGTCCCCCAGGGCGACTTGCTCCTGCCCCTCCCTCGACCGTTCTGCCAGCGACTCTTAGAAGGCGACCCTAACGCATGCCAATGAAATCCCTTGGAAAATCACACGTTCGGATCTCTCCAATCGCCGTTGTTCGGGCCTGTGCTCGGGACCATGCTCGGGCTCTTCGGCTCCTGCTCGGTGGTCTTGCACTTGCGATTGCTAGCAATTTCAGTTTTGTGCGAGCCCAGGAATCGACAGAGGCCAAGCCAGTGGAACTGACGAAGCTTTACGAACCTCGCGAGTATGTCGGCAAGAGTGGCGAGCCATTGAAGTATCGGCTGATCAAGCCCGTCGATTACAAGTTCGGCAAAAAATATCCGCTGGTTCTGTTCCTTCACGGGGCAGGCGAGCGTGGTGACGATAATGCTGCGACGCTAAGGCATGCTGCCAAGGACTTTGCGAATCCTCAGACGCGTTCCAAGTACCCGGCGTACGTTGTGATCCCTCAATGCCCAACGGGTAAGAAGTGGTCGGAGGTCGATTGGTCGAAGGATTCGAGCGAGCTTCCCGAAGAGCCCAGCGATCCCATGCGGTCGATCAAAGAGCTTATCGACGATATGGTTGAAAACGCTGGTGTAGACCGAAATCGAATCTACATCACCGGCTTGTCGATGGGTGGCTATGGAACCTGGGATGCGATCGCTCGCTATCCTGGATTCTTCGCAGCAGCGGCACCGATCTGCGGCGGTGGCGATCCGAAAACTGTGGAGAAATTCAAGTCCCTTCCGATCTGGTGTTTTCACGGTGCCAAAGATCCGGTTGTCAAAGCGATTCGCAGCCGCGAGATGATCGACGCGCTTCAAAAGGTTGGATCCAATGCCAAGTACACCGAGTATCCCGAAGCCCAGCACGACAGTTGGACTCAGACTTACTCCAACCCAGAGCTTTTCGATTGGATGTTTGCGCAGCGCCGAGAAAGCAAATAACACGCGTCGACTCGCTTTGGTTCTTCCTCGTACTTGTTGAACAACATGTTGCACCCGAGTCCTCGGTTCTCTCGCTTTAGTCGATTCTTCACTCGATTGGCTCTCATTCCCGTCGCGAACTTCCTGCTAGCAAGCTTGCTCGTGGGTGCGGGAATGACCTTGCCCGGCTGGGCGCAAGACGTTTCCCAGGCGGAAGCTGCTGCTCAAAAGAGTCCGACCAAATGGGTCGACTTTTCTCAGGACATCGTTCCGATCCTGCGTGAGCACTGCCTTAAATGCCATCGCGGCGTGCAACCCAAGGGTGGTTTCGATATCACCGACCGCGCTGCGTTGCTCGGGTACATCACGCCCGGCTCGCTCGAGGACAGTTCGCTCTGGAATGATTACCTGACGGCCAAACCGATCGCCCAAGACCCAGAGAGCTTGGTCATGCCACCGGATGGTCCTTTGTCGAAACCCAAACTGGCTCTGCTGAAGTTATGGATTGAGGAAGGGGCCGCTTGGCCAGACGGGGTTGCGATCGATCAGGACGATGCTGCAGTGAGCACGACGGTGGCTAGCGATGCTTCGATGCCCCGCAGAGTCTACTTGGCCATCGGCTACTTTCACCCAGCCATTGTTCACTTCCCCGTCGCGCTGCTATCGCTCAGCGGTCTGTGCATCATGCTCTCGTGGGTCTTTGGCCAAGGCTGCGTGAGATTCGCTTACGCTTGCTTGGTCCTGGGTGCCTTAGGTGCTCTTGCGGCGGCCCTCATGGGTTGGTCCTTTGCCGAAACGCGTGGGCTCATGGGCTGGACCGAAATGATCAAGAGCACCGCCGATGAGCAAGAGACCAATGAGTTTTTCCATCGATGGCTAGGAACCCTTACGGCCTTTGCCAGCCTGGTGGCTGCCTGGATGGCTTACCGAGCCGGCAAGCCCGACGGCACTCGGCCTGGCTGGGGTTGGAAAACCGCCGCGTTGCTCTTGGCCGCTTTGGTGGGGCTCGTCGGTCACCAAGGGGGTGAAATGGTCTATGGCGATATTTTTGCCCAAGCCCTCGAACAGATCAATCGACCTTAAGCAATCCATCGAACTTCCATAACCTCCCTAGAAGGGTGATCCTCTAGGGCCACTGACTCCTTTATTTTCTTTTCTTTCAATTGCTTTTCTTTCCACTGCTCCATCATGCTCCATAGCCAACTGATCCACCCCGAGATCTCCCGGATTCTGGCCCAAGCCGGTCACCACGCAACGATTCTGATCGCCGACGGAAACTATCCGGCCTCGAGCAAGCGAGGACCTCGCTCGGAGGTCGTCAGCCTCAATCTCATGCCAGGACTAGTAACATGCAACCAAGTCCTCCAAGCGATTCTTTCGGCCATACCGATCGAAGCGGTCCGCACCATGCAAACCGAGAAATCGGGTCCCTACGCACTCGAATCCGATCCTCCGGTCTGGAGCGACTACCGAAAGACCATGCGCGATGCGGGTCTTGAGCTCGATCTCCTGCCGGTCGACAAATGGGAATTCTACTCGGCAGTCGCCACCGATGACCATGTCCTGACGGTCCAGACTGGCGATACCCAACGCTATGCGAACATCCTGCTCTCGGTCGGCGTTCGCATGTTCCCCCAAGGCTAATTGGCTTCCATGCCGAACGGCTTGTCATCGACACCCTTTCCAAAGGTCCACTGCTATGCTCCGCACGATCCCTAGGATCCGACGCCTCGCTCTTTGTCTCCCTGCGTTGGCTATCGCTTCGTGCGGTTTCTCGGCCTTCGCGCAGGAGTCTCCTGCCGATCGCTTTCGCGGCCACGGAGGCTCAGGGGACTATCCAGAGTGCAAGGTTTCTATCCCATGGAAGGACCAAGACGTCGTCAAGCTCGATTTGCCCGGGATCGGAAACGGTTCGCCTGTTGTCTGGCAAACCGCTCCGAAGTCTTCGCGAGCCTACCTTCTATCGTCCTCACCTACCGATGCGACGCGTCATGTGATCGCGGTCGATTTGGCGAATAATACGGTTTCATGGAATAAGTCCTACACGTCGACCAAGCATCGTTTGCACCAATTTACCACCTATGCCTCATCGACCCCGGCGGTCGACTCAAACGGAATCTACATCGCATGGGGGGAACCCGAACACGTCTATGTCAAGCATTTGGGGCATGACGGACAGGAGATCTGGTCTCGCGATTTCGGCAGGTATGTCTCTCAGCACGGATTTGCCACCTCGCCGATGCTCTTGGACGGCAAGCTCATTTTGCTCGATAGCCAAGACGCCGAAGAGCTTGAGGCGGGAGTCGAGCCTGGGGAAGACCGCATGTTGGCGCTGGATGCCAAAACCGGTCAAACGCTTTGGGAACGCAAACTGCCGACCAAACGCGTTTGTTATGGATTACCGAATGTTCGAGTACTGCCCGATGGTTCCAAGGAACTCGTCTGCGCGACGACCGCCTTGGGAATTTTCGGGATCGATCCGAGCACCGGAGAGATCAAGTGGAATCACGATTGCTTCAAACAACGGATCTGCTCGTCGACCTTGCTGGCCGGTCCGCTAGCGATCGCAACCCACGGCTCAGGGGGAGGGAGGGATAACATGCTCGTGGCCTTCGACATGGACACCCAGCAAGAGCGCTTCCGGATTCAGCGCGCAGCGCCTTATGTTCCCACACCGGTGGCCCAAGGGGATTTGCTATTCCTCTGGTCCGATGCTGGGATCGTCTCATGCGTCAAGCTTGAGGATGGCCAAGTCCTCTGGAGCGAGCGAATCGGCGGGAACTTCTTCTCCTCTCCAATTCTTCTAGGAGATCGCCTTGTGAACGTCTCGGACACCGGTACCGTGACGATCCTTGCTGCGAGCGCCAAGTTCCAGAAGCTCGGTTCGGTCAGCACCGATGCGACGGTTCGCGCGACGCTCGTGGCTTCTGAAGATACGCTGCTACTGAGAACCTACGAACAGCTTTGGATCATCCGATAACGCATTCTTTGGTGTTGGAATTACTGCATGAAAGTCCTGATCGACCAAGAAAAAATAAAACTAGGGATCACCGAACTCGGGGAAAAACTCAATGGCCTCTATGGCCCTGAGCCGATCACTGTCGTAGCCATCATGACCGGTAGCCTCGTGATGCTCGCCGACTTGATCCGCTGCCTGGAAATGCCTCTGCGGATCAGTTTGATCCGGGCCTCCTCGTACCGGGGTGGAACATCGGCCGGCGACTTGCACGTCGAAGAGATCGAGCGTCTCGACATCCAGGACCGCGACGTGCTGCTGATCGATGACATTTTTGACACAGGCAAAACCCTGCTTGAGGTCTCCGAACGATTGAAGATCCTCAACCCTAGATCCCTCAAGACGGCTGTGTTTCTCAACAAACAAGGGACCAGTCGCGTGCAGCTTAAGCCCGATCACAGCGTTTTTCAAATCCCAAATGAATTCGTCGTCGGCTACGGTTTGGACTACGATGATTACTATCGGAACTTACCCTATGTCGCTGTTTTGGAACCATCGGATCTTGAGCAGCATCACCAAGCCAGCAGATGATTGGGGCTAGCACTTCTCCCACTAGTCAGACGACCTACGAGCCCCTACCTCTGAGGGTCCAGATTGTCGCGCGCAATTATTGGCCGATTTCCGATGAGCCAAGCCTGCGGCTCATGCACACCCTGGATGCTTGGAATTCCATCGGTATCGTTTCGAAAGTTCTGACGACGCGCTGGAACAGCCAATGGCCAGACCGAGCTTTCCTCAGGAGTGTCCTTGTCGAGAGGCTTTTGCCTGCTCAAACCTCCTCATGGAACGAAAGCCACTTTCAGCGGAACGTGACCAAGTGGCTCGTCCAACATGCCGATTCCTACGATGCGCTCTATGTCGATTCGTCCGATCCACTGCTGGCTGCCATTGTCGCGAAAATAAAACCGATCGGTAAACCGATCCTAGCTCGCTTTTGCCAGGATCAAAGTGCGGTGGCCAAACCTAAAGCCTTGAGTTCTTACCTCCCCTCAACACCACCGATTGCCGACTCGCTGCGCAAGTGCAGCGCTGTCATCGCCGACCATCGTCGAGCTTACCAATCGCTCTTGGATTTGGGGGTTAGTAAAGAGCGCAGCACCTGGATTCCCGATGCGGTGTTCGCGCCTGCCGAGCGATCCGAATCCTTGCGCCGCTCGGCGGCACACGCCTTGTTTCAAATCTCCGGCGACTTGGCCATCCCGACCCAAACGGCCCTGGTGATGCATTTTGGCGAAACGACCATGAGTCAAATACAAGTCGTACTCCAATCGGTGTGCGATTTGCTCGAACGAGGAATTCCCGTTCGAATGTGGTTGATTCACCCCGGGCCCGATGCCCCCAAAATCTACGAATGGCTTAGACTCCGTGGTTGGCATCACGATGTCTTGATCTTTGATGGATTCGATGTCCTCGATGATCTTATTTGCGTCGCTGATTTGGCCATCGTCTCAAATCCGGCTTGCTCCCTCCAATACTCCACACGCATGGTACTCCAATCGCAACTCCCGATGATCGTCGCGATCGATCCGGCCTTGTCGGATTGGATGCCCGAGACGCCATTGATGAAATGGTACTATTCCAGGGAGTCGCTAGGCAATCAGCTCGCCGATTTTCTCACCCACCGCGAGCAATGGCAAGCCGAAGCCGAGAGCCTGCAACGGCACTACCAACGCCACGAGCCCAAAGAGCATTGGCTAGATCGTTGGCGATCGATCTTCACCGACGTGACCTTGCCGAACCTGCCAGCCGTCGCTCAAAAGAGGTCGATGTGAAGCAATCCTCGCGACCTATCAAGCCTATCAAGGTATGCCTGATCATTCCGACGCTCGACCAAGGGGGAGCGGAGAAACAACTCGCAATGCTCGCTTGCGGAATGGACCGCGATAACTTCGAAACCTCAGTCGTGGTTTTGACCCGAAGCGGACCTCTCGAAGATCGGCTTCGTCAAGCCGGTGTGCAGGTCCATCTGGTCGGTAAACACGCCACGGCCGATCCGCTCGCCTGGATTCGACTCCTGCGAATATTGAAGCGAATTCAACCTGACATCGTCCATACCTGGATCTTCGCCGCCAACGCCTATGGCCGCTCGGCGGCTCGTTGGGCCAAGGTGCCTGTGGTCGTCGGCTCGGAGCGCTCGGTCGACCCATGGAAAGGGACTTGGCAACTGACGATCGATCGGTATCTAGCCAAACGCACCCAGGGGATCTCTACGAACAGTCCAGGGGTCGTCGATTTCTACCACAGCCATGGCATCGATCGATCGAACTTTACCGTTATCCCTAACGGAATCCCGCCCCGTGATCCAAAGCTTGAAATCTCACGCGAAGAAGCCTTCGCACGCTTGGGAATCCCGCTTGATCGTCGGCTGATCCTCTCGATCGGACGCCTGTGGCAACAAAAAGGATACAAGGATCTGATTTGGTCGGCCGAGATGCTCAGGGTCCTTAGACACAACGTCAGCTACGCCATCTTGGGCGATGGTCCCGAACGGGTCCGCTTGGAGGAATACCGCGATAATGTTCGCGCTGCGGGGTCCGTCGAGCTCCTCGGCCACCGCGCCGATGCGATGGAGATCCTTCCCCATGCGGATTTGCTCTGGAATGGTAGCCTCTACGAAGGCCAATCGAATGTCATCCTCGAGGCCATGCAAGCCGGGGTGGCGGTCATCGCAACGGATATCCCAGGAAACCGCGACCTTATCGAAAACGAAAAAACCGGTATCCTGTTCCAAGTCGGTGATGTCGATCGATTGATGCGGGTCTCGAACCAATTGCTCGATGATACCGACCGACGAAACCGACTCATTCAGGCCGCGCGCGAACTTGTGTCGCGCGAGCATTCGGCCGCCACCATGATCCAACGCCATGAAGCCTGGTACCGCAAGCTGTTGCAACGATGAAAAATCCCTCAAGCTTTGAATTCGTTCAACTCCGCTGCGCGATCGCTCCCGGCTCGGTGGATATCCCTCAAGCCGTCGCAGATGCGCTTGGAAATCCCATCGATTTTCCTTCGATAGATCTTGCATTGGTCCCAGGGGATTGCATCGCGATCGCCGTCCACGAAAGCGTGCCTCAACCCGAGCCTATCGTCAAGGCGATCATCGAGTGGCTTCTGAGCAAACATCCTGCAAGCGACCTTTCGATCCGTGTTGTCCTAGCACCCGGCAACGAATCGCTCGCCGAACAACTCAACAACTGGCTCGCGACCCGCTGGCCTGTATCCGAACTTGAGGGTGACTACTCAGCTGACAAATCCTCTGAGAATGCCATCGCGGAATCTACCCCCTCGCATTCGCTCCAACGGGTTCTGTGCCACGATCCGGACGATCAACAAAACCTTGAATACATCGCCGCTACCGATCAATCCGAGGCCATCTACCTAAACCGCGAGCTGGTCGAAGCGGATTTCGTGATCCCAATCTACCGATGGCTCGAACCCAAAGATCCTCGTGGCCATGACCCCTACGTCGTGCTCCCAGCCTTCGGGGATCGAGCCACCCAAGCCCGATACGCAAAGAGCTGGCTCCAAGAGCACGAGCCCGCACGGGGATCCAATACGCCATCGGCGCTGTGGCCAACCAAGAAGGACTCATCGCGATGCTCGTCGGTGGTGCTCCTGAATCGGTCGATAAGGTTTGCTCCGAGGGAGTCCATACGGCCCCTAACCCTACCGAAACTCACACCCAACAAAACTTCGAGCTGGTCGTCGTCGAACTGGTCGATCCTTTGCGAGTCCCGAGTTGGACCCAAGTCGCCAGCGCCGCTTGGAGCGCCCAACGTTGGCTCAGCCCAGCCGGGCGTATTGTGGTGGTCGCTACAAGTCTTGCTGAAGTCACACCAGGTATCGGTGCATTGGCCTCGGACGATCCCGATGAAGAGCTTCAGCAAACGCTTCTTACGAGCTCCCTTCAGGACGCCTATGCCGCAGCGGTCCTGCGTGATATCCAGTCTCGCCGAAGTGTTTATGTGCAGTCTCAGGTCGACCCGGAACTACTCGAATCGCTCGGGTTCGCATCGATCCGAGACCCAAGCGAACTCGAACGCTTGATGCAAAAATCCAAACGAGTCGGTGTAATGGAATACTGACCCGAAACGCTGTTGGCTAATCCATAGAATTCGCAAGATCAAACATGGAGGATATCATGGACAACCTAGACATCGATGGGCTGAATCGGCGGTTCGGGCTCGGAGAAGAACTGGTCTTTAAGGTTCATCCAAGCGGCTTGGTGATGGCCGATGTGCAAACCAGCCAGTGCACCGGAGAGTTTTTCTTGCAAGGTGCCCACGTGACTCGGTACCAACCTGACCAGCAGCCGAACCACCAGACTCATCCGATTTTATTCATGAGCCAGCAAGCTCTCTACATGAGTGGCAAGGCGCTTCGGGGAGGAATTCCCATCTGTTTTCCGTGGTTCAATAGCCACCCGAGCGACCCTAATCTGCCTGCCCACGGTTGGGCGCGAACCTCGGTCTGGGATCTGGTGCAAACCCAAAAGGTCGACGGGCGGATCGACGTGGACTTAGGGCTGGCCAAAGACGGATTCGATTTGATCTACCGAATCTCCATGGGCGATACGCTCAAGGTCTCCTTGGAAGTTCGAAATGCAGCGGGAGTACCTTTGGCGTTTGAAGTCGCGCTGCACACCTACTTGAGCCTCGCCAGCATCGACCAGGTTTCGATTGCCGGTGATTTGGAGGAGTGCGGATATTACGATCAATTGACCCAAAAGCTTCATGAGCCGGAGAAACAGCCGATTCGTTTTGTCCAGGAAACCGATCGGATTTACTATGGTCAAGCGGCACGAATCGTGCTCGATGATCCGGCTTGGCAGCGTTCGATCCAGATCGACTCGTCGGGGACCCAAGCTACGGTGGTATGGAATCCGTGGATCGACAAATCCAAACGCATGGCCGATTTCGGTGATCTTGAGTATCTGCGAATGTGTTGCATCGAGACGGCGAACGTTCGCCAAAAGTCCATTCGCCTAGCGCCCGGTCAAACCCATACGACGACCGCGGAATTCCAAGTCAAGAGTCTTTAGAGCTTTCAGAATTATGGGACTCCACTCCAAAATGAGTTAACCACCAAATACTGGAACCACGGACCACACCGAACACACGGAAAAAAGAGGCTCTCCGGCCGTAGCCACCTGTCGCCAGACGGTGGAGGCGTTAATCGCGCCGCCGTCGACCGCTTGGCTGCGGATGGCTACGATTCGCGCTCTCCGGCCGTAGCCACCTGTCGCCAGACGGTGGAATCGGTACTCGCGCCGCCATCCACCGCTTGGCAGCGGATGGCTACGATTCGCGCTCTCCGGCCGTAGCCACCTGTCGCCAGACGGTGGAAGCGTTAATCGCGCCGCCGTCGACCGCTTGGCAGCGGATGGCTACGATTCGCGCTCTCCCTCAAGCCTCAAGCTAGGATCGGATCGATCACATGCCCATGCACGTCGGTCAAACGGCGGTCGATTCCGTTTTGACGGACGCTCAATTTCAGATGGTCGATCCCCAAGAGGTGCAGGACCGTCGCGTGCAAGTCGTAACAATAGGTCTTGTTCTCGACGGCTTGATATCCCCAATCGTCGCTTTTCCCATACGCGACCCCGGGCTTGACTCCAGCGCCCCATAACCATGTCACGAAACTTCCACCGTTGTGATCCCGCCCAAGGCTCCCTTGGGCAAATGGGGTCCGACCGAACTCGGTGGTCCAGATGACTAGAGTATCCGAGTCGAGCCCTCGCGCTTTGAGGTCCTTAAGCAACGCAGCGATCGGACGATCGACGCTCTGGGCCATTGGAGGTAGCTCGGTTTGAATGTTTCCATGGTTGTCCCAGTTGTTCGTCGCTCCCTGCGGGCCGCTCCATACCTGAACGAACCGCACGCCGCGTTCGACGAGTCTTCTGGCCAACAAGCACCGCTTTCCAAAATCGTCGGTCGAGGGTACACCGAGCCCATAATCGGTCTGCGTTTGCGCTGTCTCTTGGCCTAGATCGAACGCCTCGGGCGCCGAGAGTTGCATCTTGGCGGCCAGCTCGTATCCGGAGATACGGGCCTCAAAACGGGTGTCCCCAGGGTGCTTGGATTGATGCCGTTGATTGAGCATCCGCAGGAGTCCTTGCCCGTCGCGGTCGGCTTGGCTCAGCGCAAAAGGGTACTTCGGTTCGGCCACAAGATCCGGAATCGACACCTTGGAATTCGCCTGCAAAACCACCCCCTCGTGCACCGTGGGCAAGAAACCGGAACTGAAACAAGCTTGCTGGTTGTAAGGCAGCCCACGGGCATCGGGAAGCACGACGAAGGTAGGTAGATTGTCAGTCAAATTTCCAAGTGCATAGGAGATCCATGCGCCCATGCAAGGAAAGCCCGGGAGCAGGAAGCCCGAGTTCATCATGTAAGTCCCTGGTCCATGGACATTGGTCTTGGTGGTCATCGCCATGAGAAAGGCCATCTGATCGACGAGCTTGGCTTGCTCGGGAAAAAGCTCACTGACCCACCGCCCCGACTGGCCATGCTGCGCGAACTTGTAAGGGCTTTTCATCAGCGCACCGGCTGGAGCGGTGAAACCCTCGGGCTTATCCTTGGGGCCAAGCATTTGGCCATGGAGCCGTTCGAGTTCCGGTTTGTAGTCGAACAAATCCATCGGACTTGCTCCACCGGTCATGAACAATTGCACGATCCGCTTGACCTTAGGGACATGGTGCTCGATTCGACTCGAGCTCTGCACCGCGCCGCTTGGATTGCCATGAGCCTGCCCTTCGAGCATGGCCGCCAAGGCCAAGGTGGCAAACCCTCCGCCGGATTGCAAGAGCATCGCTCGGCGATTCGATACGCTATCCATGGTCGCTCGCATTCATGGGAGAGAGTTTCATAAGCGATACCGGTTAGTCCAGCGGGTCAAGGAACGAACAGAAATTCATTGGAATTAAAAACGATGCGACACAGCGCAGCCAATCCATGTTGGTCGACATAGACTCTCATCTGATCGAGTTCCGATGCGTCGGGTCGGCGTTGGTAAGCCAACTGCCAGAGGGTCTCGATTTGGGCATCGAGCTCCGGAGTCTCTCGGGCAAGTCGCTCCGCAGTCGCTTGGGAGTGGACCAACACAAAAGGATTGTTCAGAAGGGCTAGGGATTGCAATGGAGAGGCCGAGAACGTGCGACTCGGAGCCAGGAGTCCCAGGTCGGGAAAATCCAGCGAGGCCATCAGCGGATCGGGAATTCCTCTCCAAACATACCGATAGATACTGCGTCGATTCGAATTCGCAGCCGACCAATCGTAAGCGGAGTAATCGAGTTTCGGAGTCGACTGGGGGCCGGGCTGCTGGGTGAAATGTTGAACCGCCGGACCGCCGTGTCCGGTATCGAGGCGGCCTGATATCGCCAAGACATAATCTCGAAACGCATCGGCATCGAGCCGCAATCGATTCTGCCTCCAGAGGAGTCGATTCGTCGCATCGATGCTCGATGCCTCCGGCCGATCCTCGGCCGACTGCTGGTAGACCTGACTTGTGACGATCAGCCGATGAAGTTGTTTCAAGGAGCCTTGAGCTCGGTCCCTAAACCATACCGCCAACCAATCGATCAACTCCGGATGCGATGGTTCTCCCCCCATGCGTCCCAAGTCGCTCGGAGTGTCGCACAGGCCCTGACCAAAATGGTAATGCCAAGTTCGGTTCACCACGCTGCGCCAGGTCAAAACGTTGTCTCGATGCGCAATCCAATCGGCAAGTGCTGCTCTGCGGGCCGACTCGGTCAGTTCCGATCGATCCTCAAAACGCGATGGCAGGTGCCCGAGCGCGCTGAGCGATCCGGGGGGGACTTCGCCACGCGGCTTGGATATGTCTCCTCGGTCGAGCAAATGGACTTTCTTGGGTGCTGCAATCGATCCAGGTTGATGGTTGCCGTTTCCCGAAGGGATAGAGACCGAGGTTCCGACGGCATAGACGGTCGCTTGCTCAGGGAGTTTGGCAAGCTCCGCGTCGGCTGCAAGATTGCCCAGATAAGCCGCGAGTGTAAGTTTTTGTTCGTCGGTGCGGTCCGACTCGGGGAGACCTAATATCTGCTCGATTTCTTGCGGCAAGGCGATCGCTTGTCCGGAATCCGCATCGGTCAGAGCGATGCGAAACGCACCGATCAAGTGCGAACCTCCGTGGAGTTGCTTGAGCGTGACACTCAGAGTCGAACCTTGTGCAAGCTCGATCGGCTCTTGGAATTCAAATACCGCATGGTGCGGCTTGGCCACCTCCGGATGGATTCCCCAAGCGGTTTTCGGGTCGCCATCGATGGCCCGTTGGATCCCCCAGCCGGCTTGATTGAAATCCGCACTGCTGCGGGCGATTGGAATCGACTTGCCAGCCGGTAAGTCGGGATGGAAGACCGATACGGAGACCTCGGACAGGTGCAAGTTCCCGTTTTGACAACGGCCGGGTCCGTGCATCGGCAGGGAGGCGTGGGGAAGCACATCGAGTCGAAGGGCTGTGATGCGTTGCAAGGGGACTCGGGCGCTGAGCACATAGGTATCGGTATCCGGTGCGGTCCCACTTGCTAAGTACGAGCGATCGACTTGTTGGGTCAGCGTCGCTCCTTCAAGAGACACAAACGACTCTAGATCGAGAGTTCTCCAAGTCGCAACCGTAGCTTGGCTTCTCGCAAGAGGTTCGATCCGAAGCCGCGCGAACTCACTTTCGAGGACCTTGAGGTCTCGCTCCAAGGCCCCTTTTTTGAGCTGTAGGATTTCACGGCGTTTTGTTGCGTCAGCCGCATCGGCATCGTAGCGAATGTTACCTTTGAGCACGCCCGCAAAGACAGCTTGCAGCGCATAGTAATCCTCTTGGGATATCGGATCGAACTTGTGCGCATGGCATCGTGCACAGTTGGCCGTCGTGCTGACAAACGCCGCCATGGTTTGCGTCAGCATGTCGTCGCGGTCGAGGTAATCGAAGGTAACCGGACCGGTCGAATAGGTGCTCAGGTCAAAGGTACCTGCTCCGAGAAAACCCAGTGCGGGAATTCGATCGGTCGCATCGGGTTCGAAGACATCGACTGCCAATTGTTCACGAATGAATCGATCCCACGGAATATCGTCGTTGAGGGCTTGAATCACGTAATCTCGGTAGGGCCAAGCATGATCGCGTCCGACGTCGTGTTCGTACCCGTGGGAATCTGCGAAGTGAATTGTATCGAGCCAGTGCCTGGCCCAACGCTGACCATAGCCGGGGGAATCCAAGAGCTTATCGACCAACTGTTCGTAGGCCGATTCGGTGGGCGACTCGAGAAATGCGCGTGTCTGCTCGGGTGTGGGAGGGATTCCAACGAGATCGAAATAGACGCGGCGAATGCGTTCCTCAGGGGAGGCCAACGCGGAGCGAGTAAGGCCGCTGGCTTGGAGCTTGGCTCCGACGAACGCATCGATAGGATTGGCCGGACCATTCAATAATCCACCGGATGGTAGATCCGGTATCTGAGGGGCAATCAGCGGCCTGAGCGACCACCAATCCATCGGATCGGTCGCTTCGGGTCGGACTTGCCGATCATCGAAGGCTCCGCGCTGAACCCAATCTTTGAGCGTTTGAATCTCGTCTGCGGAGAGCTTCTCGTCGGGCATTTTCAAATCTGCATCCGAGTGCTCGACGGCACGTATCAACAGACTGGCATCGGGATTTCCGGGGAGGATCGCCGGGCCGCGGGATCCTCCTGTCTCCCATCCGCTCCTCCAATCGAGGGCCAATCCACTTTCCATTTGGCCAGCGTTGTGCGAGTGGCAAGCAAAGCAGTGCTTCTTCAGAAGCGGTTCGACTTGGCGATGAAAAAAGGCTTGGTCGGTTTCTTGAGGAGACTCTTGCGCCAAGGAAACAGCACTCAAGGCCAACAGCGGGCAAAGCCACAGGAACAGGAGCATAGTTAGCGACAGCGAGTTGCGGCTCATGGTTTTTCCGAATCGAAAGCCTGCACGATCGGCTTGAGGAACTCACCGTTGTTGAATCGGTTTCCTTGCTGGCTTGGTTCCGCGAATCGAACCACCACCAAATCGTATTTCGGAAGGATGAACAATCGCTGCTTGCCAAGTCCTGCAGCCATGTAGACCTCCATCGGTTCTTGGTTGGAGTCGGTTCCTACATCCGCTTCGCGGCTGAGAGCCTGCTGGCGAATACGATCCCTGAAGTTTCCTTGTGCGGGCCCAGGATTTCGGCCCGAGTCGGCTTGCTCGTCGACACTGTTGAGCCACCAGGTAAGACCGTATTTTGGATTGGCGGATGAAGGTACAAAGCATTGCTTCAAGAGGTCTTTGCTGAGCAACTCCTTAGTCGATCCGTCTGCTTGTTCGATGGAGCCTTGCTGTAGAACGAACTGTCCGAATTTAGCCCAGTTGCGAGCCGTGAGCATCAGACCTCCTGGAATATTGACATTCCCTGCGGAGTCTTTGCCCCACCGTCCGATTTGGATTCCGATTGGGTCGAAAATTCGCAACTTCGCATATGCTTCAAAACTCGTCGCTTGGATGGCCGATTGCGATTGCAGTTTGCGGTTGAGCAATTCACCGAATGCATAGAAGTGACTTGGTCCATAATCGAAATTTTCGCCAGGTTGGTATTTCATGGGAACCTCGACGGCATCCTTAAACCAGTTTCCCGTCGCAAGCTTGCTCAATCCTTGGGATTGGTCTTGGCGAGCGATCCTTTGTTGGCGTTGCGAAAGGATGGAGTTTTTCGGGAGCAATCCTGCGTTGCGAATGGGAAAGGCCGCATCGGCCGGCTCAAGACCTGAGGATAGACTCAGGAGGTGCCGGATCGTGATCTTGCTTTTTTTGGGGTCTTCTTTCCATTCGGTGATGGTTTCGCAAACCCGTTCGTCCAAGGTGAGCAATCTATCTTGGACAGCGAACATCGCAAGAACGCCAGAAAAGCTTTTCGTGCCGCTAGCGAGCATGTGGGGCGTTTCTTGGCCCCAATCGTCGTAGCGTTCAAAGACAAGTTTTCCTCGGTGCTGGATCAAGACAGCGTGCCCGCTGTACCGTTTGGAGTAATCGACAGATGCAGTGAAAAGGTCCTGACGCTTGCTCTCGATTTTCGGATCGCTTGTAGTCTGGTCTTGGGCCAAGAGTGGCCCTGCTAGGAGAAACACTAGTGCGCAGATTGCGAAATGACGCATGGTTTGAATCCACCAGATCGGGTCATGCAAAGTGGTACGACTTAGGAACATGACGTTCATTTTAGCAGGTTTTTGGACTTCAGTTCCTCTTGCCATCGCTCGGCGGCGTCTGTGTGCCCCGCATTGCGAAGTGAGTTGAGTCCATTCTGGAACTGGCCCGATGCCAACATGAGATCTTGGGTGGGTACAACGGGGAGTCTGAGTAGTTCCTCGACCGCTTCGGTGGCCTGTCTGGAGTGTTCGAGCAGTTCGGGTAATGGCGAGCTCTGCGATTTTGAATTCATCAGGTGCATCTGCAGTTCGAAAAACTGATAGATAATCGTTGGGGTCCTGATTTGGTTTCGGTAAGCAAGCAGGCAAGCTTCGGTCGCTTTTGTGTAGCTCTCGAGAGCAAGCTCACTGCGTTGATGCATGTCGTGCATGTGTCCTGTTGTGTGATGTGCTGAGATAAGAAACAGCATTCGCGCTTCGCTGGGGGATTCGGCTTGCAAGAGTCTCTCGGCGAGCGTAACCCATTGTTTAGACACCTCGGCGGCTTGCGTGTTATTCCCATGGTTGGCCAAAAGGAATTGAAGGTTTGTCGCGGTCTTTTGGTAAAACTTCAGGAGATCTGCATTGGAGGTCGATTGCGAAACCGATTCGGTTTCTTTGCGAAGCAAGACTTCGAGTAGTTCTATTGCCGAGGGAATCCTATGGAGTTCGATGAGGATTCGGGCGCGTTCGTGCCCGAACAAGGAAAGAAAAGAAGCGAATTCCGTAGTAGGAATCACCGTGGCATTATCGGTCGAAAAACCGGCCGGTTGGCTCCAAATCAATCCTGCAGCGTCGTCTAGGGCCATGGAAGCCGTCTCGAGTTGAGCCAAGGCCAAATCGGGTTCTTTGGAGCGCTCGTAGAGAATCGACATGTTCGCATGGATTTGGGCTTGGGCCATAGCAAAATCGTAAGAGGTCGATTTTTCTGAGCAGATCCGTTCGATCGCCAGGACTTGAAGTCTTTTCGCTTCGTCGAGGCTGCCATGATAGGCATGGTGCATCGATAACCCAGAGAGGGACTTGGCCAACGCTAAACGTCCCATGACGATATCGGAATCTGAGAGACCCGTTTTATCGATCAGAGGTTCAAGCTCACGAATCGATTGCTCGAATGGGACCTTCGATTCTTGGAATTTTCTCTGGAGTATATAGCAATTTCCCTCGAGAGACTTCAGTTCGCCGATTCGCAAATGAAGCAGCTCAGCGGTTGAACTCAAAGGGTCCGTAGTTTTCAAGCAACGCTGCATCCACTGGCATGCGCGGTCGACAAGCAGCACGGCTTGATCGGGTTTCCCAACTCGGATCTCCAACGATGAGATACGGTGTACGATATGGCTCAGTCGATCCACCGAGTTCGGACTCGGAGGCATCGTTTGTTCGAGATCCATGAGAATCTTGTCGAAAATATCCTTGGATTGACCTGTAAGCTTGCTGTGAATGGTGGCAAGTTTGGGCGATTGAAAAACCTCATGATCGGTCACCAGAAGGTCCTGGAATTTCAAGAGACCTTCAAAGGCCAGAGATTCTCTTCTCTCGGCTACCTGACGGTTTTGAACCGCTTCGATCCTGCGCTGTTCGGCGTTTTGCTCAGCACGTTCTGCAGCGAGTTTAGCTTGCTGGGTTATCTTCAATAGATTCGCTGAATCATCGAGTGCGATGCGAAGCTGTTTGGCTTGCTGCTCGACAATCAGCTTCTGTTTGCCTTGGTACCATAGGAACACTCCACCGCCTAAAAAGGCGATTGCGATTGCCGTTGCCAATCCCGTCGCAAGCGTCCGATTGCGACTTGGCCACCGCAAGGCACGTTCGGTCCATGTTTCGGCTCTAGCGCTGACGGGTTCCCCTGCGATCCAATTCAACAGATCGTCGCGAAAAGCCACCACCGAGGCATAGCGATCGGATGCATCGACCGCCATGGCTTTTTGGGCCACAGCGAATAACGAGAGGATGCCGGGGATTTTGGGAAGCTCCGGTTCAACGCGAGGGTCTTGCTCAGGCACTTGGTTGGTCACTATGCAATGGAGGATCGCACCGAGCGAAAAGACATCGGCCAATCGCAGCGATGCGCTGCGCGCACCTTGGATTGACTCGGGTGCTCTAAACCCTGGGGTACCGACTCCATCGGTTACCGATGCGCTCGTGTTCTCCCCGGCGATCCCCTCCGAATCGAGGGGCTTACGCGCAGAATAGGATTCCCGATCAGAGCATTCCGTGGAGGTCGACTCGATCCTTCGTGCCAATCCCCAGTCGGCGATTAGCGTTTCACCATAAGGTCCAATGAGAATGTTCGAGGGTTTTAAGTCGCGATGGACAACACCTCGGCTATGCGCGTAGGATACCGTGTCGGCGATGTCGACCAGTCGCCTCAGAAGGTCTCTTAGATCTCCTGCGACTTGATCGATCGAGCGATGCGCATCGGATGTACCATCCGACCTTTGATGGAAGTCCCGGATCGACTTGCTAAAGTCTCCTGTTCTATCCCCGTCGATCAGACGCATTGCATAGAAGTCTCTTCCTTGTGCATCTGTCCCTTGTCCATAGATGGGAATGATTCCAGGATGCTCCAGCGATGCGGTCAATTCCGCCTCGGCATGGAAGCGTGCCCGGACCTCGTAATCGTCCTGGAATTCCCGTCGTATTTTTTTGATCGCGACAGGGCGTTGGCACTCGTTATCGATACCCCGATAGATCTCTCCCATGCCTCCAGAACGAAGCAGTTCGAATTCGGTGTACCTTAAATTCTCAGCCGAATCGGGATGATTGTGATCCAGAAGGTACTCGTCTTGAACTCTTTGCAATTCCGGGATGAGTATCTCCGAGGGGATGTTGGGATAGTCCGATGCGAACTTCTCGGGCGTCGGATTCAAACCGCTTCGCAGATGACTTTCGTAATCCGAAGCCAAATCCATCACGTTTCGCCACAGTGTCGAAGTCACTGAGGCACTTGGGTAGCGATCTGGGAGTCCCTCCGAATCCGTGTTCATGCTCATCAATAGACACACTCCTCCCAGAGGATCCGGATCCAATGGATTTTCTGTAGCACTTTGTATTTTCTTTGTCGCAACGTTTTTGCAATCCAAGCTGACGAATGACCGTCTAAATGCATTGATGCGATTCGCCTAAGTTCGCCCGAGGGATCCTCTTGGTCCAGACGCCTAAAGAGATATTCCACGAAGTCCGAGAGATCGACCAGAGCCTCTGGGTTCATGAGTTCGGCCAATAGAGATTCGTCGAGAGCTTCCAGTGGCTCACGATGATAGACGGGCCGCTTCTGAGCGTTCAGCGCGCGGTAGTGACTCCGGATACGATTGATTGCCGAGACGAAAAGAAGATTCCAAAGCTCATCACGGTTCGCTAGACGAGGATGCTTGCCGCCGATGACTCCCTGAAAGACATTCCGGAAGCTACTTTGAACGATGTCCTCGGCACTGGTTGCAGGATCTGAGTTTCTCCGAAAGTGCCTCGAGGCGGTTTTAAGCAGCTTTGGATAGAGTCGATTCCAGATCTGACTTGCAGCATTACGCTCTCCGGCTTGCAATAGCTTTACCCACTGCGTGATAGAGCCTTGATCCTGGTTCATATTCCTAGATTCACTATGGTCAGGAATGGGGGTCAGGAATGGGGCTGCCACGATGGCTGTCCCGAGAACTTCACAAAAACGTCACGGAAGCAATTTCGATAAAAATTTTAGTTCCTATCTCCAGGGGTCAAAAGGGAAAATCCCAAGGGAATACTGAAAAAACGAGACGCGACCCATGCAGGTTCGCCCCGGAATTCGGGAACCGCTCGATCCAGTTTTCGCGTTTCTTCTTATGGAGAGTTCTCAAGAAGCCTGGATCCGACCGAGCCTTGGTATTGCCCACGGGACCTTAACCGATGGGCGGTATCTGCCGGGAGGTGGGTTCGGTCGGATCCCAGGCCGATTGAGTCGCAAGGGGGATCAGTAAGCCCCAAGCAACATGCTTGAAAAAGCAGAAAGTGGAGTCGAGAAAAGCAACTCTCGCCAATTCGCGTCACTGAGAAAACGAAACGCAAACAATCCAAGCCACACGGCCATCAGAGCATCGACAATCCGTCGAGTGACCCAAATCCGCTTGAGGTCCGATAACCCAGAAGACTTTGTGCTCGCAAATTCCGTCACTCGACTCGCGGTACCGATGGAGATTTCCGACGGTGACTCGATCGCAATCGATCCAAGATGCTGCATTCCCATTCGATTCAGCATCGTCGCTGAATCCACTCCCCTTGGTCCTCTTGGTCCCCGTGGTCTGGACCACCCTGTCGGTACCTGCCTTCTTAGACAAAACGATAGGCCAAAGCAACTGATGGTTGCAAAGGCAATCACACACAGAGTCTCAGGCACCGACGCCCTAGTGCTCATGACTCCCATCCGAGGCGAACCCGTGATGGCAATTGTGCCGGATGCCTCAAGCCGCTGCTTAGCAAGCTGACTTTCCAAACCTTCGATCCGTTTTGCGCTTTGATCGAACCTAGTCAGTAGAGATTCCCAAGTCGCTCGGTAAGGCACCTGACTAGCTGGTTCGGACTCGGTCTGAGAATTGAGCTTTCGGTAGACCACGGCCCTTGCCTTGGTCGAGGAGTCTTGGTCTCCAGAGCTCTCGTCCTGCTGCGAATCGTCCTGCTGCGAATTCTTTTCGCGAGCGCGGTCCAACTCAAAAAGGGCCATCTGATGCTCGATGGTCGCCAGTTTCCATCGCTCCGAGCGAACTTCGCTCAGGTCGCGCGACGCTTGGAACGACTCGGGGCTCGGTTCGGTCAGTCGCACCAGCTCCCGTTGGATTTGTTCATAGGATGCACCCGAGAGGACCCCCAAGCGGAGATAGATATGCTCGATGCGACCGACGGCATTGTCTCCCGACGATCTTCTCATATCCCTTGTGTAATGAACCCAACGGATCGAGTCGCTCGAGAGCCGAACCTGCTTCGAGAGCCTTTGCAAGCTCGGCAAACGCTGGCCCGATACAACCGCAGTTGCCGAGAGGATTTTCTCGGCACGCTGGATCGGGAACCAATTCAATGCCCACAGCGCCGTCATCAAACCAAACAAAGCAAGCTGCTTTGCCATCGCATCGTCGCCTGTACTGCTAAAGGTAAACCTTGAGGACTAAATCGATTGTTCGGCCGATTCGACCCCGCAGCATGAGGGATTCTCGTTGGGTCTTCGTGAAGCTAGCAAACCCCAGCGCCTAGTAAGCTCGCCAGTTTCCCGGTCCGCTGAAGCCTGGATTAGGGCCCAGTCCGTAGAAGTTGGGGGGCAGGTTAGGGTGCGGGAAGGGTTGTGGGTAAGCCGGTACACCAAAGCGAATAGAGTTCGACGGAACACCCAAGGGAACTCGGTAGCTCTGGTATCCAAAGCTCTCGACTCGGTAGGTATACGGGGCATGGTAGCCAAACGATGGGGGGCATCGAAACTCGCGAGCGATCACCCGGTCAATCGCCTTGCATAGATTCCTCATCCGAGTGTCCATTCCGTCGGCGAGCGACTTCAAATGCCGATCGGTGCACAGGCATGGATCGGTATAGATCGCAACACGCAGTTGGTTCCAATTCCCTTGGAGCTGTCGGTAGAGTCCCTCGACCTGATTCGGAGGCGCACCGCATTTGAGCCGCTCAAGAAGCCCGCAGGCCAATTGGTCCACGGCCATCGCGTGGCGGACCAAGTGGCCATGGGGTGCGGTTTTCTTTATTCGATTCGCGATGTCCTCGGCCCGACGCTGCACCGCGGAAGCCTCTCCGATGGCCGAAGACCACGGGTTTCCAGCCAAAGCTCCGTTGGCTAACGCCAGGATCGCTATCGCCACTGCGATCGGTTGTTGAATCATTTTGAACACGATGCGACCTCTTGGGTTTCCTAAACAATGGTACCGAACAAGCGTTCCGATCACCGACTGCCCATCGGTTGCCGACCGTCCGGTCTTGGCCGACTACCTCCTAAAGATACAAGTCTCATGCCAAAGGTGTTTTTTTAGAAAATGATGTGTTTTCCTCAAGTCTCATGCGGTTCTCCTCCTGCAGGGACTTGATCGGCTGTCGTCAGCCTGAGTACAGTGCGTTCGTAATGAGTGCGCCGTGGGGTGGCAGTGCCGTGAACAGCAGGGCCATGTCTAGCGAGGGGAGCTTGGCCCTAGGTTTGATTGACCTGCGAATTCGGAAGCCAGAGAGAAAGCGAAGTCGAAAATGAGTGTTCGAGAGCATCGAGAGCGAGCCGAGCAGACCTTGAGTGTTGCTGTATTGACCGTCAGCGACACAAGGACGCTCGAGAACGATCTCGGAGGGAACTTGATTGCAAGTTTGCTCGAGCAAGCCGGTCATCGGGTTGCACATCGCAAGATCGTTCGGGACGAATGCTTGGTGATCCGAGAACTAGCGGAGAAACTCTTAGACAGCGATGGGGTTGATGCATTGTTGGTCACGGGTGGCACGGGCTTGGCGGCACGCGATCAGACGACCGAAGCGATCGAGGGGCTTTATGATGCCAGGATTCCGGGTTACGGCGAGCTATTTCGAATGCTCTCGTACCAAGAGATCGGTTCGGCAGCGATGTTGAGTCGAGCCAGCGGTGGGCGCCGTGGGCAACAAGTGATCCTGACGATGCCTGGTTCGCCTGCCGGAGTACAATTGGCCATGGAGAAGTTGATCATTCCTGAGTTACCCCATTTGGTGCACCATGCAGGCAAATAAAAAAGGCGTCCATCGCGTCGGTGATCGATCCGTTAGAAATGCACTTCGGGTTATTGCACTCGGATGGGTGCTCTTGGTTCAGGGCCGGGCTCTTGAGGCACAGCAAGCCCCCGTGATACCTGCTGCTCAATCTCCTGCTGCCGAGTCGCCACCGGGTACCCCGAGAGAATCCAAACTCGAAACGGATTCCAAGGGGTTTACCAAGCGACCGAGTCGGGTTGGAGAAACAGGGGTGAAGGTCCATTTTGACGTTTCGTATTGCGAGCAAAAAGACCCATTGCAATTGGCAGATGTCTACATGCCCGCGGCTGGGGACATAGAGCATCAACCTCGGTTTCCCGCCATCATTGCGATTCACGGAGGGGCTTGGATATCTGGGGATAAGCGGTTTGATGCGTTGCATTGCCGCAAGATGGCGCAAAAGGGCTATGTGGTTATGGCGATCAACTATCGTTTGGCGCCCAAGCACAAGCATCCTGCGCAGATCGATGACTGCCGTGAGGCGTTGCGTTGGTTGCATGAGCATGCTCACGAGTACCACATCGATCCGGACAGGCTTGGGGTGTGGGGGTATTCGGCAGGCGGACATTTAGCAGCGCTGATGGCGACGGATCGCCGAGCCGAGGACCCTCCGATTCGCGTGTGCGTCGCGGGTGGAGCACCGTGCGACTTAGGGATGATCCCGGAGGACTCTCGAGCCTTGGCAGGATTCCTAGGCGGAACACGCAGGGCTTTGAGCGATGTCTATTCCACGGCATCGCCGATTGAGCATGTCAGTTCGGACGATCCCCCGATTCTGTTGTATCACGGGGATGCCGACGAACTCGTACCGATCGCCTATGCGTCTAAGATGCACAAGAAGCTTCAAGAGTGTGGAGTTGCATGCGAGTATTTGGTGCTTCCGGGCAAATCCCACATCATGGCGTTTGTGGATGCCAAAGGCATTTCGACATCGATCGACTTTTTCGACCGCCATCTTAAACGGTAAAAAAAGGGATTGAAACAGTAGAGGCACAAAAGAGATTGAAACACAGAGGCACAGAGGACACAGAGCCATGTCACTCTGTGATCTCTGTGCCTCTGTGTTTCCAATCTGATTTTTTATTCCGTGTTCTCATGCGCGATAAGTCGCTTTTGGAATGCCCCGATCAGGTGCAAAATCCAAGTTCAACCTCGGCCTAAACACGATCCGACGGATTTAAAGCGAGTCGGGCCGGGAGTTATCGACGGCAGCAAGGAACTGATCGATCAGACCGCTGGGAGCTTTGACGATATGCTCTGGACCGGGAAACCGTCCGTTTTTGACATCGGCGATGTAGTCTCGAAAACCTCCGACGCGCTCTGCCTGCATCGCTTGTTCCATCTCGAAAAGGTTCCGATATTGCTTGGTATGGCGTGGGTAAGGAGGAGCGTGATTCCCCAAGATGTCCTCGGCGAACATGAATTGAATATCGCCACCACTACCAGCCCCAATCGACGAGGTCACCAACCGAGTGCGACTGGAGATTTGCATCAGTAACTCAGCAGGTACGACTTCAACCTCGACGGCCCAGGCTCCTGCTTCTTCGAACGCCTGAATCTGTTGGAATACCGATAGCGCCTCCTGAATGGTCTTTCCGACCGCTTTGAGGCCGCCGGTCCAGGTGCTCAAACGGGGCACGAGACCCGCATGGGCTTCGACAGGGATCCCCGCATTTGCACAAGCCCGAATGAATTCAGGGCCCCATTGGCACATGATCCCATCTGCCCCTATTTCCATGGCATCGTAGCCAGCGCGGACCGCTTCGGCTGCCGTAGCGATCTTGGTCAAGCCAATACAAAACGTCATGAACGTATGAGGTGCTGCGTTTCGGATTGCAATCGCACTGGCCGGGTTGGCTGGATCGAACTTCACCTTCAGCAAATCGATTCCGGCCTCTTGAGCCGCGATCGCTTCGCTGGTCGTAAAGGGCATGGTCTCGGTCAGTACGGTTTTGCCTTTCAAGTCTCTCAGGTGCTTGATGGTGTAGTTTCGAGTCGCGTAGACGCCGCCGAGGGTCATGGTGCGGTGCAACCCTCGCTTGTCGGCGTCTCTCGGAGGCAATGGATTCGAAGGTACAGGATCCGATTTCATGGTTTTGGTTCTCTGTTCGTCAGATCGGGTAGATCGCTTGCGTCAAACGATCTTGGCTATCGGACGGATCGGACGGATCCGTCCGATCCATGCCGTGGCATCCATAGCTGCGAATTAACGCAACTCGATGCTCACCTGCTCCAACTTGCCGTTGAAGGCGTTTTTACGGCCTTCGCCGTAAGCTTCATCGACAGGAGTGCCCGTATCGATCCCAGTGTCTGCCGTATCGTCGAGCGAAAAGACGTTCGCATGCGTCTTGCCTATCGGACCTTGGCCTACCTGCTTACCGTCGATAAATAGTGTTGCCACTCCACCAGCACCCCGGCTTCCCGCACCGGGTTTCGGATCGTAGTCAAAGGCCACTTTAACGGTGTGCTTGCCATCGCTCATGGCTTCTTTGCCATCGACGCGGAAGACTTCCAGCCCAAGGTAGTTGTAGGTGTACATCGGTCGTCCATGATCGACCCAGAATACCCAACCGCCGAATCGGCCTCCTTGGGACAACAAGACTCCGTGGTTCTTGTCCCCTTTGACCTCGACTTGAGCTTGCATGTCCAGCGACGTATTTTTGACGTTGATGAAGGCGTTTTCGGCCATGTAAACCATACCTGGGTAAACGGTCAGTTTGGTTCTGCCGTCCATCAGATCGGGACGTCCTGCGACCTTGGGGTCGAACCGCTCGATGGTTCGATCGTCGATCGGTAGAACCTTGTGCTCAACGGCTTCCTTGGTAAACAGGGCCTGCAATTCCTTGAGTTTCTCGGGGTTCGCAGCCGCAAGATTCTTGCTCATGCTGAAGTCCTCGTCGACATGGTAGAGTTCCCAAGAATCGTCGGTGAGCGGATGGCGAGGTTGCGCTTCCCAGGGGGCTTTGTGGACCGTCCCTGCAAACCAACCATCGTGGTAGACGGCGCGATTCCCAGCGATCTCAAAGTATTGCGTTTTGCGGCGATCGGCGGCCTCTGGTGCGTTGAAGCTGTAAGCCATGCTGACACCCTCGATCGGCCGCTGCTTGACTCCGTTGACTTCCGTGGGAGCTGGGATTTTGGCGGCCTCGAAAACCGTCGGTGCGATATCGACGACGTGGTGGAATTGGTCTCGAACCTGCCCCTTGGACTTGATCCCTGCAGGCCAATGGTAAACGACTCCGTTGCGCGTCCCACCAAAATTGCTTGCAACCTGCTTGGTCCATGTAAAGGGGGTGTTTCCAGCTACGGCCCAACCAGCGGCGAAGTGGTTGAAGCATTCTGGACCACCCCACTGATCGATCTTATCGAGCATGAACTGGGTCGATTCGGCAACGCCGTTGAAATAAGTCATCTCGTTGAACATCCCGAGCATCCCACCCTCGGCGCTGGCTCCGTTGTCTCCGACGACATACATGATCAGCGTGTTGTCCAATTCACCCATGTCGGTGATGCTCTGGACCAAGCGACCCACTTCGTGGTCGGTGTGGGAGGCGAATGCGGCGAACACCTCCATCTGCCTTGCGAACAATCGCTTTTCATCGGCATTGAGATCCTTCCAGTCCCTGATCGCCTCGGGCTTGGGTGCCAATTTCGTCCCCTTGGGAACCACACCAAGTTCGATTTGACGCGCGAGGGTTTGCTCGCGCAGGGCATCCCATCCCATGTCAAATTTACCCTTGTACTTCTCGATCCAGTCTTTCGGTGCGTGATGCGGTGCGTGGGTCGCACCGGTGGCAAAGTACATGAAGAAAGGCTTTTGCGGGGTCAGAGACTGCTGCGCTCTCATCCAAGCGATCGCTTGTGTCGTCATGTCGGTCGTGAAGTGGTAGTCCTCTTGCTCCTCGGGCTTGCGCATCGACGTCGTTCCATGGACAATCATCGGATCCCACTGGTTGGTCTCACCGCCGATGAAGCCGTAGAACTCATCAAAGCCCGATCGGGTTGGCCAGCGATCGAACGGACCGCTTTGGCTAACTTCCCAGGGTGGCGTTTCGTGGTATTTACCCCAGGCCGATGTGGAATAGCCGTTCATGCGAAGAACTTCGGCCATCGGAGTGATGCTCTGAGGCCTTATTCCTGTGTTGCCAGGAAATGCGGTGGCGACCTCCATGATCGCTCCGGCATTGTTGCTGTGGTGGTTGTACCCGGTGAGCAACGCAGTCCTCGTGGGGCTACAGAGGGCAGTGGTATGGAAGCGGTTGTACTTCAAGCCGTTGTTGGCGAGTTTCTCTAGATTCGGCATCAAGCAAGGTCCACCAAAGGCGCTCGAGTGTCCAAATCCGATGTCGTCGATCAAGACCACCACGACGTTGGGAGCTCCCTCCGGAGCTTTCACTTCCCACCTTGGCGGAGCCTTCGCATTCCTTGCATCGAGCTCGGTATAGACGGGTAAGGCAGGCTCGCGGATCGGCAGGACGCTCCGATCGACCGATTGTGCTTGCACCCCATCGATCGTAAGCGATGCGACCGAGAGGCCTGTAAAGACTCCTGTCGCCATGAACAAAGAGATTCGATGCAACATGATTTGCTCTAGCTGTTTTTCGTGATTAGGGACTTCGTTGGTTTTGCAACCTGACAGAGCAAAGATTGTAACCGAAACATGCCAAACAAACGAACCACCGGCTGAAGTGAGTGGTTTTACGCAAAGCGCCGGTTCGGTCACCTATAAGTCCCTCCCCCGTGAGCCGCTTGGGGGCCAGCCGCGGGCGATAGCTTTAGTCCCCGCACTGAATGGATCGTGCTACCCAGCAGGAATGGCTAACCTGCCGGGTCCTTGAGTTCGAGTAATATTTCATGAAGTAATCTTTTTGGGTACAGTCGACCGTGTAAATGAGTCATCCGCCGCGCCATGCGATTCGAGCATGGTTGTGGTTACCTGCGTGATGACAGCGAGGTCGTGTGTATTGAGCTTGCAACGCCGAAGATCGGTTCACGTGGTGCATGATGTTTCCGGATGCGTTCACCGACCGATGTGCTGCACCGATGCTCGTCAGCCGCGTCTACTAACGTGTGTATGTTTCGGTTGGGAATAGTTTCAGCGCACCCAAAGCCATCGACAAGCACACGATGCAAAAGTAGCGTCCGATCTGTCTGATCTGTCTGATCTGTCCCCAAGTTAACATCACTTAACATTTATATTTGCTAAGCGATACTACCTCTGAACCGCTTGGCTGCTAGGCTGTTTTCTCCTCAAGCCTCAAGCCGGCTCAATAGGGTCGAGACTTTTGATGGGATTTGGACCTTGACCACGTTTGAAATGAGCAATGAGCACAGCCGAGAACTGGGTAGTTTTCGAAGATTAAAAGCGAGACATAAGCGGAATCTCCTTGAGGTAAGCGATAGTCTGCTGACGGATGGTAGCCGCTCGGTGAGGAGCTTTTGCAGGAATGGCTCGAGTGGGTCGGATGCTTGACTGGGGCGGGGGGGCTTGAGACAATTCTGTTGGATCGATACTCATGCAAAGGTCTTTTCGCATGGCAAGTGATCGGTTAGGGTCAATCCGCACGGCCTTCGATGACGCCCGAGATTTGCATGAGGTAACGGTTGTGATTTCTATCGATGAGTCTTTTGTTGATTCGGCTGCCCCGAATGCGGAAGCAGCAAAAAATGGACGAAGTCTGGTCCTTAAGAAAAAATATCTCCAGTTGAATATTTCTGGGGATAGTTCGATCCTATTCGGTGAGTGCCAGGGGAGTGGCAAGGATCCTTATCGCTGCTCGTGTGACTTTATTCGCCCTGGTGCTCCGACTTACCGCTGCAGTTGTCCCAGTCGCCAATTTCCATGCAAGCACTCGATCGGTTTGATGTACGCGTACGTTCAAAATGCTTCTTCCTTTAAGACAGCGGAGGTCCCTGAGGACCTACAGAGCAAGCGTGAAAAGGTTGTTGCTCGGGCCGAGAAGCATAAAGAAGCCCCTGCAGGCCCAAAGCAGGTCAATAAAGCCGCGTTGGCCAAGAAGATCAAGATGCAGCTAGAGGGGATCAACCTACTCGAGGAGCTCACCATCGAATTGGCCCGCATCGGCATTGGCAACATGAATGCGAAACTCGCAAGCACCATCGAAAGTCGGGCCAAGCAGCTCGGAGACGCTTATCTGCCTGGGGCTCAAAATGCGCTGCACGCCTACACATCTCTGTTTTCCGACGGTAGCGGAAAGTTCGATGACAAGGCGCCTAGCTCGGTCCGCGAGGCGATCTACAGCGATGCCCTCGATCAACTCGGACGACTCAATGCGTTGGTCAAACAAGGTCGAGCGTATCTGGAGAAGCGGCTGGAGGACCCAGAACTCAAACCCGAAATCGAATCGCCCATTGCAGCTTGGTTGGGACACGCTTGGCAATTGAGCGAGTTGAAAGAAGCCGGGTTGACGCAGGAAAATGCTGAGTTGATGCAATTGGCTTTCAATTCCCACGACGATCTTGCGCGTCGTGAATTTGTTGACACGGGGATCTGGGTTGAACTTGCCACAGGAAAAGTCCTCACTACCAAAACCTATCGCCCCTACAAGGCAGCGAAATTCATCAAGTCTGAGGATAGCTTCTTTCAGATCGCCCAAGTCCCGATGCTTTGCATCTATCCAGGGGACTTCAACGCCCGTTGTCGATGGGAAGAAATGATTCCTCGTCCGACGACCAAGGCGGATTTCGAAAAAGTTCGCAAAGCGTCTTCGAGTGATTTCGCTGCATTGGCTAAATCAGTCAAGAACAATCTCAAGGGACCCCTATCGGAAAAGCAACCGGTTTGCCTGCTGCAATTCAAGACCCTAGGGATCATCGAAGGAGTGTATGTCATCGAAGACAAAGCCGGCAATCGATTTTCGCTCAACGATCGAGGGATGGCCGAAGAACCCTCAAGTGTCGAACTTCTCCGATTGGTGCCTGCCGAAGCGATTCGGGATCAAGTCCTCGTGGGTCGCTTTCGACATGACCTGGACCGATGCCGACTAGAGGTAAAACCCTTGAGCATCGTCACGGAATGTGAAGTTATCCGCTTGACCCTCTAATTCGCTTGATCCTCCAAGGAGAGAACATGAGCATTGCGATTCTCAACGAAGTCTACAGCGAAGTTCGACGCCTCTCGATCGCCGGCAGTTCGGTTGCGCCCGGTGATTTTCGGCTCAAGAAGTTGATCGAACCACTGAAGAAGGCGGGAGCCAAAGCCCCTATCTTTTCCAAAGTGGCCGAGAGTGTCGAGGACCTAGTCAACTCCGACGAACAGAGCTCTGCATCGAGCCTTTTGAACCTCAGCTCCCTGGTTTGCTCGATTCTCTACACCCAAGGCGCAACTGGAGTAGACGGCAAGCTCGAAGGCGTCCAATCCTCATCGGTTCCTTCCCCTCGCAATCAGATCAGCGCTCGGATGCTCAAGCCACTGATCGAGGCGTTGGCGTCGACAGGATCCGGGCGGCTCGTGGCGATCACAAGTGCGATCGATCATGGTCTGTTCGCAGATCTGCGTTTGGTCCGACCTGCTCTCCTGGCAATCGACGACTCCTATAGCGAAATCGGGGATCTGATCGCAGAAAGAGTCCTACCTACGTATGGCAAGGCGATCCTAGCGGATTTGAAGTCGACTTTTGATATCAAGGGAAAGGGTGGACATGCGCGGCGACTGAAGCTGATGCACACGATCGATCCAGTCTTCGCGCGCCAGACGGTCAAGGAATCGCTTGGGGGTGGTTCCCCTGAGGTCAAGGTCGCAGCCATAGAATGTTTGGGTGGCCAAGCAGAGGATTTTTCTTACTTGATCGAGCAATCGAAGGCTTCGGCCAAGGATGTTCGCCAAGCCGCCTACCACGCCTTGTGCAAGATCGCCAACGAGGAGTCCCTGGCGATATTGATCAAGGGGATCGATGGCAAGGATTTGGAGCTTGTCGCACGAGCGGCAAGCGGCAGCAAACCGCTAGAGCTTGTCGATGCCGCTTTGGATCGGGCTAAAAAACTCCTCGTCGAAATCCCATCGAAGAGCGATAAGAAAGAACAGGGCGATCAGGTCGGACGGATCCTCCAACTGATTTCTATTCTCCGCAATCCGATGAAACCTGAGCCCAGGCAATTCTTGCGCCAATGCATTGAAAAGTCCAACGAATTGCGGAAGATCAAATCCACGCCTGGAGGACTCGATATCGTAGAATCCGTCGTTCAGGCCCTAGCCTCCGATAGCGAGAGCATCGATTACTTGATCCAGCAGCGAGATCATTTGCCTGTGGAATGCTTTCATGTGATTCTTGTCCAGGGGATGGAGGTGCTGCCCCCGAAGGATTTTTACCAAACGTTCTCGCCGTACATCAACCGTTCGGCGAAAAAGAACACGCCCGAACACCGCAGGAATGCGATTGTGCGAGAGGGATTGTTTGGTGGCCACGAATACCATTGGCGATGGATCCGCAAAAAGGCACTTAAGCCCATGGATGTCGCTTGGTTGAATGATGCGATCGCGACCGACGACTTGGAGCTCGCCGTGGCACTTGCACAGCCCAATCATGCTGGATTGGTCAAATACATTGACACCAAGCTTGCAGATCCCAAAGCGATGAGCAATTTCGAATCGGCTGTGGCTTCGGCGATGATTGACATCAGCCATCCTAAGACCAACGAGTTCGTGATTGAAAAGATTACCGATTCCTTGAAAACCAAGGGCGCGTATGAGTCCTACACATGGTGCTTGATCGCGGCACGTCTGAATGCCGATGCATTACCCGCCTTGGAGACGCTAGCTGGCGACGCGAAGCTCGCACAGAGTGCAACCGATCGGCTGATCGATGCGATCAGCGAAATCCGCGAGCGCACCAAGAAATAGACTTTCCATTGAACCCCATTCTCTCATTTAGAAATTGCAAAGATGGCCAAGAAAAAACAGGATGACCTCAACGCAACGACAACAAAAGAGAGTGGTCCAAGCTCTCAGGGGAATGTGTTGCGAGCACCAGCCGAGGAGTTCTATGCCCATGAGCTCGATGCTCTTGCGCAGGCCGATTCCTATGAGCGTCCACCGGGTTGGCAGTTGTCTCCTCGGGCGGTGCTGACCTATATCACGGGAGGTACGGTCGGAGGGACGACAATCACCCCCAAGTACGTGGGTTACAAGCGATTGGTAGAGATCGCGATTTCGACGCTTCTGACCGACCGATCCCTTTTGTTGATCGGAGAACCAGGGACGGCCAAGTCTTGGTTGTCGGAGCATTTGGCAGCGGCGATCAATCGCGATTCGACCAAGGTGGTTCAGGGTACGGCCGGCACGACCGAAGAGCAGATCCGATACACCTGGAACTACGCCTTGCTTATCGCCCAAGGTCCGTCGAATACCTCGCTGATTCGAAGTCCCATCATGCGAGCGATGGAGGGGGGATCGATCGCTCGCTTTGAGGAGATCACACGGTGTGCATCCGAGGTCCAAGACGCGATGATCTCTTTGCTGTCGGAAAAACGGATTTCAATTCCAGAACTACAGATGGAGATACCAGCGCAGAAAGGCTTTTCGGTAATCGCCACTGCCAATACTAGAGACCGCGGCGTCAATGACATGTCGGCGGCCCTCAAGCGTCGATTCAACATCGTCGTACTGCCATCGCCAGCCACCTTAGAAACCGAAATGGACATTGTCCGCAGGCGGGTCCATGAGCTTGCCAAGAATCTGGAACTCCAGGCCCCGGTCCCGGCCGATGAGGCGATTGAAAAAGTCGTCACCATCTTCCGCGAATTGCGCACTGGCCAAACGCTCGACGGCAAAAACAAGCTCAAGTCTCCGTCGGGGGTGCTTTCGACCGCCGAAGCGATTTCGGTTCTTGCAGCAAGCATGTCGCTTGCTGGTAACTTTGGCGACGGCAAGGTTTCCCCGGAAGACCTGGCATCCTCCATTCAGGGAGCTGTCATCAAGGACGAGGAAAAAGACAAGATCGTTTGGCAAGAGTATCTTGCGAATGTTCTCAAGAAGCGAGGAGCCGAGTGGCGGTCTCTCTTTGCTGCTTGCTCGGACCAGATGTCATGACGTCTCATTGGGAGATCAACGTATTCGGGGTTCGGCATCTTTCCCCGAGCGGCGCTTGGCATTTGCGACGGTACTTGGATCGCCTTGAGCCCGATTTGGTCATGGTTGAAGGTTTGCATGATGCGGTCGAACTGACCGGGGACTTGGTCAACCAAGGGACCAAGCCACCGGTGGCCATTTTGGCTTACACCGATTCGTTGCCCGTACGGACTTTGGTTTATCCGTTGGCGATTTACAGTCCGGAGTATCAGGCTGTTCTATGGGCCCACGAGAACCGCAAGCCGCTTGAGTTCATCGATCTACCTTCGGATGCCTTTTTGGGATTGCAGGAGCTCGAGATGGAGTTTGCCGGGCGCACGGCTCAGGAATTGCCGGAGGAATTTGCTGACGATATGAACGCAGACGGCACGCTACCGGATAGCGAGTCGTGTCACGTTACGGTTTACGATCGTTTGGCTGAGATTTCAGGAGAGACAAGTTATGACGCTTATTGGGAGCGACGCTTCGAGCACAACCTCAACGAGGATGCCTATCGGTTGGCGGCCAACGAGCTTGGTACTTCGCTTCGAGCTTTGGATAGCGAACCGCTTCGGCGGCGCGCCGAGAATCTGGTCCGAGAGGCGTTCATGCGTCGTCAAATCGAGCGGGCATTGGCACGGGGGATACGTCCGGAGAAGATCGTCGCCATTGTGGGTGCTTATCATGCCCCGGTGCTCAATGGATCGCATTTGGCCATGAGCGACAAGGAGTTCGAGAGTTTGCCTCGCCGCGCGAGCAAACTTACGCTGATGCCCTACTCGTATTTCCGGTTATCTACGCAATCCGGTTACGGTGCCGGGAACCTTGCACCGGCCTATTTTGAGCTTTTGTGGGAGACGCTCCAGAGCGATACTTTGGACGCACTGGGCGTACGCTATCTCAGTTCGGTCGCCAGAAGTTATCGCGAGTTAGGCACTTATCGCTCAACGGCTGAAGTGATCGAAGGGGTCCGACTAGCGCAGACGCTCTCTGCGCTTAAGGAGGGGTATCATCCGACGCTGGAGGATTTGCATGATGCTGCCATCGCGTTGTTGGGCCATGGGGAACGTAGCAACATCGCAGAATCGTTGATGCGGGTTGATGTTGGGACGGCCATTGGGCAACTGCCAAAGGGAGTTAGTCGCACCTCAATCCAGGAGGATTTCGGCAGGCACATCGATCGTCTGAAGTTGGAAAAGTACCGAACGGCGATCAAGCAGGAGTTGTCGATCGATTTGCGGGAGAATCGTCAGGCCAAGACCCAAGCGAGCGCGTTTCTGGATTTGGATCGTTCGAGTTTTTTCCATCGTTTACGAATTCTTGGGGTCCTGTTTGCCGAGCACGTACCGGTTCGGCAAGACTCGGCGACATGGGCCGAGCGTTGGAATCTGCAATGGAGTCCAGAGAGCGAGATCACGCTCGTCGAATCGGTGTTGCTTGGGGAAACAATCGAGTTGGCCTGTGGGTATCGATTCAAACAACTCATCGAGGCCGCTCCGACGATCGATGCGGCCGCGTTGCTCGTGAGTGACGCTTGCAAGTGCAACCTGATGGAGTCGATGGAGCAAGCTAGAGAAAAGCTTCAGCATCTGGCCAGTGAGACTTCTGCCCTGGGCCACATAGCCGCTGCCGCCTTTGAGCTCATGCAGGTGGTCCGCTATGGCGATGTCAGGCGGTTCGATACACAGCCTCTGGTACCGCTTATCGAAGCGTTGTTCGTTCAGGGGTGCTTGGCGTTGCACGAAGCGGCCAATTGCGACGCGACGGCGGCCAAGGAACTTCTGCAGTCGATCGATCAGATGAATCGAGTTTCATTGGAATTTCACGACCGAATCGATGAATCGCTCTGGACCCGCAAGTTGCAAACGCTTTCCGACGCAGACAATCGAAATCCGGTCCTATCCGGGTATGCTTGTGCGTTGCTACTCGAACGTGGATCGATGGGCAACGAGGCGCTGGTCCGTGAGGTTTCGCGTCGGCTTTCTCCCGGCATTTCAGCCGACTTGGGCGCCGGTTGGTTCGAGGGTTTGGCCAAACGGAATCGATATGGATTGATCGCAAGGCAGGTCCTTTGGGATACGCTCGATCGTTACGTAGCGACGTTGGACGACGAGCAGTTCAAACGTTCCTTGGTTTTTCTGCGGCGTGCTTTTGGCGAATTCAGTCCTAACGAGAAGCGGAATATCGCTGAAAATCTAGCCGAGGTTTGGGGAGTCCATGGCGAGGATGTCAAGGAGTCGCTCGATGGCCCGTTGACGCAGCAAGAAGAACAAGCGTTGGAGGATTTGAATGAATTCGATTTTGGGGACATTTAGAAGTCGTTCTGTGGTGTCCGGTCTTTGGTTGGTTTCCAAAGGATTTTCCAGATGAGCGTATCGGTCGAACAGGTCAAACGATGGCGATTGATTTTGGGGGCTTCGTCCCAAGAGCAGCTTGCGAGTTGCTCGCCCGGGTGCGATCTGTCCCCAGAGCAGTTTCAGATGGACCAAGCCTTGGCAGCGATCTACGACGACACTTCCGACGCACTTGACCAGGGTGGCAAGCGGAGCGCGGGACTTGGGGGATCAGCCCCGAGACTTGCAAAATGGCTTGGGGATATCCGCACCTATTTCAAGGAGGACATCGTTTGCGTCATTCAGCAAGATGCCATCGAGAAAAAAGGGCTCAAGCAATTGCTGTTCGAGCCCGAGACGTTGAAGTCCGTCGAGCCGAACGTTCAGTTGGTAGCTACCTTGATGTCGTTGAGCGGACAGATTCCCGAGCGCACCAAACAGACAGCGAGGATGGTTGTCCAAGCCGTTGTCGATGATATCAAGCTGCAGTTGGAGCAGCAGATTCGTCAAGCGATCATGGGAGCGATCAACCGACGCCAGCATACACCTTTACCCAATGCCAGCAGCATCGATTGGAAGTGGACGATCGGACGGAATTTAAAGAATTATCAGCCCAAGTTAGGGACGATTGTCCCGGAGCGAGTTTATTTTTTTTCGCGAGCAGAGCACACCAACAGTTGGACTGTGATCGTCGATATGGACCAGAGTGGTTCGATGGCCGACTCGGTCGTTTATGGGGCGATCATGGGTTCCATCTTTGCTTCATTGCCAGCGCTCAAGACGCATGTGATCGCCTTCGATACCGAGGTGGTCGATTTGACGGAGAAATGCGGGGATGATCCGGTCAACATGCTCTTTGGCGTTCAGCTTGGGGGAGGCACGGACATCAACAAATCGGTAGCTTATTGCCAGAAGTTCATCGAGGATCCGAGCAAAACGCTATTCATCATGATCACCGATTTGTACGAAGGTGGGAATCAGGCCCAGTTGGTTCGACGTTTGGAAGAGATGGTAGGTAGTGGGGTCAAGTGCGTTTGTCTTTTGGCGCTTGCCGATCATGGCAAACCGATATTCGACGAATCGCTGGCCAAGAAATTGGCATCGATTGGGATCCCCTGTTTTGCCTGCAATCCGAGTCGAATGCCTGAGTTGCTCGACAAGGCGCTGCGAGGGCAACTTACGAGCGACCTATCCAGCAACGCATTTCTTGATCGGTAACAAACCCGCCCGGGACAGTCCCCCGTTTTCATCGGTCACGGGATCACTAACCTGCTGGGGCCCAGACGCAGCGTGCTGGGGGGCTAATTTAAATCGCCCAACCGCTTGCGCTGGCTGGCTCACGGGGTTTCCTTATGGATGAACTTCTAAATTCCACGAATGAAGTACAATCATCTTTTGTCAACAAACTCATCACACGATGGACTTGCAATTTCCATGGCCCATTTTTCTATTCCTCCATCGAACACTCCTTGTCCGCGAACCTATTGGGTACTCGAGGGGCTGTTTCTAGCTGGGGCTTTTGCCGGTAAGCCCGATCCGCAAGATCAGATCGTGCGATTGTCCGGACTGCTAGACGCTGGCATCCGGACGTTCATCAATCTGATGGAGGAAGATGAGAGAAACCCGCAAGGGATGCTGTTTGCCCCCTACGATGGCGTCTTAAGCGAACTGGCGAGCCGAGTCGAGGATCCAATCGAATGCATTCGATTTCCCATCCAAGATCGACATATCCCAACCCATGAGCGAATGACTAGCATCCTCGATGCGATCGATTCGTCGATCCAGAGAAATCGCCCGGTCTATGTCCACTGCTTTGGCGGCATCGGACGAACCGGTACGGTGGTCAGTTGCTGGCTCTTGAAGCATGGTCACGCCACCGAGGAGAGTGTGTTTCACGTGCTGAGCGAATTGCGCCAAGCCGACACGGAGCGGTCTTGGCGCGAAGCACCCGAGAACGACACCCAAAAGCGATTCGTATTGAACTGGGCTCAAGAGCGCGGTCAATCGAAGACCAAGCCACCCTCGACAGCGGTTTTGCGCAACGATTGGTTTACTAAGCTCACTGGATTTTCTGAACGCTCCCCGGATGAAGTTCGCCAAAACATCGACGTGCAGGGGACTCGATTGACGAGCCGAGTCAACGGTGCGAGTTACCGATGCGGGCAACTTCAGATCGTATCCCTGGGTGCGTTACGCAAACAAGTCGCACCGATGGATGCTCAGGAGAAGAAGTTGAAGATTTCGGGGATCGTCGGCGATGCCAAAGCCCTTCATGCCGATGCTTCGAACGCGGGAGCATTTTTCCAAGTCGCTTCGCAATTCAATTTGCTCGAGATGATTTCACCTGACGTCACGCCGGAGCAAGGTGTAGGAATCTACGAGCGGGATCCGACGCAAGGACCTGCTTGTGCAGTCGCATGCGGTGCAGGGACGATCTACCGAAACTACATGGTCGACTTGGATGGCCAGGTCGGCCAGACGCGAGCACAGCAGGTCGATTGTCTCGCAGGAATCGGCAGGGTGCTAGGCAATGCGGACCAGCGCCTTTGGAGGATGCAAAATGGTTATGCGTTACCCACTGCCGAGGGGCTCAAGGAAGTCAACTTGAAATTGGAGAAGATGACCGAGACGCAGCTCGACGATCTGCGTTGCGAATTGAAGATTGGGGTGCAGTGGGATACCCAGGTGACTCTCGAAGGTTGTGGGCACAGGGTGACCCAGGCGTATTGTTCGGCACTCCCGGTCGCTTATAGTGGTTTGTCTTCCCGATTGTGGGAACGGTTTGCGCGATTGATTTTGCAGGCAGCTTATGAAGCGACGTTTGCAGCAGCGCTTGTCAATGCGTCGAAGACTGGAAACCGATCGGTGTACTTAACATCGCTCGGTGGTGGCGCGTTTGGCAACGATCCGGATTGGATCCTCGATGCGATCCGTCGGGCAGCGGAGTTGTACCGTCGAAGCGATCTCGATGTGAAGATCGTAAGCTACCGAGTGAGCAATCCAGCGGTCCGCGCGATGTGCGAGGAGTTCTAATCCATCCGATCGAGCTGCACCGCCGGAAACGACCACACGATAAAAAACCCAGGGACAGTCCCCAAGTTTTCGAGTCATCCGTCGAAACTCACCGCAAAGGCGCCAAGTTCGCTAAGAAAAAGACAAAGACAAAAACCTGGGAACAGTACCTGCCTTTTTTCCATTCAAAATAGGTTGGTCCGCACCAGGAGCTTCTTGCCTGGTTCTTAGCCTTGGCGACCTTCGCGCCTTTGCGGTGAACTTGGGACGCTTATCAGTGACAAAAACCCAGGGACAGTACCTGCGTTTTCGAGTCATCCGTCGAAACTCACCGCAAAGGCGCCAAGTTCCCTAAGAAAAAGACAAAGACAAAACCCGGGGACAGTACCTGCCTTTTTTCCATTCAAAATAGGTTGGTCCGTACCAAGAGCTTCTTGCCCGATTCTTAGGCTTGGCGACCTTCGCGCCTTTGCGGTGAACTTGGGACGCTTATCAGTGACAAAAACCCAGGGACAGTCCCCGCGTTTTCGAGTCATCCGTCGAAACTCAACGCAAAGGCGCCAAGTTCCCTAAGAAAAAGACAAACACAAAACCCGGGGACAGTACCTGCCTTTTTTCCATTCAAAATAGATTGATCCGCACCAAGAGCTTCTTGCCTGATTCTTAGGCTTGGCGACCTTCGCGCCTTTGCGGTGAACTTGGGACGCTTATCAGTGACAAAAACCCAGGGACAGTCCCCGCGTTTTCGAATCATCCGTCGAAACTCACCGCAAAGGCGCCAAGTTCGCTAAGAAAAAGACAAAGACAAAAACCTGGGGAAAGTTGCTAGGTTTTTTCTATTCACAATAGATTGATCCGCATCAGGAGAATCTTCACTTGCTTTTGCGCCTTCGCTCTGCACCGATCTTGAAAGAAGTGATCAACCAAAATGGAGTCGTGGTGAACAAGAAGAAATACGCCGCGGCAACTCCGGCTTTTTCTATGCGCAGATCCCGCTCTCGATCTGAACGACTTGAGTTTTCGATCGCGGTGATCATGATCACACTGAAGATGACAGTCAACGTAAAAGTCACTGCGGTAGCGATGAGTGGAATCTTGAAGCGTTTAAGCATTCTGAGGCACCTTAGATCGATGAGATAAGTACGTTCTGTTTCTTGCGAATGAAAACCCTGGGGAGTTGATCTACTAAAACTGCAACTCTCAGCATCCGCATTATTCGGTAGAATCGCTTCGGCCTTGAACAGTTTACATGGAAAAACACTTGAAAGCGATCGCGTTGTTGTATAACCGGTAAAAAATTACTCTTGAGCAGAATTTGTTGTTCAAAAGGTCTAACAGCCCTGACAAAACCCGGGAACAGTACCTGCCTTTTTTCCATTCAAAATAGGTTGGTCCGAACCAAGAACTTCTTGCCTGATTCTTAGCCTTGGCGAACTTCGCGCCTTTGCGGTGAACTTGGGACGCTTATCAGTGCCAAAAACCACCTCGCTGCTGGTTAATAAACCGGTTGCTCTTCTCCGTTCTCATACATCGCAATCAACGGATAAGGGTTGCTCAAGTCCTCATTGCTCAAGACGATGACGT
>JAJTEK010000149.1 GCA_021299695.1 Pirellula sp. | reverse complement strand
AAGGGGCGGGGGGGTTGAGGGGGCCGACCGCGCGTAAGGCTGCTTGGCTGTAATGGCCACACACGGCCACTCATGCAATACAGACTGATCGATCCATACAGATTTGCATTCATCAATCCCGGAGGGCTGCCACAACCTCTGCCGGTGGTGATAACCACCGGTCCGGACGCAGCAAGGCCCACGGGACCAGCGGCTGCACTTCTAGAACTTGCAGAGATTAGTGCTATCGAACTCTTGGTTTCTGACGCGACTCTACACGAGTTGCAAGAGGTCTTGAACCGCCCAAGTCTTCAACGCAAGTTTCCATCGCTAACGACCGCACTTGTCACTGCCTTCATTGAGCGAATCAAATGATGCTCAACCTATTCGGCCAACATTCCAAGTGTCTTTCCACTCGACCGTGATCCCAAGGATGCCAAGTATATCGACCTTGCATTTGGAGCAAAGGCGGACTTTCTAGTGACCCGCGACAATGACATCCTGGGGCTTCGAGATTCTAGAGAGTTGAAAGAGGCGTTTAACGAGCGCGACTGGAAATTCAAGATCGTCGATCCCTTCGAGATGATTTCTTTCTTGAGGGATAGAGACTAGGTAACCGCATCGACTCAATAACCACATCGCGTGGGGACTGTCCCCGGTTTCTGGTCATGCCCTTGTGCCTGCTGACGGACGACGTACGATCGCAACAAACCTGTTTGCATCCCGGTCATCGATAAACTCGATCTCAGGGTACTCCTTGATCGCTCGCACGATTCCGTTTCCCAAACCCCGGTAGGGCAACACTTTCGTGGCGTACGATGCGAGGATTGGGTTACGCATGTTGGAATTGCCACTGAGGATGTTGGCAACGGACAGGTTGTTTGGGAGATGGCCGGGGCTAATGATCTCGATGCGATCATCAAACATAAAGATGCGAATGGGTGCGGAGACAAAAAAGTCGCGGTGAATGATCGCATTCGCGAGCAACTCCTCAAACACGATGCGAGGGATCTCCAAGATACCCTCAGAATTGACTCCCTGGTCTCGTTGCTCACGGCGGAGGTTCCGCAGAACGAACGACATGGATTGTTCGAACTGGGAGTCGATTCGCCCGTAGATGTCCGCGCTGTCGGCGTATTGCGAGGCATGAATGTCCGTCCCCGGGTAACACACCGCTTTGATATGGAATGCGGGAACCAGTGGAGTCGGATCGGTTGCAAAGAGCAAAGCGCCAGAAACGGTGAGCAATCCGGTGTTCAGCAGCCGCATATTGGTGAGGACTTGGGAAAGCGAGAGCCCTTGCTCGTCCAATTCCATCCCAAAACGCTTCGTGAAAAACTGCCGAAAATACTCGACATCGATGTCCGACGCTGAGGTTCCTGGGACCGGAACGTCGTCCCCGTGGACAAGCTGAGCGGTCTGGAACATCCGCTGCATCTCTTCTCTGGCGGTCACGCGACGTTTGTCACTGCCACTCTTCACCCAGATGACACCGGAATTGTCGACGTAGGGCTTGCTCAGTCCATCAGGAATCGTCACGACCAGGACGACCCCGTTGCCGACGGAGACGTTCTCGGTGCGGGGATTGATGGCCGGTCGAACATTCGTAGAGGCGGTGTTGCTGATCAGTTGGTTCAGTCTCCCCACTGCGGCCACATCCAACTCATGAATGCCCCCGTCATCGGCAACCCCAATGAAAATCTGACCTCCACCTGAGTTCGCAAACGCCACAATTTCAGCCGCAAGGGACGTCGCATTGGTGACGTCTTCCTTGAACTGATGTCGACTGTCCTCGCCCCGGGCGACCGCTTCTAGGAGTTCTGTTGTTTCCATACCTGATAGATCCTCTTCCGTTCCCTAAATGCTTCTTCGCCACCCTCCATGATCGTAACGATCGACTCTTGGAGGGAAGGGCAGTCGATACTGCCAACTTGTGTTTCGATACGGTCATCTCCGTAACTGCAGGCAATCACCTGCTCGGCATCACCAAGGACAGGAATGTTGGGGTTGTGGGTGGCAAAGATGAACTGCGTCTCGGGCTTGAGCTTGCGAACCAGCTTGATCACATCCGCATAGATCGTCTGGTTGTCCAGATCGTCCTCGGGCTGATCAATGATCACGACGTCGTTCTCGCGTTGGCTCAGCACGAACAGGATCAAGGCCGACGCCCGCTGGCCCAGCGAATGATGCTTGAGTTGTTTTCCGTGATACTTGATCGTGAATCTGTTTGGCACCTGCCAGGTCAGAAGAGCAGTCAGGTTTTCTCGGAAATACTGTTCGAAGGTCTCCGATGAATTACCGACAATCTTCTTGGCCTTGTCCATCTCGCGATAGATGGCCGCTCCGTCTGCAAACTCGGTCGTCAGCGAGTCGAGCGTCGTTTCTCGCAGCTTACTGCCCCGGAACATGTCCTTGAGGTATGTCAGGAATGCGGACTTATCTCCCTTGTACTCAATCTCCATTTGAAGAGCGGTCTTCTGCTTATTGATCTTTTCCAGACAGTCTCGGATCAGCCGGAATTCCTCGTGCCACTTGTCGTTCAGCGCGGTCAGTTCGGCTGTCAGTTGAGTCTGAAGGGTCGTTTGTTGGTCCTTCTCCTTACCGAGTGCCAAGAGCATCTGCTTTGCGTTGTCGATCGACTTGCGGAGTTTGAGGAACTCGTCGGGCTCGACCGCTGTTAAGCCGCTAGACTTCAGTTCCTCAGATAGTCTTCTCGCGACCTCGGCAAACTCTTCCTTAAGGGCTCCTTTCGATTGCTCAAAAGAATGCAACTTGGCTTTCATTTCAGCCGATGCGGAGCGCGTTTGCTCGATGATCTGTCCAATTTGAGCAAAGCCGTTGGCGACTCGATCAAAGATCGCCATGACATCCTTGAAGAACTCTGCGTTCTGCTTCGAGTCATACTTTCGCCGTGACCGAAAATCATCCTCGTATTGCGAGACAAGCTCGATGAGACTATCGATGTATGCGTCAATGAAGTCGGTGAGTCCGTTGAGAACGCGACTGTCCTGTTCAAAGTCGACCTGCTTCTGGAACTTCTCTTCAACGCCATGCTGCCTAAATACCTTCAGGCGGTGTTCCGCATCTGCCTGTCGGTTTTGGTATTCCTGTTGTTTCTCCGCGACATCCGAGAGCTTTTGCAGACGGCGAACCGTCTCGACAACCCCCTGCTTCTTGAGCGAGATTTCGTGGCGAACGTCGATCAAGCTGTCGCCGACCAGTTTCTCCACCAGCTCGTTCTCGAAGCCTTGTCCAGTGCTTGAGAGGTCCTTCTGGCCGAAGTAGATGGGTTTGTGAAGCACGGTCTCGCGGATGTTGATGCCTAGTTGAAGCGCTCCGTTGACGTAAACGTCGGGCTGCTCGCCGAGAATGCGGCGGATCTCGTACTTATTTCCGTGGCGATCAACAGCTTTGAGAGTGACTTTTCCGCCGCTGCCCAGAGCGTGCTTCACGGAACCCTGCTTGTACCCGTCGCTATCCGCCTTTTCGGGGAGTTCGATTCCAAGCGCATACCGAATCGACTCGAGAATCGAGGATTTGCCGCTCCCACGGATACCGATCAGCGTGTTCAGCTCGGGCGATAGTGCAAGTTCCGTACCCTCCAGCTTCGCTCCCTCAAAGCTGACGCTGCGAATGTAGGAATGGGTGCGAGGCGGCGGCTCTGCTGAGACGCGGTTTGCATGATCGAGCAAGGCAAATTTGACCGCTTCGAAAGTCAACGCACCAATCTTGAGGAATGTGCTTTGGCCTTTCCCGATCTCTTCGATCGATTTGCAGTCACAACCTTCGACCTCTGCCGGATAGCAACCGGCCATCTGCTGTTTCACGGTCATTCTAAGATCGCGCGTGCGGACTTTCTGAAAGCCCAGGCAGCGTCCCCGGAATGGTTCAAATTGCGCCAACTCACCGCGTCGCCCGCCATCCAATTCGTTCCAAAGTCCGCTTCGGTCTTCCACATGGGCACAGATCAGAAAGTAATCCCGGTTGAGCTTATTGAGTTCACGGACCGTGTCATTCAGATCATGGTTGGATCGACCGTCCTCATTCTCGTAGTTCGCCTGCCCCGCAAACGTGACATCCAGAAAGCTCTGGATGTAATTCTTGTTGTCCTGGTTGTCGATCCACTCGGGAGAGAACACGACCAATGTGTGGATGCCGTTCGCGCCATCTTTGACCGAGAGTTCGACACCGGGCAACAAGAGGATTTCATCCTTCTGTGCTCGCTTGCGAAGCGCTTTGAACTCGTCGCGGTCAAATTTGTTGTGGTTGGTAATCACCCCGACGCGAGTCTGAGCGTGAACCAACGCCTTGACGTACAGATTGACGAACTCATTCGGCTCGCCAAAGTAGGAGAAATGCTTGTCCGCCTTCGTGTGCATGTGGAAATCGGCACGGACCCACGTTGAGCCGTGTGAGAATACCGAGATGGCTGGCTGTGTGATATCGTTCATCCTAAATCGTCTCCGTGTCAAACATGAGGCGTTTGAATTCCTCCTCGATCAGCCGAACCTTCCAGGTTTGATCCACCCCAGGGCAAACGCATCAGAGTCGTAGGCGACTAGCATACCCATGGGGATTGCCAAAGAAAATACTAGCGGTGAAAGATATCGGAAAGGGATCCCTTTCGCTTACTGGAGTCCATGGAATGGTTGCAAAGCTGAGTTTGGTCGAGTGCATGGCGGCGGTCGAAGATCCCAGGGTGGATCGAACCAAAGCCCATGATCTCCAAGATATCCTCGTTCTGGCTGTTCCGGTTGTTCTGGCTGTGCTATGTGGTGCTGACGGCTCGGAGGACATCGAGTTCTTTGCCGACGGTGGTGGAGACTATGTCTTGGCGAGAAACCGGGGACAGTCCCCGGGCGATAGCGTCAGAATTTCTCATCATGAGATGGCTTGGTAGGACGGGTCCCAAAGGAATTTCCCATTCTTGCATGTTGGGCAGTCTCTTTGATCCAGTAGGAATGCTTCAATCACTTTGTCTGAATCGCAGTCTGGGCAAATTTTTTTGCAGCTCCTTGAATCGACTACCACATCATGACCGCAATTGAGACACAAATGCGGGAGATCGTTTCCAATACATTTTGCGAGAGCTTCGTGGTCAGGGTGGTAGGCGTACTTCTTCTTCCCTGTTTCGTCGATGTAGAAAGGATTACCATCGGACCACGCATCGATCTTGCGTCCGCAGCCTGAACAAACAAATCTTCGGCACTCTGCCATTTTTGAAACCAATCTTCTTGCGACGTGGTCTAGGTTTTCGATCACAACAGGGGTGTAGACATCCTAGGCATGGAGAGTTACTTCAACCGATCGATGTAGATTGCAATGTCATGATCATCAATCAGCGAAAACCGACGTTGCATCAAGGGTTCGCCATCGGGCGTGAACTGTGCGTTTCCTGGTAGCTGCATATCCAACTTGGATTGCTCGAACTCTTCCTCGGTCATCTCTGGTATCTCAACGAACTCGTCTTCGGATAGGGCTTCACCACCACCCTCTGGACCTGACCTCATCGCAAGCATCGGCGGTTGCGACCGTCTGATTCCACCCCCTTTGTACCATACAAGGGATCCAAAGTGATCAAAGCTCGGCGGCACTCGTGGAACCAGATCGCTTTCATTTACAAAATGCACCATTCGTCCGCGAAGGGTATCGTCCATGTGCTTGCAAAACGCTGGGTTGCCGACCTTCGGTTGTCCAAAGGTCATAACACCTGCGATCTCCAGGTTCTCCATGGATGAGAGTCGGTAAGCACAAACAACGGCCAAGGCTCCACCTAGACTGTGACCAGTGATCCAAACCTTCTTCGGTTTGCTTGCTTCCAACACCTTGGCTAGTTGACCATGCAAAGAGTCATAACCAGTCCAGAAACCTGCATGGACATTGCCATGGTCTACCTTTCGTGATCGATTGCTGAGATTGATGAACCAATCTTGGATTTCGGAGGGATTGGTTCCTCGAAACATAATCACCGAAGTATCGCCAAGAGATGCGACATAGCCGACCAAGGTGGAACTGTTGAGCGAGGCAACACTTTTGTACCCCCGCTTCTTGAATACTTCTTCGGCTTCAACGGGTGACAGATACACATCACTGGAGCATTGGGCAAGTTCCTTAGCGATAGCCCAACCAGGGTAATCGTATGCGTAGATCGATTCGTCGAGCTTTTCTTTTAAAGTGGCTACTACAGTGATTGGCTTATCCCTGGTTTCCTCCTCGATTTCGCCAGAGGTCGGGGGAGCAAATACACTCCAAAGAAAATAACCAATCACAGAAAGCATCATCAGGCTTCCTAGCCCAAGCTTCCTGAGGTCAGTTTTTCGAGGTTCTATCGAGAAGAAGCTCAAAATGATAAGCAAAAATCCAACAACTAGGACAAAGAATGAAATGAGTTCTTTCATGGGTAGTTTACTAACCGTTACCTGCATAAACGGCAACATGATCGTTTGGAAGTCCGGGATGGGCACAGATGGGGTCCATCGGGTGATATCGTACGGTTTTTCAACCCCTTCAGTATACCACTTCCTGGCGAGAAACCGGGGACAGTCCCCGCGCGATAAGTCCCCGCGCGATAGGGTTGTTAGGACTTATAGAACACAGCCAACCAAATCGTTGGTTGGTCAGCGGTCGTCCATTCGACTCGATGCTTGGTATGTGCGGGCAAGTTGATGTAGTCACCAGGACGTAGTTCGATGGTTTTATCTTCGAGTTGCAGCCTAGCTGCCCCTTGCAACACCATCACCCACTCATGATCATCTTGGTCGTACCAAAAACCTTCTGGTGATGCATGACCATGGGAAACGATCCGTTCGATTCGCAAGTTGGATGCTTCGAGCAAAGTGGTGAAAAGCTCGTCAGGCAAGTCTGATGGGAGGTTGGTGAAGAGGTTGAAGGTCATGGTCCAATTCTCTGCGCTAGAAATGCGGCAAGACTCTCGGAATCGTCCGTACCGATCCTCAAAGTACCTTTCTTCAAATACAAAACTACACAATCTCGTCCCCATAGGTTCCAAACCCAGCCACCACGGATACTCATGTGGATGCCCCAGCCGTCCAGGAGCAAAGTCTGACCAAGTTCCACCTTAACAATGTCGGAATAGTTCACGGTCTTGCGGAACAATGGGACGGGACCAAAGCGGACTGAAAGATTGTCGCCTTGGTCCTCAACCGTCAAGTGATGGAACGCTGCAGCAACCACGAGCATCAACAGGCCAATGGGCGGAAATAGCCACGGAATTGGTGGTGCATCTTTGACGATCCAGCCCAGCGCAAGAAACACGACGGCAAGTGCGTAGACCAGTAAGCAGAGCGGGGCCTTCTGCGTGTGGGAGTAGCCTGAGGTCTTCGTGTCGGTCGTCATTTCTTGGCCTTCTTCCTGCTATCTGCCTTCTTCGCCACGAACTCTGAATCGTCGCCGTTGTGGATGAAGATCATACCATCTGGCCGTAGACGTAGCCGAAGTGGAACTGGCCGCTGTCGTTCTGTTCGAACTCGAAATAGCCCTCTTCCTCTTCGTCGATGAACTCGTGGTCCCAGGCACTCATCGAGACGATTCGCCAGCGGCCCGTGAAGGGGTTCTGGGTTATTGTTCGCTTGCGCATGGTTCGCATCACCTTTGTCAACTACCTTGATTCCGCGTTTTCAGGCCATTGGATCGGCTTACTGCCCGCAAGCACTATTTGCAACTGGTCAATGGTCATAACCTGTCACGGCGGAGATCACTGATTCGAATCCGGTATGGGGCGCATGGAAGTTTGGCGAGAAACCGGGGACAGTCCCTACGCGATAGGGTTGTGATGTCCCCGCCCCAAAGGGGCAAAATGAGATAGCCCAGGGCAAAGCGAAGCGCCGCCCTGGGTACGGTAGTGTATGGGTTGACGCGCCGAGACGTTCCGCCCCTTCAGGGCTTGGTATGATTCGGGCCCATCGATCCCAAGGGCGTTGCCCTGGGCTATCACCTTGCGCCCCGTTGGGGCAACAGACCACTAGATCGCGGACGGTGAATTATCATGCCCCGTCCTGTTGTGGGAAAAGACCTTTGGGGACGCCCGATCAACCATCGAACGCCTACTGCCCCAAAGGGGCAAAATGAGATAGCCCAGGGCAAAGCGAAGCGCCGCCCTGGGTATGGAAGCGTATGGGTTGATGCGCCGAGAGGTTCCGCCCTTTCAGGGCTTGGTAGGATTCGGGCCCATCGAACCCAGGGCGTTGCCCTGGGCTATCACCTTGCGCCCCGTTGGGGCAAAAGACCATTCGATCGCGTACGATGGATTATCCTGCCCCGTCCTGTTGTGGCAAAAGACCAATGGGGGCGCCTGATCAACCATCGAACCCCCACTGCCCCAAAGGGGCAAAATGAGATAGCCCAGGGTAGAGCGAAGCGCCGCCCTGGGTACGGTAGCGTAAGGGTTGATGCGCCGAGAAGTTCCGCCCTTTCAGGGCTTGGAAGGATTCGGGCCCATCGAACCCAGGGCGTTGCCCTAGGCTATCACCTTGCGCCCCGTTGGGGCAAAAGACCACTAGATCGCGCACGGTGAATTATCATGTTCCGTCCTGTTGTGGCAAAAGACCCTTGTGGACGCCTGAACAACCATCGAACCCCCACTGCCCCAAAGGGGCAAAATGAGATAGCCCAGGGTAGAGCGAAGCGCCGCCCTGGGTACGGTAGCGTAAGGGTTGATGCGCCGAGAA
>JAJTEK010000148.1:10665-12134 GCA_021299695.1 Pirellula sp. | reverse complement strand
GCAGTCGTACGGATGTCGGTACCGCGAGCAAGTTCTGCAGCGCGACGCCTGGCTCGCTCTGAAATGTCGCCTTCGATGTTGGCCTGCATCTTCCAAGCGATGCGTTTGACGAGCCACTGCTTGTTGCGAGTGTTGGTAGGCTCGCCCCATGTCTCTTGATACTTCTCTCGCAACTGCCCCACCGTCATACGGTGGAGCAGAGCGACCTCTCTGTCGATGTCTAGTTGCATTGATTTCTCCCGAAAAAGCGGACTCACTGGTCGTTAACCTCGTTGGTCACAGAGAGCACGCTTTCCGGCGAAAGCTCAAGGCAAGCTGGTGGCAATTCCTGCGGATGGTCGGCGAATTCTGAATCCAGGATCGCCAAACGCGATTTCATCCGAACGATGCCGGCGGCCAGAATCGCAGCGATTTCCGATCGCCGAGCTGGCGCGGACAACGAAGAAGAGGGAACAGTCGAGAGCAAATCGCACCTCCATGCTCAACGCCGCTATAATTGGCGGCTCGAAGACAGACATTCGCAGCCACAACAGCCGCGTCTATCTGTAGGAATACCCGACGCGAGTTCGAATTGACGGATTGGGGTTCGAAAGAATTCTCAAACGCGGATTTCACTCGCATCGGTTGCTACATCCGAAACTATGGCCCACTCGCGTGAGTCCCCAGCCTGATTTCGCAAATCGAGATTATTCAACTTGACGAACTGTACAACATGATTCTCAAAACTGTTTTTGCGCGATTCTATAAGTCGTTTAATTTCGACTACCTGAGAAAGGCTCACCCTGAGGCGAAGCCTTTACCATGGGAGTATATGGAACACGATGGGCACTCTTTGTGGTATCCCCATGTTCGAATTCCGATAGATGCGAAAATAACTACCGTGGTTGGGGCGAATGAATCCGGTAAATCGCAGTTGCTTAGCGCAATTGAAAAGGCTGCAACAGGCAAAAAGATAGAGCGATCAGATTTTTGTCGCTACTCCCAATTCTTTGCGGTCGAACGTGACAAGATGCGACTTCCAGATTTTGGGCTCGAATGGTCGATGCTCAATGAAGTTGATTGTGAAAAGCTGCGTGCCGCATGTGGCATTACAGCAAACACACCGATAACTGACTTTTTGATGTTCAGGTCAAATGGATCAAAATTAACGGTCTACATTCCAAATGGAGAAAGCTATCAAGCCTTTGACGTAACAGATGCGGCCTCCCTCGAAACAATGCTTCCGCGCGTATTCAGGATTGATGCCTCGGTTGGATTGCCTGACAGCGTCCCTATTCGCACGTTGGCTGAACTAGCATCACCAGAATCTGCAATCGAAGAATGGAGCAGATCTGAGCGACAGAAATACACGGAGGACATTCTCGACAATGCAGATATGTTCAAGACCACTGAGACGGTCACTTCCAAGGCGGCTGATCTCTGTAAGCTTTTCTCGCCGGATAGTCATTCTCGTGCTGAGATCACAGCAA
>JAJTEK010000148.1:0-10575 GCA_021299695.1 Pirellula sp. | reverse complement strand
CAGCAACTCGCAAGAAGCAGATTGCATTGGCAAAGGATTTGATCTGCCGGATTTCAGGTGTAGACGAGGAAGCGCTCCGAGAACTCTACAAGGCATTACGCGGCGAACAGGATGCATACGTTAACGGAATCGTTCACGAGATTAATCAAGCTTTGGCAGCTAACTTGAATTTTCCGAAATGGTGGGTTCAAGACCGTGACTTTAAACTTCTCGTATCGGCGAGAGAGTACGACTTGGTGTTCACGGTTCGAGACAGGACAGGCACCGAGTACTCTTTCTCGGAAAGGAGTAGTGGGCTGAGCCACTTCCTGAGCTACTACATTCAATATCTCAGCTACGAGTCCAAAAGCATTGGGCCTGAGTTGCTACTGATGGACGAACCTGATGCCTTTTTGTCGAGTCAGGGGCAGCAGGACCTGATGAAGATTTTCGACGAGTTCGTCTCACCGAGAGGCAACCGTCCAGGCGTGCAGGTCGTTTACGTTACGCATTCGCCGTTTCTGGTGGATAAGAACCATGCAGAACGAATCCGTGTTCTTGAAAAAGGGGAGAATGATGAGGGGACACGAGTTGTTCGAGATGCAGCAAAGAATCACTACGAACCGTTGCGAAGCGCATTTGGAGCGTTTGTTGGAGAGACTGCGTTCATCGGCAATTGCAACATTGTGGTAGAAGGTCCGGCCGATCAGATCCTCCTTGCAGGAGCAGCATCAGACCTGACTTCAACCGGCGTCGGGGCTAGAGAAACACTTGACCTTAACCACGACACGATCGTGCCGTCAGGTTCCGCCGAGCATGTTCACTATATTGTATATCTAGCAAGAGGACGCGATGTAGTGAAGCCAGCAGTGGTCGTCTTGCTGGATAGTGACGAGTCGGGGAAAAAGGCATTTGAGCGTTTGAAAGCTGGGGGGCCATTCAAAAAGCAATCAATTCCAATGGATTACGTACTTCGGATTGGTGACCTTCCAACGAATGGTGAGCAAGCGATTAGGCTTTCTCCTGGTCAGCATCTCCTAGAATCGGAAGACTTGATTCCAATCAAGATTTACGTAGATGCTTTGCAAATCTATTTTGATGAAATCTACGGGGTAGATGCTCGCAAGCTAGATCAAATCAGCGAGCAGACTTTGTCATCGCACCTGAACGAAAGGACTTCCATCTTTGACGCAATAGGAATTGCGCTACGTCAATTCGATCCTGCGTTGCATGTGGAAAAAATGGGGCTTGCCAGAAGTGTGATTGAAGCCGTTCGGAGAAGGAATGAATCAAGAGTATCGCTGGACAACGCGTTGCAGGATTTCGAACACAATATGAAGGTGCTTTTTGGCGAGTTAACCAAAAGGCAAAGAGCTGCAGAGCGAGAATTGCTGACCGACCGGATTTCAAACAAGGTTGGACGGCTGAAAAAAGCCTTCTTGGATGATCACTCCCACGGTTCAGCAACGAAGGAGGATGTGATTTTGCTTTTCGAAAACATCGAAGCGGTTTTGGACTCGTCAGACAACAGTGAGGCAATTCGGGTAGTGATGAGGCAATTAGCAACGGAGTTCAAACTCGATATTGATTCGACTGACAACCTCCCGGATTACCCGAGTTTTAGGCTTCGACTTGAACAACTGCATTATGCGGGGAGATTGGCAACCCAAGTGCCTGAACACGGAGAATCCGCTAAAGTTGAAATCGTGAGCAAGCCTGCTGAGGCATCTACGCCACTTATTACGGTTCCCAAAGTCGCCGCCAGTTCCTCGGCGAAGTAGTGTGAAGATTCCTTTCCAGTGCAGGGGACATGGCAGGGAACCTGCACCGCCAACCAAATTGAGATCCTCTCATTCGGCCTTCGAACGAGAACTCTGTGTTAACTCTGAAGGCCCCCGAAAAGAGAGAGTCAGAGAGTTCGGGACCGATTTTTCGCACCAGCGGGTGCAACCTTGAAGGTTGCGTTCGAGAGACGGAATTCTCTCTGCAAACAGAGATCGCGGTCGTTTGGGCCGGCGGAACGCGAAAAGCGTTCGAAACCCGCGAAAAACTGGGTAGAAACGAAAAACGCCCGGCGGTCGATCTCTCGACGCCGGGCGTTAAGTCTTTTGGTCGCCAAAGTTAGAACTTTGACGAAAGCTCCCCCGGGAGGGCTCGAACCTCCGACACGCGGATTAACAGTCCGCTGCTCTGCCGACTGAGCTACAGGGGATCGTGATCGTCAGAAACCGAACTTTACTCGCTTCGCTCCCCTTTTTCAAGCCTAACTCTACCGAACTTCATCACCCTACCCCCTCCAAAACCGCAAAAATTCCCTCTACCCACCGTGGTCACCGATGTCGCCGGAAACCACGATTCAAAAAGTTCGGAAAGCACTGGCGGCAACTTTGGTGCACCACTTTTTTCGCGATTCTTCTCGTACTCGTACTCGAAGCGACCAAGCATAGCAATTCGGCCCATTGGTCCGCAAGTTCCCGCGAACCGCCTCGATCAACGACTGGCAACCTCGCAGCTTCAACAGCCATCGAGTACGAGTACCGTTTCACTGAGTACGAGTACGAGTACGACGAAAAGCGATGCGATGCACGAACCACAAAACAACTCCCCCGCTACCACCAATGAATCCCTGAAACTGGCTGGCTGGATTAGCCGTGCTTATCCAGGGGCCTGCGTTTGGGGCGGATCGGTTCGATCGCTCGGCCCCCCCCGTCTTCTCTCGGGGCACGTATTTTTGCCGGAACCGAAAAAATCCTGTCACGGAACGCTCGGTCGTCTCGACTAATCTTCAAGGAACCTTTGTTTGAAGCTTCCTGAGTCCACTTGGCCCCCCAACAAAGAGAACCCCAAATCATGTTCGAAGATACCGCCGAGTCGGTCCAAGCCGCCGCTCTGGGAGATCGAGCTGCTTTCGAGACGCTGGTCCACAACTATGCCGCGATGGTCTCAGGGGTCGCCTACAGCACCTGCGGCGATTTCGCCTTGAGCGAAGACATCACCCAGGATGCATTTATCGAGGCTTGGAAAAATCTTCGTAGCCTCAAAGACCCTGAAAAGTTTCCTGCCTGGATATGCACCATCGCGCGACGAGGCGCCGTGGATGCCCTGCGTGGAAAAAATGCCTCACGAGCTTATCGCTCCCTCGATGATTTGGAAATCGATGTCGGTGACCCTAAACAACTTAACCCCGAGGAAATCCTGTCGATGGAACAAGAACGTGAATGGGTTTGGTCTTTGCTTGCAAGGCTTCCCGAAATCTACCGTGAGCCGATGATCTTGTTCTACCGTTGCGATGAATCGACGCGCGATGTCGCAATCGCGTTGGGGGAACCCGAAGCGACGATTCGACAACGGCTTAAACGAGGTCGCGACATGATCCGTGTCGAGATGGCCGATTGCATCCGACGCACTCTTGTCGAGACCGCTCCCAAGGGGGCTTTTGCGGCCTTGGTGATGGCCTCTGTCCCTGCGAGCACCTTGGCTGCTGGCGGGACGGTCTCTACGGTAACGGCCGCCAAATCCAGTGGGCTGGTCGGCACGGGCGCAACTTCGGCTGTCGCAGGATCTCTGATTGGCTCTTTCATCGGCTTGGCCGGGGGGCTATTCGGTACTTGGATGACCTGGAAGAACTGCGAATATGTCAGCCAGCAGCGTTTCGTGGTCCGACAGACGATGCTGTATTTGATTCTCTTGGGTATCTTTGGTCTATTGCTCGCCATGCTCATCGCGGCTCGAAACCAGGGGCAAATCCAGGGAGATGGGTATTTGGGTTTCTTCATTTCGCTGATGCTGGGTTTCCAAGCTATGAACCTCCTGTGGATATGGAGAACGATCGTTGGCTACCAACAGGTGGCGAAGCGTGCTCGATTGCAGGGCGAACCGATTCGACTTCCTGTAGAGGGACAGCGAACCCTCGATGCGACGCAGCAGGTAACCGAATCGTCCGACGAGGGATCCATCGATCGGGCTTGAGCCTACTCGGGCCTAGGGATGCGTTGGGGGCTTTCGCGGGCAAGTAGCACAAGGATGCAACTGCCGTCATCGATGACGTTTAAACCTGCCTTGCGCGCCACACCGCTAGCTTGCTCATCCTCGGCTCCGGGTTGCATCCATACGTTTTTGACCCCCAATGCAATCGCTTGCTCGATGATTTGCCGTGTGACGATCGGTGGAGTGACGATCGACAACGACTCGGGGATCACGGGTAACTGGGCCAGGGTCCCAAAGGCCGCATGGCCTTCGACTTCTCCTGCTGTGGGATTCAATGGGTATACGCGTCGACCCGAGGCGACGAGGGCTAGGAAGACTTGGTTGCCGTACTTGGAGCGATCCCGCGATGCGCCTGCGACGGCGAAAACGCCAGCGCTTAAAAATACTTCGATGGGATTCATGAAAAAATTGTCTCTTTCGTGGCTTAGAAGAGGATTTGCAAAAGAGTGGATCGGATATCGTTACGGTGATGATCTTATAGGGGATTATCTTAGCTGAGCTTAAGAGCCCGTGGTCGATGCAGGTCCTCGCATGGCGCGGCTCCCTTTCGAAAGAATCTGAAGATGAAACTCTGTGAAAAATCCGGTTTTGTTCGTTCGTCCGTCATCGCGCTTGCTTGGGCAGCTTCTGTTACGTTCGGGGTTTTTGGCGATGATTGGCCCCAGTGGAGAGGTCCAACTCGCGATGGCCTCTGGAGGGAAACCGGTATCGTCGAGGAGCTTCCTCCTGGCCAATTGCCTTACGCTTGGACCGCTGAGATCGGTCCTGGATATTCGGGCCCGACCGTCGCGATGGGGTGTGTCTATGTCATGGACCGACAACCTAAAGATCGCGATGCGACCGAACGTATCCACTGTTTCGACTCCCAGACTGGCAAATCGTTGTGGGTCGTCGAGTATGCTGCTGACTACCGAATCAGCTACACGGCCGGTCCTCGCGCCAGCGTGACGATCGACCAGGGAAAAGCTTACTGCGTCGGTGCCATGGGGCATTTCCATTGCTTGGATGCCAAGTCCGGTGCAGTGGTCTGGAAACGGGACCTGCAAAAGGATTTCGATATCCAGATGCCGATCTGGGGTATTGCCGCCTCGCCGTTGATCTACGAGGACTTGGTCGTTCAACAGGTATGCGGTGCAGGGGGTGCTTGTATGGTCGCTTTCGACAAACAAACGGGCAAGGAGGTCTGGCGGGCACTCAAGGATCGGGGGGCTTATTCCTCCCCGATTCTGATTCGCCAAGCCGATCAGGACGTGCTGGTCTGTTGGACTGGCGATAGTCTATCGGGCCTGGATCCGAGGACTGGCAAGGTCCTCTGGGGGCACCCTTTTCCACCTTCGCGAATGCCGATTGGGGTCGGTGATCCGGCGCTCTTCGGAGAGCAGTTGTTCGTCTCCTCGTTTTATGACGGGTCGCTTATGGTGCGAGTCCCGAAGGACAAGATTTCCTCGGAGGTCCTGTGGCGGGCTGTCGGGCCCGACGAGCAACATACCCAATCGTTGCATGCGATGATCGGTACGAGCATCCTCGAGGGGGACTCGGTCTACGGCACGGATAGCTATGGGGAGTTCCGTTGTTTAGACGGCTTGACCGGTGAGCGGATTTGGGAGGACACCAAGGCGGTGCCGAGAGCTCGCTGGGCGACGATCCACATGGTTCGCCAGGCCGACCGAGTTTGGATGTTCAATGAACGGGGTGAATTGCTGATCACCAAGCTTTCTCGCCAGGGGCTTGAGATCCTCTCTCGGAGCCAACTGATTCCGCCGACACGCGATCAATTGGGGCAGCGTGGGGGAGTGTGCTGGTCGCATCCTGCGTTTGCTGAAAAGAGCATTTTTGCGCGAAACGACCGTCAGTTGGTGCGAGTGGATTTGGGCAACACCGACGAGTAGAGGATGCCCGCATCGAATCGATCGTGCTGCAGCGAGGGAAGTAATCACCTGCTTGTGGCCCATACGCAGCGTCCTGGCGGGCTTGGTTAAATGGCCCAACCGCTTGCGCTGGTTGGCTCACGGGGGAGCCTGGTGGACTGGGTGTCGGTTTTTTCAGGGAAGTTACATCGGAAACCCCAATTGCGGTTGCTACCGTAGAGACCGTGTTTCCGGTACGATTCAGATTCTTGTTTGGCCCTAAACATCATGACTTCCGCCGATCTGCTTGAAATGACTTCGACCACTGAAAATCCTGGCGTTAAGCTAATCCGAGTCGGCCACAGTCCGGATGCCGACGATGCCTTCATGTTCTACGGATTGGCCAAAGATTGCTTCGACACCCAGCACTATCGCTTCGAGCATGAGCTAGTCGATATCGAAACGCTCAACCGCCGGGCTTTCCAAGGCGAACTCGAACTGACGGCCCTGAGCCTTCACGCTTACGCTTATTTGAGCGATCGTTACATGATCTGCTCTTGCGGGGCAAGCATGGGAGACAACTACGGCCCGATGATCGTCACTAGGAATCCTTGTTCCCGCGATGATCTGCGAGGCAAGACGATTGCAGTTCCTGGGACTCTGACGACCGCTTATTTGTCTTGCCGAATGTGGCTCAAGGAATTCGAGCATGTTGTCGTTCCGTTCGACGAAGTGCTCGATGTCGTCGAGCAAGGATCCTACCAAGGCAAGAGCATCGATGCGGGGCTTGTGATCCACGAAGGCCAATTGACTTACCAAACTCAGAATCTGCACTTGGTGGTCGATCTGGGCAAATGGTGGATGGAGCAAACCGGACTGCCTTTGCCGTTGGGTGCCAACGGCATCCGAAAAGATCTCGGCTCTGACGTCATCCGCGACGTCAATAAGTACCTGTACTTGAGCATCAAGCATGGTTTGGAGCATCGCCACAAGGCGCTCGATTATGCGCTCGGATGGGGCCGGGGCTTGGAGCGAGAAAAGGCCGATACGTTTGTTGGTATGTATGTCAACGAATGGACTTTGGACTTTACCGACCGTGGGCGCCAAGCGGTCCGTGAGTTGCTCAAGCGTGGATACGAAGCGGGTGTGATCACCAAGCTTATCCATCCAGAGTTTGTCGATCCTCCGACGTTTGGCTGATTCGCAGATTTAACGTGTGGGTCCTATGGGAACTTCGTGGACCCCTTGGCCTTCGACCCAGCGGTAGCGTTTATCGGCATCGAGACCTTCGACGGTTTCCTCTTTACCCGAGGGCCACCTGCACCGGACTTTGGTAAGTTTTGTTTTTTTGCCGATGCCAAGGTGGATCAAGCGTTCGTTCGAGCCGAAGAATCCCTCGCCGTCGCACAAGGAGGTCACCCAGAATTCCTCGTCGGCTTCGACCCGCAGGACCGCGCCGATCGCATCGCGTTGGCTGAGGGTACCGACGAGTTCCCACTGGACGAAATGATTTGTAGTTGTGGATCGATTCTCAAGCAGTGCCGCGGGTCGGTCCAAGTGGGTGGCCACCAGATCGGGTTTTCCGTCGACGTTGTAATCGAGGGTTTGGAGGCCACGTCCGATCCACTTGCCATCGAAGTAGGGACCTGGTGAGGGGTTGCGAAGCCAGCGAAACTCACCGTTGAGGTTTTTGAGGATTTGGGTTGGCATTTGCCAAGGAATATTTTCTGTGCGAAGGTCATCGATATGTCCGTTGACGGCGATGAAATCTAGCCAGCCATCGCTATCCAAATCGGCGAATTGGCTACCGAAGCTCAGTTGGTCCAGGGTAAATTGCCCCAGTTTCGACCGGCGAGTGCCATCGACAAAAACGCCGGGTAGGGTTTGCAGGTAGAGCGTGCTGACTTCGTTGTAGAAGTTCGTCACGACGATGTCTAAGAGTCCGTCGCGGTTTTGGTCGCCGCAGGAGATGCCCATGCAAGCCTGAGCGCGTCCGATGCTATCGACGGCGACGCCGGAGGCGGCGGCAGATTCGGCAAGTTCCCATCGGGCAGCGGTAGGGCTTGTGCCGTCCTCGGTTTTGGGGGCGGGCTCATTGGGGGCGGGCTCGCTGAGCAAGAGGTTGTTTGGCGAAACATCGTTTGCAAAGAACACGTCGTTTCCATGGCGTTGATCGAGGTTGGTCACCAGGGTACCGAGGGTATATCCGGTGCGGATCGATTCGAGCAAGGGCTCGGGGGCGGCTTTCCAGGTCCCGTCACCGTTGCTAAAGAGGATTCGGTTCTTGCCAGGTGGAAACATTTTGGGGTTGCAAGAGATCCGCGTGGTGTTGTTCGATTCGCAACGTCGCGAGATGGATTCGGATCCGTAGACATAGGATGCGGAGATAAGATCAGGCAGGGAGTCGCCGTTGATGTCAGCGGCATGGATGGAGCTGTTCCATAGGGAGTTGGCGTCTTCTTGGGGCACGAGAGAGACCTCAAAGGTTCCGTCGCCTTGGTTTCGATAGATACGAGAGACACCGAGATTTGCGACCAGCAGGTCGGGAAATCCGTCTTGGTCCAAGTCTGAGACGCCGAGGCCTTGGCCGTAGCCGACGTCGGCGGCGTTTGCAAGTTGAGCGACTTCTTGAAATTGTTTTCCGGCAAGGGAACGGAAGAGTGTTTTGGGTTTGTGGAGTGGGTTCGCCTCGAGTGCTGAGCCACCGGCTTGGGAGAAATACAGATCTGGCCATCCATCTAGGTCGTAGTCTAGGGCGTTGACTCCGCCGCCGATGCCTTCGATGGTGAACCAGGAGCGGTTGGGTTTAGCGCCGTTGTCGTAGGCGCTGTGGATTCCGAGGGCTTTGGCCACATCTTCCATGGCGATGGAGCCTGAGGGGCCGTTTTGGGTAGCTTGAGGGAAATCCGGGTCGGATTTATCTGGTTTATCGGGCGATTGATTGCTGGAAAGATTGCTTGGGATAAGTTCGTTTGGAAGTGGCCAGGATTCCCAGGGCAGGGTTTCGAGGACTTTAGGAGCCGCGGGTGGACCTTTGCGGACAGCATTTTTTTTCTCTTGGAGGGCTTCGCTCATGGGGCGGTGTCCCAAGCTCACTGCGAGGGCTTCCCAGCCGAAGGCCGCGATGTCATCGCCTAGGCTTTGGTAGATAGCGGCGATCTTGTCGTAGAGTTTTGGGTCACCGTAGGCGTAGGAGATTTGCTGGGCGTAGTCGTTGATCGAGATCAAGTCGTTGGCGAATTGTCGGACCCGTTGGGCCGATTCGACCAATTGGAGTTCGATCAGCGCGTCGGCCAAGCCTTGGTAGGCCGCGACGTGGCGTCGATCGAGTTGGATGGCTTGGACAAAACACCGAGCCGAGGATTGGGGTTGATCCGATCGCAGGAGTAGGCCCCCGAGGGCGTACCAATACTCGGGATGTTTTTCAGCGAGGTTGGGCCGTTTGGAGAGCCAGTTTTGGAGTTCGGCTAGGCGTTCGGTCTCGAGCATGCTCGTAGCGGTCCAGACCCAGGGTTCGAGCAGTTCTGGGTTTTGGGTTGCGATCTGTTTGAGGGCTTCGAAGTTCTTTTCGTAGCCATTTCTTATCAAGCGAGTTCGGATGGGAGCAAAGGCGACGTAGGGGTGATCTGGGTAGGCACTGGTAAATGCGTTGCGGGTTGGTTCATCGTCGAAATAGTCTCTTGGGTCGACGGTGGCGAGCAGTTCGAGTCGCGTGAAGTCACCCAGACGGATCAATCGTTCGAGGTAGCGATTGGCTTCGAAGCGTCGGCCTTGGGCGTTGTAGATTTTGGTGAGCAAACGGATCGCCGGTACGGCGGCAGGATATTGTTTGAGGATCGCCAGAAGGTCGGCTTCGGCTTCAGGGAGTTTCCCTAGAGCGACTGTCCATTCGGCGGCTTGGCCGGCCGCGGGGGCTGCTTTGGGAGAGTCTGGTGGGATGCGACGGATGGTTTGGATTGCGGCTGGTAGGTCGTCTTTGGCGGCTAGGACCAGAGCCGACAGGTAGATCAGATCTGGGTCCTGAGGTCGGACCAGGGATAGTCGTTTCACGGCGTCCCAGGCTTCTTGGGTTTTCTTTTGGGCCAGCAGGTGCGAGGCTTTGTTCAAGCCATCCTGGAAATCCTCGGTTTTTGCGGGGGGTTGTGGCTCGGCAGGTTCGGGCTTTGTGGGCGATTCGGTTGTTTTTGGAGCTTGAGTTGTTTGGGGTTTATCCGTGCCGCATCCTGTCGCTAGGCACGGTAAGAGCAGCGCAAGGCAAGCCATAGATCGCAATGGCGAGGAACGACGAGGCATGTGGGGGAGAGGAGGAGAGGAGGAGAGGACTTGGCGACTGCGTAAATTCTTTCCGAACCGATATCTTCGTGGTTTCCGGGGTCCATTTCAAGCCTCAGGACGTCGTTTCGTCCCGTAAAGGGGATTTAGTGCGAGAATTCCTGCCGGTGCGAAGGGGGGGTGCGAAAGCTAAGTAGAAATACAGGTGTGTCTTGGCTCGGATCCCTTCAAGATAGGGAGTAACCTATAGGAATGTTGCGGGGCTTCTGCGACCTATGGTGTGGTCCATTGTGTTGATAAACCTTTTGTTGGATTGATCCTCAGATAGTGCTTTATGTTCGTGCGGATTTTTCCTTATTTTCATCGGAGGAATTGGGCCGTAGCCCTTGGGATCGTTCTGTGCATGTTGGCACTGAGTGCAGGGGCGCAGGAAAAGTCGGATGGGGCACCTGAGGACAGAATTCCCAAGGAAGGAGTATCCGAGGGGAGT
>JAJTEK010000030.1 GCA_021299695.1 Pirellula sp. | reverse complement strand
ATCTTTCGCGATTCGCTTTGCCATCGATCTCCGATGCTCAAATCTTCGAAAGCAAGGCCGCCTGCATGGGTGATCATCGCTAGAACCAAGGCTTTCCAAAATCGGCCCGCAGTGGGGCCCTTGAAGTACATCGTTCGAGAAGTGTCAGGAGACTACCAAGATTGTCCAGCACTTAGGATCGCTTCGCAAGTCCTTCTGCGCCAATCGCTGGCTGGGGGGCCAATCGCTGGCTGGGGGGCCAATCGCTGGCTGGGCCAATCGCCGGCTGGCTCAGTCCCAAAGAGGCTCAGTGAATCGACCCACCGGCGCCGAACATCGAGCTAATCGATTGGTTCGAGTGGATTCGACGGATCGCCTCGGCCAGCAAAGGGGCCACCGAAAGCACAAAGATATTGTCGAGTTTCTTCTCGGCGGGCAAGGGGATGGTGTTGGTGATCACCAAACTCTTGATCGGTGCTTCTTTGATCGATTGAATCGCTCGACCGCACAAGACACCATGGGTCGCGGCCAAGTGGATCTCCTTGGCACCGGCTTCATGGACAAGCTTGGCTGCCCCGCAGATCGAACCGCCTGTGCTGATCATATCATCGAACATTAAACATATCTTTCCCTCGACCGGACCACCGATGATGTTCCGCTGCTTGGTCTGGAGCGGATTGTCTCGGACTTTATCGATAATGGCGAGTTTGCCACCGATGCGTTTCGAGTGCCCAAAGGCCCGTTTGATGCTTCCTTCATCTGGGCTTACCACGACGATGTCCTCGGGGTCCAAGTTTTGGTTTTGGAAATACCTAGTCAAGGCCGGAGCCGCATACAAATGGTCGACTGGCACATCAAAAAAGCCCTGGATTTGCGGGGCGTGCAAGTCCATGGCCAAGACCCGATCGGCGCCGGCTCTGGTGATCAAATTCGCAACCAACTTAGCGGTGATCGGAGTGCGACCCTCATCTTTGCGGTCCTGGCGCGCATAGCCATAGTAAGGAATCACCGCAGTGATCCTTGCTGCACTGGCACGCTTGCATGAGTCGATCATGATCAAGAGTTCCATCAGGTTGTCGTTGACCGGTGGGCATGTCGGTTGGACCAGATACACGTCCCGACCTCGGACGTCCTCGTCGATCTTGCAAAAGTTCTCTCCATCGGGAAATTTGCCCAATTGGATCGCACCGGTTTTGAGGTGCAAAAAATCGCAAATCTCTTTCGCCAATTGAAGATTCGCGCGTCCACTGAAAATCTTTAACTCTTGCATCGATAGCCTAGTTCTTTCATCTTGTCCTCAACCTTTTCAAGCTCTTCGATGGTGTTGATGCTGAGGGCTTCACAAGCCTTCAACGCCGCTAGGGCATCGACCCGGTCCCCCTGCTCCTTGAGAAGCGCAGGACAGTCCGTGAGATAGTACTCGTTTTGTGCGTTGTTGTTTCCAAGACGCTCAAGCGCCCAAATCAGCCGATCCTGCTTAAACAGATACGTGCTCATGTTGACCTCTTGGATCTTCGACTCCTCAACCGATGCGTCTTTTTGCTCGACGATCCTCTCAAAGCCCCCCTGAGCATCCCGAACGATGCGGCCGAGCCCCTGCGGATCTGGCTTGATCAGTGTTCCGAGCAAACAGGAGAAATCCCCCTTGCCAAACGCATGAAGCAATTCGCCAAGCGACGAAGACTGAACCAGCGGTGAGTCCCCAGCTACCACCATCACCGGGCAGGAACCTGAGTCCTGCTTATCCCGAAGCGATGGGACGCACATCTGAACCGCATGGCCCGTTCCTAACTGCTGCTCTTGCAAGACGAACTCCACATTTTTGCGTCCCTGAAGTTCCCGCCTTACGTCCTCGTGACGATAGCCGACGACCACCAAAACCCGACTCACTGCAACCTGCTCCAACGCATCGAGCACCCAATGAATCATGGGGCGACCGAGCACAGGAAAAAGGACCTTAGGCAACTCGCTCTTCATCCGTGTCCCTTTCCCGGCCGCCATGACAATCGCTGTGGCCCGGCCCGAAACACCCGCATTGCCAGAAGAGCTCTCTGCCAAATCGATTTTTGCTGCTGGATCTGTATTTTCCGAAGAGTTCATGGTCACCTGGGGCTCCGTCAAGCCTGCGATAAGAGTTTTGAGAGGTTTCGAAGTCGAATGTTCGCGTAAGATAAGGCTTTCCCGGGGACGGATATCTTGCCATAAGCGACCCGAGTCGAACAGGTCCAAGATTGACGAAAAATGGAGCTTCGACTATCGTTTCGGTCCTGAAATCTACCTCACCGCCCCAAATTCCAAAGGATTCAACATGGCCAACGAACGACCCACCGAACTGCGCCGTCGCCGACAACGCAAGGCAAAGCTTACGCTCTTGAAGAAACGCTTGGAAAAAGCCAGCAAGTCCGAAAAGGCTGTCATCATCGCCAAAGTTCGACGACTGAGCCCAGGGGCTGAACAACTTTTGGCCAATTGGAAGGTCTCCTAAGTCGTCGAAGCCAAGTCGATCACCATGCACTGGCTCGTCACCGGCGGTTGCGGCTTTGTCGGCTCGAGAATCGTAAAGTGGTTTTTAGCCAATGAGCCTCAGCTCAAAATCACCCTTGTCGACAATCTCATGCGCCCCGGCAGCCAGACCAATTGCGCACCGCTCGAATGCCTAGGCGCCGAGGTCATCCTCGGGGACCTTCGCGATAGAGATTTCGTCGAATCGCTGCCAGCTTGCGACTGGGTGGTCGACTGCGCAGCGAACCCCAGTGTGCTCGCGGGATTGGGCTCTGCGGCCCTTGACGCTCCACCGAACAGCCTTTGGCAAACAAACCCAAGCCCATCGCAAAACCTCGTCGATCACAACCTCGGAGGAACCATCCACCTGCTTGAGTACTGCAAGCGGCATCGTGCCGGGCTGGTCCTCCTGAGCTCCTCGCGCGTCTACTCCATCGGGGAACTCTGTAGCATCCCCCACCAAATCGAGAACTCCGTTCTGCAATTCGATTGGGATCGTATCGAATCGGAAAACCTCATTCCCGGACTCAGCCGCCAGGGCATCGACGAACGCTTTAGCGTCGAGCCCCCCTTGTCCCTCTACGGAGCGACCAAGCTCGCCTCGGAGTGGTTAGCCAAGGAATACTCGAACGCCTTCGATTTCCCCCTGTGGATCAACCGTTGTGGAATCCTCGCCGGCTCAGGTCAGTTCGGAAAAGCCGACCAAGGCATCATCACGTATTGGATGCATCGGTTCCTCTACCGACACCCACTCCGAATGCTCGGATTCCAAGGCTCAGGGGCCCAAGTCCGCGACTGCCTCCACCCCGATGACCTCGCGCGATTGGTCCAGTTGCAAATCCGTGAATCCCAGGGACTGCGAAACCAAAAACCCGCTCAGAACCATCCTTCGTTCCGATCCAAACCTATCACAGTCAATGTCTCGGGAGGGATCGACTCGGCCTTCTCCCTTCAAGAACTCCACGAATGGTGCGAGCGCCGCTGGGGTTCAGAGCGATTCGGAACGGGCAGCGAACTCCAACGCATCGACCAACCACGCCCCTACGATGCACCTTGGATCGTCCTGGATTCCAACAAGGCAAGGCAAACGTGGAATTGGGAACCGTTGCGCGACCGTCTCTCCATCTGGGAAGAAATCGCCGAGCACACTGAGGAAAATCCCAATTGGCTACAAATCTCAGGTGGCATCGACTAAAATCCTTTCTACTGACGACCGCCCCCTTATCCTTACGAACGCAAACGCCATGAGCTCTTATTCTTTTGAGTCACCCTTGGAACCCAATACATCCGAGTCCTTTGAGCAGCCCAAAGGACTCTCGACTGCGACGATGATCGCTACGATCCTCATGCTCGTCTTTGGACTCTCCGGATTGATGGGAATCATCGGGCTCATAGCCTCATTAGCTAGCTTAGCCAGCCCCCCGGCACCCGGTGCCAATCCAGCCCCTGATCTCAAGCTCAACGCGATTCAAATCGGATTGACCATCTTTGACATCTTGATATCGATCCCTTTGGTGGTGCTGAGCATTATGGTGCTCCAGCGCAAACGGTTTGCTGCCGTGTACCTCTCGTGGCTAGCCCTAGCCTTGGCGATCCTTACCATCCCACGTGGAATCCTGACCTACATCATGGCTCCCCAGATTATCGAGAGCATCAAATCAGGTATCGATCAAGCCCAGCAACAGCAACCCAACGGCAACATGCGAGCCGAGGATATCGATATGATCATGCAAACGGCAAACTATGCCTTGCTCGGTTGTTCGGGGATCAGTCTTTTCGCGGCATTCCTGGCCTACATGTTCAGCTTCCAGCAACTGCGGAAACCCTCGACCTTGGAACGACTCTCGACGCAGACGAGCACTCCATGACCAAACTCTCGGCTCGCAAAGCAGTCTACACCGGATCCTTCGATCCGATCACCCTCGGTCACCTGCACATCATCGAACGCTCCTGCGTGCTGTTTGACCAACTCGTCATCGGCATCGGAGTCAACCAAGAAAAAAAACCCCTTTTTGAAATCGAGGAACGCTTAAGACTCGTCGAAAAAGTCACCGAGCACCTCCCGAATGTCTCGGTCTGCTCTTTCGATGGACTCGCCGTCGACTTTGTACGCAAGCTTGGAGCCAAAGTCATGGTCCGAGGCGTTCGCCCCCTGACGGACATCGCCGGCGAATTCACGATGATGATGGCCAATCGACAACTCGATGCCGACCTCGAAACCGTCTTCCTGATGGCCGATGAGGAATTCGTCCACGTCTCGAGCAGCCTGATCAAACAAATCGCCAGCTTAGGACATGGCCGCTCGCTCGAAAAGTTCGTCCCTGAGGCGATTATCCACCCCCTGCTCGAACGGGTAAAAGTCCCTTCCACGGATGAACCCTAGACGTCCGCGCGGTAGCCATCGGAGCTATGACCCACTGAGCCAACTAGTCTTCCTGCGCAGCCAAGGGGAATACGTCTGGGATGATCAAGGCAATAAATACCTGGATCTGATCTGTGGTTACTCGGCTTGCAACCTCGGACACGCACACCCCCGACTGGCCGCCGCGGTGTGCGAACAAATCACGGAGTTGACCTGGGCACAAGGAGGGCAATCCGACTTGCGGTCCAGACTCGAAGAGACTCTCGGGAGTCTATGGGACCAAAACGCACCTGCAACTGGCAACCCCCACGGGCGCTCTAAAGTGTGGCTGACCGTCAGCGGCGCAAGAGCCATCGAGATCGCATGGAAACTCGCCTACGCAAAACGCCCGGGAAGCACCATCGGTTTCGATCTGGCCTACCATGGCCGCTCGTTGGCCAGCGCCTTGTTGAGCGATACCGAACGCTCTGAGGCGTTGTGTCCGCATGGGCCACTTGAAAACCATGCGACAATCCCGTTTCCACGGCACCTCCATGGTCTGTGTGCTCCAATCCTGGTTCGTGATTCCAGTCATGATGCCAGCGGCAAACCCATGGAAGCCCATGCGGACAAGATCCCGTTATGCGCCGAGTGCCAGCGAGCCCTGGAACAGGCACGCCAGACGTTTGAGAAACTCAAGCCACGAGCCTCGATCCTTTTCGTCGAGCCGGCTATAGGTGCCCGAGGCTACTACTTTGCACCCGCAGCCTTCATGCAACGACTCGTCGCTTTGGCCAGAAGCTATGACCTGGCCATCGTATCCGACGAGATCCAAATGGGACTCCGTCGGACAGGCCCGATGTTCCTGAGCAAAGGCCAAGCCTGGGAACCCGATCTGGTGGTACTTGGAAAGTCCCTCGGTGGCGGAATCCTACCGATCGCAGCCGTCGTGGGACACGACGACTGGATCGATGCGATCGGACCGGGAATCGAATCGGAAACCTTCGCAGCCTACCCGATGGCCTGCCGGGTGGCGCTCGAAACACTTGAAATCCTCCAAACGCCAAATCTCCAATCCGATATTGAACGCAACGGTGAGTTTTTTCGTATTCTGCTAAGAAACCATTTGCCCGAACCGCTTGTCGCCCTGGGATCTGGACTGGCCTGTTGCATAAGCTTCGAGAACCTTCCGAACTCGGGATCCGATCTGGCTTTCCAAGTCGTAAAAAAACTCGCCGACCGAGGGATCTTAGTCCACCTGACAGGCCCCAAACGAAACCGTATCGCGACGATCCCATCGCTCCTGATTCAAGAACCCACGCTTGAGATGGCTGCTCGAAGCATCCTCCAGGCCATCGATGAATCCTAGGGTTCCCAATGCGATCCATCGACCACCTACTCAATCCAAGGACAACCATCAAGCAATGATCGGCGAACCACCACCGAGCCAATACGATTGGCGATTCAACTTTTTGGGATTCCCCATTCGCGTGACTTGGCTTTTCTGGCTCATCACCGCAGCCCTGGGCTACAGCATCGCCATGAGCGCCAACCAGCTCTTCTCGCGTATCGGACAATCCCCGGGTATCGCGCCACTGCTAGCCATCTGGGTCGCATGCGTGATGGTCTCGGTACTCGTCCACGAACTCGGACACGCACTTGCATTCCGGTACTACGGGATCGAGTCCCAAATCGTGCTCTACCACATGGGGGGATTAGCCATCCCCACAGCCGGCTTTTCCTTCAATCGATCAGGGGCTCGCTACCGTCTCCAACACATCGACCACATCGTGATCTCACTTGCTGGACCACTGCTCCAGTTTGTATCGGCGATCCTGGTCGCAGCGATAGCCTATGCCATGGGTGTTTTTGTCCCCAGCGCCGCAGACTTCGTCGAATGGATCAAACCCCGTGGCGTCGAGAATCCATGGACCCAAGGGGACCTGAGCATCGGCAATCCCTGGACTTACGCAATGCTGAATTTCTACATACTCGTAAGCATCTGGTGGCCATTGCTGAACCTGCTTCCAGTCTATCCTCTCGACGGGGGACATGTCGTTCAACATACCGCTGCGATCCTTCGCAGGACCGACGGTTACAACGAAGCCTACATCATCGGCGCTGGCGTCGGATTCCTCGTCGCTTGGTGGTTCTTCCAAAGCGGCAGCCCGATCAACGCACTGCTGTTTTTGTCCCTCGCGATGAACAATGTGCAAGCCATGCAACGCTTCGGTGGTCCTCCAGGATGGTGATCGCGGAAAAAAAAATCAAAAAAATTTTGACCTCGAAAGAACCCGTCCTCGACCTCTTTCAAAGCACTCCAGCGCACGCAGAGCGATCGCTCAAGCATCCCTCGATCGATCGAAAAAAACCAAGCCAGAACCCTGCGATCCAAAGCGCAGCACCATGGGCTTGAGCGCAACGATTTGTTAGAAAAACCCCTGAGGTCGCTCTCGGTTAAACCTACCGGACCACGAACCGATCTACCGCGCGAACCCTTAATTTTCATTGATAAAAAAGATCTTACGCCCCCGACGTAAAACACCGGACCAAGCTCAAAAGCAATCGCAAAACCATGCATTCATTTTTGCGAACATACGCTAAAAGACAATACTCACAAAGCCTATCGCACCGAAGCTAAGGCACGATAGATCTTCCTTTGAAATCCACTCGCAAAGGCCTCTAGGGTCCAAGCCATAAGAACCTTTGAGGTTCAACATCCTCAAAAAAATCGTTTCATGTTTGTGGAAAAATTGTCGAAAAGATGTTGCATTCAAGTTCGAGTTTTATACAACTACTTGGAACTATGGTGTCCATAGCTCAAACGTTCGATCCTGTCACGGATCGATAGGTCATACGACCAGATCGAAAGTTTGTGGCGAAGGACGTTTTGTTTCGGTTGTCGGGTTCGATCCCTTGAGTCTGCTGCTTCGGACAAAAGGTGTCGCGACAATCATCATGTTTGGTTTATTGGAGGACACAACCGTGGCCAAGAAAAAAGCTGGAGCAACGAAGAAGGTAGCGACGAAGAAAGTAGCCAAGAAGAAGGCTGCGAAGAAGGCAGCTGCTCCTAAGAAGGCTGCTACCAAGAAGAAAGTAGCCAAGAAGAAGGCTGCTGTGAAGAAGACCACCACGAAGACCCCTTCGTAATCGCGTTGCTCTTCTAAGATCGAACTCCGCTCTAGCGGGGTCTCTTTTCAAACCATGCAACCGCTGAGCGGCCCAAGGCCCTCAGCGGTTTTTTCGTTTCTACCTATCCTACCTATATCCTCCTGTTTCCATTTCCCAATACCCCCAAACACCCATACTCCATCCACATAACCACACAACCGGCCATGCAGGATTTAGCTCGTGCTCGTGCTCGTGCTCGTGCTCGGATGCTCGGAATTGCTCAGTGGAATGGAGTAGACATCCAGAGACAAACTCCTGTGTGCCAATGCTAAACTCCTTTCGAGCACGAGCACGAGCACGAAGCAACCACACAACTCAAGGAAAGCCCGATGAGAGAGGAATCACAAGAAGTATCCCAAGCTGCCTTGTTCCACGGACCTAACTCTCCTTGGGAAATCCGAACCGCTCAGAGAAGAACACCAGAGAACTCCGAGATCCTCGTGAAAGTCCTCCTGTGCTCGATCTGCGGGAGCGACCTACACACCATCTGCGGCCGACGGCACGCACACACTCCGGCGATCCTAGGTCACGAAATCGTCGGACAAATCGTTCAATTCGGCCCCTTAGCCCCACGCACGGATCTGGCAGGAAACCACCTGAACATCGACGATCGTATCGTATGGACCATCGTCGCCAACTGCGGCAAGTGTTTCTTCTGCCAACATGACCTGCCCCAAAAGTGCATCCAAGGATACAAGTACGGACATCAACAGGTCCAAAACGACAGCGCTTGGCACGGAGGGTTTGCCTCCCACTGCACCCTCATGGCAGGAACCCATATCGTCAAACTCCCCGAAGAGATCGACGAGCGATCGGCTGGGCCCCTAAGCTGCGCAACGGCAACCATCGCCGCTGCGATCCGTACCGCAAACCTCGTCGGCCAAGAGACGATCCTGATCCTAGGAGCCGGCATGCTCGGCCTGACGGCCTGCGCTTTTGCCCACGAACAAAGTCCCCGGAATATTGTTTGTATCGAACGCGACACCCATCGCCGGCAATTGGCCAAGCAATTCGGTGCGATGAGCACTGCCGAACCGAACTCCATGACGCTCGATCCAAACGACTCGATCATCCCCTACGGTTTTGACGTCGTCCTGGAATGCTCCGGTACCAACGACGGGGCCCTCGAAGCCCTCCGCCTTGCTCGTACCGGGGGACGTATCATCCTCGTCGGGGCCGTCTTCCCCTCCCATCCTGCTCCGATCGTCCTGGAAACCATCGTCCGCAAACAGCTCTCGATCCACGGCGTCCATAACTACCAAAGCCAAGATCTACTGGCCGCCGTCGAATTCATGACCCAGCACCACCGAGACTTCCCGTTCGCACAACTCATCGAGCACTGCTACGGACTTGAGGATATCCAACGCGCGATCAACTCGGCTCAAGACCCACGGAATATCCGAGTCGCCATCCGTCCCTAACCGACTCGACCTCCCTAAGCACCTTGGCCACCCTCTGGCGATCCTCAGGACGAAATCGGTGAAACGGGTCGGCCAGAAAATCGTCGCAAATACCCAGCAGCGATACTCCGCACTTGGTCCCCTTGATGTGCCTCGATGCGTACTTGCCTATGTCGTAAATCCTCTGCAAGCTCTCGATCTGCCGCTGCAATAACCGACTCCCTGCAGTATCCCCTCGAACAACCGACTCGATCAGACTCACAAACAGGTTCGGATACAAATTCGCTCCCCCAGCGACCCCACCATCGGCTCCCAACTCCATGGCCCTGGCCAACAACGCCTCAGGACCAATCATGATCGACCAATCGGGTCGCAGTCGCTTAAGCCCCACTGCACGTTGAAAATAATCCATGTCCCCACTGCTATCCTTCAATCCAACAATCTGGGAATGCTCGCTCAGAGCCTCCAGCGTGGGAATCTCAAACCATACCTTCGTCAGCGAAGGGATGTTGTAGAGCATCACTGGCAGTGGCAACTGCGGAACGAGTTGATCGACGTAATTCTTAAGTTCCGTTTGACCGGCTGGAAAATAATAAGGGGTAGATAGAACCAAACCCGACGCCCCACTGGCAGCCGAATGCTCGGCCAATCGCACCGTCTCGACAAACGAAGTGTCGGTGATCCCTACGAGAACCGGGACCCGAGCAGCCACCGACTCGACCGTCCTGGAGACGACCTCCTGTTGCATCCGATGACTCAAACTCGGCGCCTCTCCGGTCGTCCCCAATACAAATACCCCACCGACACCACCCTCAATCAAGTGATCGACCAATCGCCCAAGCCCCTCGGTGTCCAAACGGTCCCTGCCCGTCATCGGAGTGACCATCGGAGGTATCAACCCAGAAAACTTCTGCTGTGCCATCATGCCATCTCGCGACAAAAATAAGGTATCGTAACGCAAACACTAGGACCTGACCGCCTGCCTCGATGCTCCGGCGAACAACGGCCGATCGGCTACCGACACAAGGGGGCCTCATCGAAAGGGCCCCATTATAGTCCCCCTCCCAACCAACTCGGCACCCACTCCATTTCACCATCGTCAAATGCACAGCGGTATCTTAATCCTCTGCAATGCCTTCCTCCTATTCCTCATCCAACCCATCCTAGGCAAATCCCTCCTACCCAAATGGGGCGGGACGGCACACGTTTGGACCACATGCCTGCTGTTCTTTCAGACCGCACTGCTGGCCGGATATCTCTACGCTTGGAAAATCGATAAAAAAACGAGCCTCTCGGCCCAAGCCACCCTCCACGCAGCCCTATGGGCAGTCTCTGCGACCCTCTTTCCCGCTCTGGCCTTCTTCCCAGCAATCCTCCCCGAACTCGCCGCATTTCCGACCCTGGCGATCCTCCTGGAACTGACCCTGCGCATCGGGCTGCCCTTCCTTCTGATGGCCAGCACCAGCTCGCTGCTCTCGGCTTGGCATTTCCGGACCTCACACACCCACCACCCCTACGCTTGGTACGCCCTTGCCAACCTGAGTTCCTTGGCCGCCTGCCTGCTTTACCCCATCGCGATCGAACCTTCGATCGATTCTTCGAGACAACAAAACCTCTGGATGCTCCTCTACGGCTTGCTCGCCCTGGGGATGATCCTACACTCGTTAAACATTGCCCGACGCTCCCAAGACATCCTGCCCCGAGATCCAATCGCCTCGCCTGCAAAGCAACTGAGAAATCCTTGGCTTTGCCTCTGCTTGTCGGCTTGCTCCTCGATCGTCCTGGCTGCGATCACGAACCATGCGAGCCAAGCTGGCATGATCGTTCCGGGGCTCTGGGTCCTCCCTCTTGCGATTTACCTAGCCTCCTGGTGGCTGGCCTTCTGGCACCCGATCTTTCAATCCTGGATCGTTCAAACTGGCCTTTTTTACCTTGGCTCCCTGAGTGGATTGAGCGCCGTCGTCTTGAAACTGTGGCTCCCCTGGTACGGCCTGGTCGCTTGCTGCATTGCAGCTCTAGCTTGCATCGCTCTTGCGTGCCATGGACTGATCTACCGACTGCGTCCCTCGTCTGAATCGATGCCCGGCTTCTACCTGCAAATCGCTATGGGCGGTGCGCTGGGCTCGCTGTTCGCCTCGGTGATCGCCCCTTGGTGCATGAACGATTATTACGAACTCCATGCAGGGATCGCCCTAGGTGCCCTGGCTCTTGGTTGGTTCCACTCCCGAGATCTATACCCCAGACTCTTCGACGACCCAATGACTCGCCGGTTCTACTGGCCCCTGACCATCCTTTGCCCAACACTTCTGCTGGCCTCGATGTCAATGCTTCTTGTGACTCCAAGCATCGAAGCATGCATCGATAAAAAAAGGGACTTCTACGGCGTCGTGACGGTCATCGAAAACCAAAAACAAGGGATCCGTGCCATGCTCCACGGACGTATCCGACATGGCACTGAGCCCCTTGAGGGTCCCTTGCACCCAGACCAAACCACCTACTACCAAAGCGACTCAGGAGCCGCTCTGGCTTTCGGCTGGTGCCAGAGCCACTTCTCCCAACCTCTGAACGTCGCTGTGCTCGGACTAGGGACAGGATCGCTATCGCTCTATGCCCGCGCTAAAGACTCCATGCGTTACTACGAAATCAGCCCCGCAGTGTGCCAACTGGCCGAGAAACACTTTCGCTACCTAAGCTCCCATCGCGGTTTGACCGAAATCCTAGTCGGCGACGGCAGAAAACTCCTCGAACGCGAAACCCTCAAACCCGATACACCGGCACACCACCTGATCGTTGTCGACGCTTTCTCAAGCGACTCGCTTCCGATCCACCTGCTGACGACCCAAGCCCTCGAACTCTACAAACAACGCCTTGCCCCCGAAGGAATTCTGGCGCTGAACATCACCAACCGAAACCTAGACCTCGCACCGATCTTGTTTGCTACGGCCAAACGAGTTGCCCTCAAACCCCTACTGGTCGAGTCTAAACTCTCACCCTTTGAACCTCCAACCAGACAAGTCCGCTGGTTGCTCTTGTTCCCACCAGAGGCAATCCTCCCGGCCTGGCCAGGTGCTAGGGACCAACTGGCCCCTTCGAACCGCCCCTCGGATAGCACCGCTTCGAACCGGCCGGTATGGACCGACCAGTTCGCTAGCCCCCTGCACGCGATGCGATGGTGACCTAACCCATCAGTTGCGGCTTGTTGTGCTCGACGACAAACTCGGCTCGGGTCTGTAGGGCCGCTCCCGGACGGTCGACATACTCGACAGTTCGGTAAAAGGTTTGCCACTGTCCCTGGGTCACCCTGCACGAAACATAACCGCGCTCAGCATTGTGGAACTTGATGAACGGATTCTCCCGAAACAACTCGTCTTCCTGCTTGCTCTTGGCATACCCATTACCCCCCGATGAAATACTCGTCCCGACAAACTCCACGGCCACCGGACCGGCATCGAGCTTATCGAAGTCCTCATAGAGTTCATTAGCCCAATTGCTATGGATATCGCCCGTGAGGACCACTGTATTGGCCTGCTCCATCTGCTTGAGCTGACCCAAAAGCCGCTTGCGCGGCGCATCGTACCCAGACCACTGGTCCATGCTGTATAGCTTCGACTCGCCCGAACTGCGCCCGACACGACCGACCATCACCTGCTGGCCCAGTACATTCCAACGCGCTTCGGATTCCTGAAGATGCGCAAACAACCACGCCTCCTGCTGCGAGCCGAGCATCGTCGACTTCGGATGCATCGCCCCCCCATCGAGCTTCTTGGCGCCATCCCCATTAGGCTGGTCGGATCGATACTGCCTAGTATCGAGCATCGCAAAACTCGCTAATTTTCCATAAGCGATGTCCCGATACAACTTCATGTCCGCACCGATGGGCATCGAACCAACCCCTAGCGGCTGGTTTTCATAATAAGCCTGATACGCATTTGCGCGGCGAAGTGCAAACTCACGAGGATCGACCCACAACTCCTCGGAGATCAATCCTGCACAATTGTTGTCAAACTCATGATCGTCCCATACCACCAACCATGGCGCATAAGCATGAGCGGCCTGGAGCTGCTCGTCGGACTTGTACAAACCATAGCGATTGCGGTAATCATCTAAGCTGACAATCTCCGGACTGTTGTGCTTGCGCAAGGAACTCCGACCAGGTGCCCCCTCGTAGATGTAATCCCCCAAATGCAAAATCAAATCGAGCTCCTCGGTGACCATGTGCTCATAAGCCGTAAACAAACCCGACTCGTAATGCTGGCACGAGGCAAAAGCAAACCGCAACTCGTCGACCATCTGCTCGGATCCAGGAGTCGTTCGCGTCCTACCGATGCGACTGCTCGCATCCCCACTGTGAAACCGATACCAATACCATCGGTTCGACTCCAATCCATGCACCTGAACGTGCACCGAATGCCCCAACGCCTCGGTCGCCATGATTTTGCCACTCTTAAGGATGGTCTTCATCGATGGGTCGTCGGATAACTCCCAAACCACCTCGATCGGCCCCTTGGGATTCCCCCCAATGTCCACCGGATCAATCGCTAACCTCGTCCACAGAACCATGCCACTGCTGCTCGGCTCCCCCGATGCAACCCCTAACGAAAACGGATCGCTCGCCCAAGCGATCCTGGATCGGACCGCTCCGGGCGCGATCTGCGATGCCAATGGCAGAATCGCAAGACTCCCGCCTGCCATCAAAAACTCTCTGCGACTTGCGATGAATCTTTCCGCCATTTGCCAGTCTTTTCGGGTCCCAAAAAATCGCGGTCGCATGATAAAATCCTCGTAGAAATTTCGTCTCAAAAGGGCAGGGGAGCCTTACCCAAGCTCTCCGGCCTGTTATACCCTAGCGGGTCGATCCAATTCAAGAATCAGAAAATGAAGCTATGGCAAATTATTCCTACCTAGACCTCGCCAAAATGATCGACCACTCCCTACTGGTCCCAACCATGACGATCGAGGACCTCGAGCGCGGAATCGATCTAGCCATCGCTTACGATGTCGCTAGCGTCTGCATCATGCCCTACTACCTCAAACGCGCCTCGATCCGGTTGGCCGGTTCCAACGTCAAATCCTCGACAACCATCGGATTCCCGCACGGCGCAAATCGCCCCTCGATCAAACGGCTCGAGACAATCGCCGCTCTGGATGACGGTTGCCAAGAACTCGATGTCGTCGTGAACATCAGCCAAGTCCTAAGCCTCCAATGGGATTTCGTCCGCGACGAAATCGCGATGCTGACCGATCTGGCACACCAAGCCGGCCAAAAAATCAAAGTCATCTTCGAAAACTGCTACCTCAAAGACCCCCACAAAATCGAACTGTGCCGTATCTGTAGCGAACTAAACGTCGACTGGGTCAAAACCTCCACCGGCTACGGACCCTCAGGAGCCACCATCGAGGACCTCAAACTCATGCGGGCTCACGTTTCCCCAGAGGTCGAAGTCAAAGCCGCAGGGGGCGTACGCGATCTGGCTACTCTCTTGGCCGTACGAGATCTGGGAGTCTCTCGCTGCGGTTCGAGCCGCACACGAGAACTCCTCGACCCAGCCCGCGCAACGCTGGGCCTAGAACCGATCGTCATCCCCAATACAACCTCCGTAAACAACCAAAACTACTGATCGTACGCGAGGCCTCAATCGCAAGGCGGGGCTTTGACCCGCCTGCGAGATTGGCAGGAACAGACTCGCTCGGGTCCGAGCCCCAAGCTACTGTGGATTATCTAGCCTCTAGCCTCTAGCCTGCTTGGTCAACGCCCGCTGCAAGTCCAACAACGCATTGCGCTCGTCGTGCGAGGTCTTATCCCCTAATCCTAAAATGCCACCAGAAGCCTCCGCAATACGCTTGGCTCGCTCGATCGTCGCTTGGCGCAAAATCTCCAGACTCGGCTCGTCGAGCTCCCTGGAAAGCGCCTCAGCATAGGCGATCCAAGCCTCGATCATCGACTCGCTAGGACGCTCGTCGAGCCAACGGCTGAGCAAACGGTACGATGGGGTCCCATAGACGATCCCATCCTCCTCGGCCGCCTTGAGCAACGCTGCGAACTCCCCCTGAGAAACCTTCGTGTCTGCCCATGCCAAACGGACCAACGGTAAAAGTGCAAAGGCTGTCATCGCCGATGGTCCCACCCCAAGGTGCTCGAGCCTTCTGAGCACCTCGGGATCCTTGACCCCTGCGGCCTGCTGCAATGCAACTTGCCTGTGCTGCTGCTCCTCTTGTCCAGCTTGCCCAAGAAACTCCAGAAGCTCCTGGTCCCGGTCCGCAAAAAATGCATCGTGCAGCGCCTGACGCTGTTTATCCAAAGTCTCACTCATGACCGTCTGCTCCACGACGAGGAAAATACCTTATGCACAATCCCACGAGAATCATCGACCCACCGACCCATGTCCACCAACTCGGAGCCCGATAGTCCGCATCCCCATGACGCACCAAATGCACCCAAACCGGCAATAATACCGGCTCTAAGAGTGTAATCAAACTCGCGATGTGACTCGGGGTCGTTCGCAAGCCCTGCGCAAATAGCCAATAAGGTAGCCCCATTTGCAAGACCCCTATCCCAACCAAAAGTGGCCACATCCATCCAGTGGGATATGCCACTCCAAAACTCCAAACCAACGGAAACATCACCAAGGCAGTCACCAGATGGTTCAAGGCGATGAGCCAAGCCGAATCCAAATGCCTCAACGACCGCAACGACAATATCACACCCGCATAAAGCACACCACTGGCTAAAGCCAACCAAGGCGACCACCACCGATCCGATGGACTCGCATGCGCATAACTCATCTCCATGACCAAAAGAAACAACACCCCTGCTGTGCACCAACCCAACATCCACCAATCGCTTCGTAACGTCGGCTCGCGAAACCAATAAACCGTCGCCAACATCACCCAAACCGGCGCTAGATTCTGTAACCAAATCGCATTGGCCGGCGGTCCGCTGACCAACGCCGTCAAATAGGTCCAGTTCATCATCGCAAAACAGACCGTCATGGGCAACAATTGCCATACCCATGTCACCCGGCGCACCAATGGCACCAAAATACATAATGCAAAGACCGCTCGCCAAAAGGCTAACGTCGCCCCGCGATACTCCAAGGGCCATCGATCGAACTCAGGCGATCTGGCAAAAAAAGCGCTCGTGCTCCATAGCACCGCCGCCATCACGCATAAACAAGGCCCCCAGCCAAAACCACCACGCCGATCAGGAAACTCTGGCGTATCGCCCAATACTCGATCCGGTGGTTTCATACTAAGTTAGCCGTTCAAAGTGCCCTTAGGCAGAACTCAAGTTTCCAACACCCGTCGCGCAATACGCAACTTAGCAGATCGACTCCTCGGATTCGCATCGGTCTCGGCCTGCGTGGCGACCAACGGTTTTTTTGTCAAATTCTCTAATCGCGAATCGTCGCGTATCGCATTTTTGACCATCCGATCTTCGAGCGAATGAAAGGAGATGACCGCCAACCTACCGGCCGGCTCAACCCCGCACGCCTCGGCCGACGTGGGTTCCAAACCGCGAGCCGCAAGAAACCCTGGCAGTCTGGCCAATCCAGCCTCGACATGCTCAAGCTCCCGATTGACCACGATCCGCAACGCTTGAAACGTGCGCGTCGCCGAGTCGACCCGGCCATGCACCCGACCAGGCACCACGCGATGAATCAAATCCGCAAGCTGCTTGCTGGTCATGATCGGTTCGCTTCGATTCTGCTCGACAATCGCCCTTGCGATCCTCCGACTCAATCGCTCCTCACCAAACTGATAGATCGCATCGGCAATCTCCGTATCGCTGCGCTGCTGCAACCACTTCCAAGCCGGTATTCCCGCCGTCATGTCAAAACGCAAATCCAACGGAGCATCGAGCCGAAACGAAAAACCACGCTGCATGTCGGCTAACTGATCGCTCGATAACCCAAGATCCAACAAAATTCCATGCACCCGGGGAATCCCAAGCCCCTCGAGCAAATCCCCTAAATTGCAGTAAGAACCACATGCCAACGTCAAGCGACAACCCGAAGGAAGCTCCAGGTCCTCCAAAGCCCATCGACCTCGCTCCCCAAGATCCAAAACATCACCGACCGAAATGCGTGGGTACTGACCGTGCGCGGAAACAAAATCGCGAATCGCTCCAGGATCGCGGTCGATCCCAAGAATCCGATCCCCAGAACCAAGCCGCTTGGCGATCTCAAGCGTATGCCCACCACCCCCAAATGTTCCATCGACAATCACCAGCGGGGCACGATCTGGAATCTCAGGACTCAATCCCCCAAGCCACTCGCGGAGAATCGGTTCGAGGAGTACTGGGATGTGGATCGAAGGCATAAAAGAAAAAAAAGGCCGGTCGGGGAAGATGCACTGGGTTTCAAGGTCCCGGTGGCATCAATTCCACCGTTTCCTCCATCGCAGCATGCACTCTGATATTCCATTCAACGCGCCGTGCTGGTAAACCGAACCGATGAAGTTCGATCCTCTTCGAGCGTGCGTGATGAGCACTTCTCGGGCAACCCCCTCTGCTCAGGAAGTTGACGCTCTGAGCCCGTGGCCGCGAGACTCAGTTGCTACCCAAAAAAAGCCTCTCACATCGCTTCGATGGTCCAAGCATCCCACCTCCCGACCGGCTGGGGTTCGAGCGGTAGTATGTCCCTCTACAATAACCGAAAGGAGGGCAGATTGACTACCTATTTTTTCCGAATTCTCTCCCGGCAACCCCCAAAAACCTGAGTGATTTGCTAGCATTTTTATTGATAAATCGACCCTCGCCCTATTCGGATGTCGGAATCTAGACTCCCTAACCAATGATCCGATATGGACTTAAGCCACATCGGGTCGAAAGCCTGATTATGGCCACAACGGCATTAAACGTACTACTATTAATCCTGGGCGCCATCGGATTGCTCCTGATCTGGCTGCTGCTCCGCCCCGGAAAGTACTCCCCCTGGGAACGCATTCTCTACGGGCCGATCTACCTGATGGCCCGCTATCTCTGGAAAGCCGAAATCTTCCGACAAGATCCAGTGACCGGGAAATGGAATCCCTCGCCATGCCTGATCGCCGATACCTCCGACTTGCTCGAGCCAAACTCAGCAAACACAAACCCCTACTTCGGGACCTGCAAGCATCGTGGCGCTGTACTCGTGGCCAACCACCGCTCTTCGGTCGACCCATGCTTTATCCAACTGGCCGCTGGCGATCGGGTCCATTGGATGGTCGCCGGGGAGTACTTTAAAGTCCCTTTGGTAGGGCAATTGCTTCGATCCTTCCAATGCATCCCGACCAATCGGGGAGGGATCGACACCGCGTCGACCAAACGCGCCATCGAGCTGACCAAACAGGGCCGCTTTGTGGGGCTGTTTCCCGAAGGACGCATCAATCGTACGGATCACGATTGGATATCGGTCCGCCCCGGAGCGGCACTCGTGGCCTTGCGCGGACGCGTACCTTTGATACCGATCTGGATCCAAGGCGCTCGGATGGGAAAGTCGGTCGTTAGCCCTCTTTTTATGCCCACTTCGGTCAAGGTCTTCCTGGGTAACCCTGACTATTGGGGGCTCGAACAGCTCGAACTCCAAGACGGACGATCGGATCGCCAAATCGCCGACCAATGGATCCAACGCGTGCTCAACGACTGCGTTCAAAACGCTTGCGGCCGCTGCAATTCGATCGAATTGGCCGGGTCGAACTGGCTCAACGCCAAGGAATCTTCATCGGATCTTCCAAACGAGCCAAACGCTCCGACCGACTCGCAAGAGCCGACCTGATGAGAAGCCCGACACGCTTCGTTTAATCCTCAAGCGTCCAGTCCTCCTGGCCGTTTCTTGTGATCATCGCTGCCAAGACCCGAGGCTTGCAATGATTCGACACAAAGAGCGTTCGGCCGCAAGAAAACAATACCATCGCGCCGTTGCGGTGGTGCGATCGGATCTCGTTGTCCATAGCCCAAGCCCTCGGATCGTTGATCCCACCGGACTGCTCGAAGATGTTGCTTCCGTTGATCCACTCGCCATCCGGACCACCCGTGTCCTCGGCTACCGCCGCGGTAAACGTCAGACCATCGCGTATGTCCCGAAATTTGAACGGCTGGTTGTAAACAAATACACCGTTGTCGGTGTTGATACGCGTGGTAATCCGCTGTCCGTAAAGCCCACCATAATCGGTCTTGCCCGATTTCCCCTCGACCGTCGGAACGCTCGGACAGACATAGGTTGTTACGTTGGTCTTGCGAGCCACCGCATTGATCGGATGGTCGAAAGGATGGTCGAAATCGACCAACGAATGGACGTTCTGCGCTTCCATATAAGGCAAAATAAGCGCCGACCACGCATAGTTCTTAAGAAAACTCGGCCCATTGAATGGACGCCACTGCATGCACCCAGGGGGCAATGTCCGGAGAACCGAATGGTAGTTGTGAAGCGCTAAACCTACCTGACGAAGATTGTTCTGGCATTGTGCCTGACGAGCCATCTCGCGGGCACTTTGCACCGCAGGCAACAGAAGCGCAGCCAAAATGCCCATGATCGACACAACGACCAACAACTCCACGAGCGTCACACCCCAAGGCCGCGCGCGTCGGTTCGCCCGCAAGTTCGAGGGGAGATTCCCCCGTAGTGAAATTCTAGTTTCCATTCGAATCACAATACCCCAATCACTCAACGGCATCGACCCGCCGAAGATCTATCTCTCCGCCGACAAGTGCAACGTATTGTCCGATGCACCGACGTCCCGATAGGGTATCGTAATTCGCTCAAACCGGCCAGATCCACCAAGGAATCAAGTAACCGACTGGCGATGGATCTAAATCACCCCGCCATGGGTCCTGTAAGGACTCATGTGGTCAGGCTGATCTAGAAACCAAAAACGTTCCCACTCCTGAACCATCGCCCTGAGGTTTTCCGAAGTGAAAATCAACTGCTCAGCCCGTCGGCCAGGCAGTGCGGAGTAAATCGGTATGGCACATCCGACCATCGGTACGGTCGCCATCGTCAACAACAAGCACATTAGTATTCGACGTCGCATCGGTTCTCACTCCGTGAACAAGCTATCCTTGTGTTCCTGCCTCCGATTCCCCCAGGCTCTCGTCGACCATAGACCCCTCCTCATCCTCCGACACAACCTCCAGTTGCCCAGATGCTACCGCGTCGCGAATGGCTTGGGCAAGCGGTGTGGTGCCTATGGCATTGACCCGCTCCTCCATGACCTTCCCAGGCTTGAAGCTCACCACGAACTTTTCGGGGACTTCTACCTGCCTACCCGTCCGCGGATTTCGAGCCTTCCTGGCCGCCCTCGGACGCACCTGGAAAACCCCAAAATTCCGCAACTCGATCCGGCCCTCTTCCACCAACGTCTGAACAATCGAGTCGAACGTCTTCTGGACGACCTGCTTGATCTGCTGCTGATTGAGTCCCGTCTCGTCGGAAATCGTTTTCACGATCTCTTTCTTTGTCACAACAGAATTCCCCGCGCTTCAAGGCACCCTAAGTCTTTTACTAGTTAGACTTTAATGCCGAAAAGTCTAGGTCGCTATTCCGTAGCCGTCAAGGTATTCCCAAACGGGATCAACCCTGCCGACCGGACAATCCAGACGATCGTTATGGCTCTTTTCGGCGATACAACCCGCAAATCTTCACTCCGAAACCAAAACCTATCCCCTTTTTCCCCCCCGGAAAAAAAGCATAAGTTTTACTGCTCAAGCGATCCTGTCCCCTTCTGGTCTGGAGTCCGACCCGAGGGTTTTGCTATGACTCTCTCCTAGCCTTCCCCAATCGTGCCCCATTTTCATTCGATTCCCTAGGTGAGTATGTTGCCCTACCAGCCTCGGCTTGCACCCCAAGGAGCCCTTTCGGGATTCCTCGTCCTTGCACTCCTCTCGCAAGGCTGCATCGATGGCCCATTCTTCCAACTCAAAAAACTCAACCCCTACATCCAAAACCAATGGAAACAAGACCGCGAGAAAGTCGTTGTCTTCTCCGAACGCATCGAAGAGCTTCGCCTTCTACGCACCCAATTCGCCTCGATGGAACCGCAGGAACAAAACGATTGGATCTCCAAACTCGGCCAAATGCTCAAAAGCGAAACAAGCCCCGAAATCCGACGCGAAACGGTCCTGACTCTCGATCCTGTCAAACAAAACCCCCAAGCCCTCGAAATCCTGACCCGACTTGCCAACGACAAGAACGAAAAAGTGCGCATGGCCCTCGTTTCGACCCTTCGAAATTCCCAAGCCGAATCCTCAACCAATACGCTCATGGCCATGGCCTCCTCCGATCCGAGCAACAACGTCAAACTCTCCGCGACGCGCGCCCTGGGAAGCCACAACTCCGATGCGGTCAAACCTTTCCTCGGAGCCAAACTCGAGGATCGGAATATCGCTATGCGATTCCAAGCCTCCCAAGCGCTCGGGGAACTGACCGGCAAACGTTACGGTGGAGATATCGATGCCTGGCGACAGTACCTTGCCGGTCAAGATGTCCCCGAGCCCGAACTCTCTCTGGCCGAAACCCTCGAGTCGATGCTCCTTCTGCGATAACCCCACAGACTCAATCTCCGAGGAAATCCCCTAGGCCAATAATTCACCTCCCATCCTTGGCCCACACCCAACCGCATCGTAAAATTTCCTAAAAGGATCTTACCGATGCTATCGACCCGGCCCTGGCGTTCAGAATCCCATGCGGTCTTCTGGACCGACCAACTCAACCAACTCTCGGCGACCGCCAATCTCGATCCCCACGCCGTGCTGCTCTCGGCACACTGGTGCCTGCTTTGGGACCGACAAATCTGCTTTGAACTCGTCGGGGATTCCCAAGACCATCTCGAAGTCACTGCCCTTCGTACACGATCGCTCAACGCCGAAACGCCCGGCAAAACACCCTTCTGGGAACACTCCACCCTGGTCGCTCAAACCCTCGAACGCTTCGAGTCCCTCCACCCCATCGCCGAGAACCCCAGAAACCAAACCGGAAACCAAACCCGAAAAGCCTTCGGCCATCTCCTTTTGGAAATCATCAAGCAGGAAACCCAAGCATGCCTAGCAGACTCTCGTCTACTCGGTCGCGATGGGTTTCTCTCCCAAGCAGCACAGCTAGCCGATCCCGATTCGCTTTTCCTAACACTCGCCGGTGAAAAAGTCGACTCCAACATCCAAACCCGCTACTGGGGACACTGGTTCCCGGGTCTGTCCCATAGCGATCGCAAAATCTGCGACTGGCTCGCGGCTCTCCCGGGCGCAATGGACGCAGATATCCCAGAAGTCGTACGACGCTTGGAAAATCCATCGAGTCCCACGGCACTCCCGGGCGCTGTGACCCTAGGACGCCATGATGTCCTTCACATCCTACTGGGACGCGGACTGCTCGACCAAGACGAAGCGTTCGTGATCGGGTTTACCATGGGCAATGCTTCGAAATACCGCGATGACGATGGAATCCTAATGCGACAGGCTCTGGCCCATTGGTACCCCGAACCCTTCCGTATCTCTGGCCCCAAACTCCAAGTCTTCGACCTAGGAGTCCAAGCCGGCAAATCGATGGGAATCCCCGACATCGCTCTGATCCCAATCGAAAATCTCGGTGGCCGGTCCCTTGCAGACGCTCGCCAAGAACTTCAAATCTCCACCGATCTGCTGCGAAGCTTCTACCAACAGGAAAAACACTCCATCCGAAACTCCCTCGAAAGCGGCAGACTCCCCGGATAAACCCCCGAATCAGGCCCGAATGGCGTTGAATTAAAAGCGGAACGGCGCAAGCCGTCCGGTGAAAAACATTGCGATATCGAGGATATTCCACCACTCACCGGAGTGCTTGCGCACTTCCGCTTACACTGATTCAACACCCCCCGGATCGCCCGGCCTAGTTCCCAAACTAGGAATCCAAGTCCCCTCTTCGAGATTGCTCGTGAGAATCTCAACCTCTCCATCCCTAGCCCCAGGCAAGATCGCCAGAAAACCGACCTCAGGTCGAGCGGCACAAAACTCCAAGGCCCCCTGAACTCCCATGACATACAATCCCGTCGCCAAAGCGTCTGCCCAAGCCGCATAAGGATGCAGTACCGTGATACTCATCGCTCCCCTCGCAGGCCAGCCTGTCCTCGGGTCGATGATGTGGCCGTACCGCTGACCCTTAAAATAAAAGAACTGGTTGGCCGGTCCACTCGTTCCCAAAGCCCTATCCCTCAGGACCAACGTTCCTAGAATCCGCTCGGATTGCTCCGGATGACGAACCGCAATCTTCCAACCCGACTCGGAACCTTCTAACAACTGCTTGCCATAAGCGCTGATGCTGCTCTTGCCGCCATGGATCGCAAAATCCTCGACACCCCGATTCCGCAACATCGAAACAGCCTGATCGATCGCATACCCCTTGCCGATCCCACCAGGATTAACTGCCACCGGCCCGGAAAACCTCACCCGTCGCCCCTGGCGATCCACTTCGATTTGCTCAGATCCAACCCTCGAGAGCAATTCGGCAATCTCCTGCTCGCCGGGTAGACGCCCCCGACGACTGGAAAAACCCCACGCCTCCGACAGCTTCGCCGCCGTCATATCGAAACAACCCGCAGTTTGCTGATGGATCTGCATCCCTAACTCAAGCATCTCCAAGGCCGGCAACGAGACATCAACCCAAGTCTCATGTCCCCTGGCATTCAATCGGCTAAGATCGCTCGTTGGAATGTAGATGCTCAAGAGCCGCTCGAGCCACTCGATCAACTCCAATGCCTCGACGGCGACCTCCGGACCATGCTCAGGACGCTCGGGATGAAGCAACACGTCGAATTGACATGCCATGGCTCTGCGAGTGAACTCCAACCATATCGGTTCGCGACGATGCATCGATTCTCTTTGCCTAACGATTCGAACGGTTCGTATTCCCAGGCCGGCGACTGCGTTCTCTTAACACCCTACGAATCTCCTTGGGATCCAACAAATCGATTTCATCCTGCGTTTCTCGACGCTGCCGCTCGTAGATCTCCAACAACCGCGATGTGCTGTTGACCCCCTCGGGAATCATCCATGTCGAAATCACAAGCAACTGATCGCTCTGGTCGATCGATTCGAGCAATCGCCTCGGAAACGAAGAGAGCCGACCGGCTAAATCGCTGATCAACGCATCCTGATTGTCGAGCCTAAAACCCTCTTCGACAGGCCGCGCAGAGTTCAAGGTCATCAACGCGGATTTGACGTCCGTCTCGCGTCGCAAAAAGGGCATGTTGGCCATAATCGATGGGAGCAACATGGTCTTGCTCCACTCGTCGAGGACCTCAGCATCGGTCCCTTGAAGATCCGCTGCATAAAATATCGCTGCACGAAACGATAACTGCTCTTGAATAAACCGAATCCTCGGGGCCGTCTTGAGCTCCTCCAAAACACGACGCTTGCTCGTGGGCATCGTGTCGAGCACCACACCGACCATGCGGGCCGCCAAATTCAAATCCTCGGCGTTGGACTGCAAATCGATTTGCTCCTGGACGGCCTCGAGTCGCTCTCGCACCTCGGGCGGATACTTGCCCACCAATTCGCGTGCCCCGTCCAACTTGGCCATCTGGATCGAATTGAGACTCCGTACCCAACTCCGCCGCTCATCGTACGACCTGGGTACCATCGGAATCAAAACATCTCGAAAATGCTGCTGCAAGTACTCGATCAACTCCCGATCCCTGGCCAGCTCCTCGATCACCGCAATCTCCCCGGCATCGTAGAGCCCAGGCATGTTCGAAGCCAAATCCAAACGTCCTAACTCCCGTCTCCCCTGAAGTCGCGATGCGGTCACCCCAAGCCCAACACCGATCGCCAAGGCAAGAGCCAGTAGGCCCCACGCATAAGGCATCGAAAACCATCGCTCAAAACGCTTCCGAATCGAGACCGGCCCCCCAAGGCTCTCGGGGGATATCGCCGCCGTGACCCCCGAACGCTTCACATCGGCCACGACCATCTCGATCGTCGTCTGCGTGAAACTCTTGCTGTGGGACACCTCAGGCAACTCGTCGAGCAAATCGTAAGCCTTCCGAAGTTCGGCCAGCCGCATGCGAAGCGACTCCTGACCTACGAGCCTTCCTTCAAGCGCAGCAGAATCCTCGGCCGATAACTCTCCATCAAGGTACGCCGTCAGCTCCTCATCGATCGCGTCCGAATCGCGGTCGCTCATACTCTTTTCCCAAAACCTTCCCCGCTCAAACGGTTGCTCGATTCCATTCCCTTACAAAGTCCTTGCATCACCCAGGTCGTTCGTGACTACGGTCAATCGTCAACATCGGATTCAGGCTCGCTTCCAGGTACAAGCCCCTCGTGCAAGTAAGGCTCCAAAAGATTCTTAAGGTTAACCCGTGCTCGCATCAACAACGACTTGACCGCCTGGACGGTCAAACCCATCGTCTCGCCGATCTCTTGATAACTCATCCCCTCGAACTTACTGAGCAAAATTGCCGTCCTTTGGCGCTCTCCGAGCGCCTCTAAGGCGATCATTATAACGCGTGATCGCTCCTGGTGATCCATGTTTCTCGTCGGTTGGTAACCACTGGAAGAAACGGCGATGTTCTCGAGCAACAAACCCGATGTCGACCCATTTTCAGCCTTGGACAACTGATATTCCTTGCGAGTCGACAGGTCCCGAACATGGTTGGCCGCCACATTGTGCGCGATTCTATACAACCAAGTGGAAAATTTTGCGGTCGGAACGTACGTTTTTCGCGACTTGTAAATCCTCAAAAATACCTCCTGGGCTAAATCCTCGGCATACTCTGCATTCCGAGTCCACCCATTCATAAACCGAATGATCTTTCGCTGAAAACGATCGATGAGGTACTCGAACGCTACCGCGTCGTCCTCCTTGACGCGCAGCATCAGCGCTACATCGGGATCCGAATGCATCCTGCACCCAGGTTCCTCACCAAGACCCAATTCCGTGGAGTCGTTATCAATAGACACAGGCGTTGCCTTCATTACGTGTGACTCGATGTGTTGAACCCAAGAACGCGCGATTTGTTCCGGGGGCAATCTCTTCGGAGATCGTTTCATGATAACACTCAGCGCCGAGGCCGTGTGCTTGCATGGATCCCTCCGAAAAATTACATCTTTAGACTAGCTCATCGCATCGATAGAACAAAAGGCAATCATCGCTCCATGAATCATTTGATATCCACACAAAACGATAAGAATAATTCGCCCCGAATCGCTATTACCGCTTCGTCAGATTGGCTCCTCGAAAACCGGCAGAAAATTGCGCAAAACCGTATCCTGAGATAACATTCCTGTCACGCATCGATAAAGACATCCCGCATTGGGCGCACCGACTCGACGATCGCTCGACATATGCTCGACAGCCGTGGTGATCACTAGCACCAACTGACCACCTAACACAACCCACTGCGGACAGGTCGCCTGTGGACTACCGATTGTATGCCACTCGCGCTCCAAGAGCCCACTGGCTATTCCAACCTGAATCGTTCGCCCAAAGGCGGCCTGATCAGGATTGTACAGCGAGATGATCAAACTCTTGCCATCGAGACTCATCGTCATCCCATCGGGAACTCCAAGCTCATCCTTTAGATCGACCACCAAGCGACCCTCGTCGATAGTCCCGGCGGCAATGTCGAGCCGATAGGCCACCACCCTGCGGGTCGGTGAATCGATATCCAACAAATCGACCGCGCCGTCCTGACGCGGTAAGACGACCTTGCCATTGCTGCAGATTTGATCGCTTCGCAAGGGGATCAATTTGCGGTCGCTGCGACGCCAAAGATACAAACCCGCCTTCTTGGTCTTAAACTCCAAGTCCTTCGTGCCAAAGATCAAATTCCCATCCCAAACCACGCCGTCGTTGATGATCGTCCCTTGGACATGAGAATCGACCCCATCGATCAACGGCCTCCAACTCCCATCCATCGGGGAGAAGATCCCGACGCTCCGCTCGCAACCGATCACGAAATTCCCGCGATCGGTGGGGAACGCAAAGCCAGGCCGGCCCGCCAAAGCATAGCTCTGATTGACCCCCGATTTCGCATCGTAGATGTTCAACGATCCTACCGTCGCTTGAGCTCCATGCTGGATCGCTACCCACGAAAATCGGTCGGAACCCAAGGGATAAGGCCCCTCAGGAAGGAACCTCAAGGACTCACTTCCTGGATCAAAAAGCAACTCGGCCTGTTCGACAATCACGCTCACGCTTGCTCCTTGTCAAAGGCCGAATCAAAGGCCCGGTGGCTCGGAGAAAAATCCATCCGCTTGACAAAGGCTGCCGCCTCGCGGGCCCCGAACTCCCGATCCATCCCACTGTCCTCCCACTCGACACTCAAAGGACCTTCATAGCCCACGCGATTGAGCTCACGAATGATCTCCTCGAAATTCACTCCACCTCGACCCGGACTGCGGAAGTCCCATCCTCGACGCGAATCGCCAAAGTTGATGTGACTCGACAATATCCCCGACTTGCCGTTGAGCGTCACCTTCGCATCCTTGATGTGCACGTGGTAAATCCGGTCGGGAAACTCCCGAATGAACTCCACAGGGTCGACCCCCTGCCATATCAAATGGCTCGGGTCAAAATTGAATCCAAACTCAGGCCGATGCTTCAGAGCCTCCAAGGCCATCTTGGCCGAGTAAATGTCAAAGGCGATCTCGGTCGGATGGACCTCCAAGGCAAATCGTACCCCGCATGCCTTGAACTCATCGAGGATGGGATTGAAACGGTCTGCAAACAACTTGAACCCATCGTCGATCATCGACTGCGGGACCGGTGGGAACGAATAGTTCATGTGCCAAATGCTCGAACCTGTAAACCCATTGACCACCTTGACCCCAAACTTCTTGGCCGCATGCGCCGTCTTCTTCAACTCGTCGGCCGCCCGCTGATTAACCCCCGCTGGATTCCCATCCCCCCAAACGTATCCCGGTAAAATCGACTTATGACGAATGTCGATCGGGTCGCAGACGGCCTGACCGACCAAGTGCGCGCTGATCGCATGGCACTCAAGACCCACCTTCTCCAAAAGATCCCGCTTGGACTTGCAATACCCAGGGTCCAAGTGCGCTTTGTCGACCTCGAAATGGTCTCCCCAACAAGCCAACTCGATCCCGTCGTAACCCGCATCCTTGGTAAACTGAGCCATCTTGCTCAACGGTAAATCTGCCCATTGGCCAGTAAACAAAGTTACAGGTCGTGCCATCTTGCAAAGTCTCCAATTTCAAAGGAAGGTGTGTCAGAATAATGAGGACTAAAACCGATTAAGATAGCATCCATAGGACGGATATGACAACCATCCTCGGTTAGAATTGTGACAATACTCATCAGGCAATCCCCAACCCACCTTAGCCCGCTGAACCGATGCCTACTCGAACCAACCCAACCTACTGGCCAACCAACGCGTTGAACTCAACGCGGATTCCGCAAGCGATACTCCTCGGCTTGCTCCTGTCCCTCCTGGCCATGGTCCTCTCCGGCACTTCCTACGCCCAAAATCCACCTGAAAACCCAGTCCCACCCAAGGAATTGCCAACCCCAGATCCAAACCCCTATGCCGATCGGATCCAACCCATCCTGGCCAAATACTGCGTCGCTTGCCATAGCCACGACGCACCCGAGTCGAACCTCAAACTGCTCTCGCTGGCCTCCATGATCACCGGGGGAGACTCCGGTCCAGCACTGGTTCCAGGCAAACCCTCAGAGTCCCTCATCCTCCGACGTATCCTCGGTCTCGATGAACCGAAGATGCCCCCGGAAGACTCCGCTCAACCAACACCCGAAGAAATCGAAACCATCAAGCGTTGGATCGAACAAGGTGCCCTCGGGAGCGATCCGGCCAACTCCCTTGCCGACCGATGGAAACGAATCGCTCCGAACTCCAAACCCAACTCGGCGATCACGGCCGCTGTGCCCTTGACCCCACACCGATCGCTTATCGGAAAATTCGCTCAATTCGAACTCTTCGAAAGGTCCGATACACCCTCGAATCCCAAGCGTATCCTCTCGATCCCATTCCTCGGAAAAATCTCCCAAATCCGCTTGGACCGCGACGCTAAACGCGCCGCGATCGCAGGCGGAATCCCCGGACTCGGTGGCGTGGTCCTGGTCCTGGACCTCGATGCAATCCCAAACCTAAACAAAGACCTATCTCCGGGAAAAACCATCGAAGCCCACTCAGATATCCTCTACTGCGCTGCGCTCCACCCGACGCAACCCTGGGTCGCCACCGCAGGCTACGATCGGACCATTCGACTCTGGGACTACAACTCAGGGAAACTCCTACGTAGCTTCGAAGGACACAACGGCGCTGTCTATGACCTAGACTTCGATCCCTCCGGCGATGTCCTGGCTAGCGCAAGCGCCGACGAAACGATCAAAGTATGGCGCACCGACTCAGGCCTCCGACTCGATACCCTAGGACAAGGCGAAGCCGAACAACTTCGAGTCCGATTCCTGCATCCTCCCACGACCAACAACCCATCCGAAAACAACCGCTCTGTTTGCCTTATCGCCACCGGCGCCGACCGCCGGATCCGTCAATGGAGACTCCCCTCGCTCGATCAACCCTCCGTTAGCCCCATGCTCCACTCGGTCTTCGCCCACGAAGCGACTATCCATCAACTAGCCCTCTCCCAAAACCACCTCTATGCATGCACCGCAGCCCATGACGGGACCATCAAAGTCTGGAACACGCAAGACTGGCAACTCATCGAAGATCTCCCACCCTCGAAGGAACTCCTAAGCTCCCTGGCCTGGAACCACGACTCAACGGCCATCGAATGGACCACCCTCGAAGGCTCCATCCAAGAGCATTCGATCGCCGATGCGATCCGATCCCTTGAAGAAAACAAACGCTCCGTGGCCCCGGCCACCTCGCCCCCTGTCCAAAGCACTCAATCCCCAATCCAGCCCGATCCACCCACGATCCAAGAATCCGACGCCGGTCCTCGCTCAGTCCAAAATCCACAACTCGTCGTACCACCGGTCCGAGTCCAAGCTACCCTCGAAACACAAGACCTAGCCCACGGAGGCGACTGGTTTGCCTTCGACAGCAAAAAAGGCCAAGTCTGGTCGATCGGAATCTTCGCAGCACAAGACAAAAGCCCCTTGGATAGCTACCTGGAAATCACTGACCCCCAAGCCACACCAATCCTCCGCACACGACTCCAAGCCGTCCGCGAATCCTACTACACCTTCCGCGGAAAGGACTCGCTGTCGATCGACGATTTCCGACTCCATCGATGGGAAGACATGCAACTGAACGAATGGCTCTACTCAGGAGGCGAAGTCGTCCGACTCTGGCTCTATCCTCGCGGCCCAGACTCAGGGTTCAAAGTCTACCCCGGGTTCGGCAACCGTTTCACCTACTTCGGTACCTCGCCGATCGCCCACGCTCTGAACGAACCGGCCTGGATTGTACGCGAACTGGCTCCCGATCAACCCCCGGTCTCCAACGGCCTGCCAGTCTTTCCTATTTTCTACTCCAACGATGATGACCCCTTGCGCAAGTCAGGAAAAGACTCCAACATCGAATTCCACACCCCCTACGACGGACGTTTCCTCATCCGACTCCGAGATACCCGAGGCCAATCTGGTCCCGATTACCGCTACCGACTCTCCATCGTGCCTCCGAACCCCCGATTCAACTTCAAACTCGAAACCAACGAACTGACCCTTCGCCCCGATGTGGGTTCAGAATTCATCGTCTCGATCGACCGCTTCGATGGCCTCGACGAAAATGTCCAAATCGAATTCGAAGATCTTCCCGATGGAATCCAAGTGATCCAACCCCTGACGATCCAAAAAGGACAGCTCAAAGCCATCGGCCAAATCCGCGCACTGTCGAACAATCTATCGGAATTGCCCAAAGAATTCGAAATCACCCTCAAAGCCAAATGCCAACTCGGAATCCACGAACACATCGCCGAACAAAAGCCGAAAATCAAAATCAAAGTCAACCCAAAACCGACCATGACCCTCAAACTCGTCGGCAAAGACGATCCCGATGATGCTCCCCCAATCGAAAAACTCCATATCCGGCCCGGTCAAACCGTCTCGGCTAAACTCGTCATCCAACGCGGCGAACTCGCCGGCGATATCGCCTTCGGTGGCGATGACAGCGGTCGAAATCTTCCCCACGGTTGCTTTGTCGATAACATTGGTCTCAACGGTCTGCTAATCCCCGCCGGAGAGTCGACCCGAGACTTCCACCTGCGAGGCAATGTCGACGGCAACCCAACCTCCCTACCAGTCGAACTCATCGTCGAATAACACCCCATGCCCAATCCAAAAATGCTCAAACCCTTCCTTGCCTGCCGCCACTTCCTTGCCTGCTACCTCGCCGCGTTGCTTCTTGCGCAATGTGCCCTCGGCGGTACCTCGGCAAGCCAATGGATCCTGGTGGTCAACGGCCAATCTCAAAACTCCCTGACCCTTGCAAACCACTACTGCCTGCTCCGGGACATCCCCGCCCGCAACGTGGTCATCCTCAACGATATTCCCAACTCCAACTCGATCTCCATCGACGATTTTCGAAAACTTATCCTCTCGCCTGTGATCGAACAAATCGAAGCACGCCAACTGACCAACCACATCCAAGGCGTCGCCTACTCCTGCGACCTACCGACGGCAATCGATCTCCAGAGCGACCTGAAAATCGTCAAAGATCTACCCAAAGTCCTAACCCCTACCGGCTCGATCAATGGCATGACTTACCTGTTCCGATGGGTCATGCAAAACGACCCGTCCTACATCGGCCCCGATTCGAATTGGTACGCCACCCACGATGCTGCCTCGCTATTGAAGATCTTCCAAGGGACCCCCGAATCTATCGCAGAACTCCAAAAATGGATCGACGAAGATCAAAACGAACAAGCCGCAAAAAGACTCGATCAACTCCGAAGCGAATCGGCCAATAGCTACCCCCTGGATTTCCTAGCCGCACGGCAATGGGCGATGGCCGGCGACTCAAAAAAAGCGATCGCCCGACTAAACGATGCGGTCCGAAAAGGCTGGAGATACCGGAGTGAAATCCTAGACGACCCAAGCTTCGACGCACTCCGCGATGACAAAGAATTCCAACGCATCGTTTCAAAGTGCCCCAACGAAGAATTCAAAGTCCTACCAGCCAAAGGCTTCGAAGCTAGAAACTTCTTCGCCCCGAATTGCACCGAATCGACCAACCCAAAACACGGAGTCTCCTACCTCCTGTCGATGGTCCTGAGCCATACGGCCAACAACCGCCTGACACTCAACGAAGCTATCACCCACCTGGAACGCAGTAGCCTAGCCGACTTTACCCGACCAAGCGGCACTTTCTTCTTCTCCAAAACCAGCGATGTTCGGACCACCACCCGCGAACCGAACTTCCAAATCGCAATCGATGAACTCAAGAAACTCAAACAAAACACCCAAATCATCGAATCGGTCCTCCCCCCCGTCGGAAGCTCCGTCGCAGGAATTACCTTCGGCGTCTCGGACTTTGACTGGAATCGATCCGGTGCAAAACTCCTACCAGGAAGCCTCGCCGACAACCTCACAAGCCTCGGCGGTGTGATGACCCCAAGCAGCCAAACCAAAGCCACCGAACTGCTCCGCTTCGGAGCCGCTGCCGCCTCGGGTACCGTCGCCGAACCCTACGCCCTCCAATTCAAATTCCCTCTGCCCTCGCTACATGCCCACTACGCAAAAGGATTGACCGCCGCCGAATCCTTCTACGCTTCCATCCAAAGCCCCTACCAACTGCTCATCCTCGGTGATCCCCTTTGCCAACCCTATGCCACCCCCCCGCGATTCAAACTCTCGGGTTGCAAAGATCGCCAAAGCCTCACCGATAAAATCGCCCTCGAATTCCTTCCGAGCGAAGAAGACAACTCATGCGATTCGGTCCAATTGACCTGGCTCATCGATGGGAAAATCCAAACCCAAACCAACTTTATGAGCAAACTCACCATCGATGTCGCACCAGAAGATCGTGGTGCCTACGAATGGAGATTCATCACCAAAGGCCCCAAACCCATCGAAACACGATGGGAAAAATCCCTCTGGGTCCTTGCCGGCCCCGAAGAAACCCACGTGTCGCTCGATGCTCCTAAACGATGGTCCCGGAAAGATGGCCAACGCCTCAAACTCAAAGTGCCGAAGATTCCAGAAGGTACCCAAATCCGACTTCGATTCCACTGGAACACCCTCGAGGCCCAGCACGACGAACAAGGACAATTCGAACTCGATCCGAATCTGCTCGGCTCTGGCCCAATTCGACTCCAACCCCTGGTCTGCGATCTAGACGGAAATATCCTCTATGCCGGACTCCCTTCGCAAATTTATATCGAAGACTGACCCCATCAAAGATCAACCCGCAGAGGTTCGATGGCTGTTTGAACTGCGGCGATACCGATCGTTGATCGAGGCTCTTGGCGGTAACTTGCGGACCGATACGGCTGATTGCTATATTGGTTCGAATCGAGGACGAGTACGAGAAGAAGAGCGAAGAAATTCGTGGACCGAAGTGCTCGATCGAGAGCTTTTGACTTGTGAAAAGGCTGCTCCTCGCACACGGTCAATGGGAGTCGTTCGTGCATCGCATCGGATTTCGTCGTACTCGTACTCAGCGAAGCGGTACTCAGTGAAACGGTACTCGTACTCGATGGCTGTTTGAACTGCGGCGATACCGATCGTTGACCGAGGCTCTTGGCCGTAACTTGCGGACCGATACGGCTGATTGCTATATTGGTTCG
>JAJTEK010000147.1 GCA_021299695.1 Pirellula sp. | reverse complement strand
CCGAGTGCGGTTCCAGCAGGCGGGCTGCTGGTGTGCGAGGCTCTCTGCACTCCGTTTTGCGTGGAGGCTTGTATCACCCGCTGCTCGCCCTCGGGAGCAACAACCCCAGGCAGCAATACTGTCGCCGCGTTGCCCCGAAGCACTGGTCCATCCTTGGTCTTGAAGGTCGGGATTAGCATGATCTTCTTTTGCGTACCTGGAGCCGCATCCCATGGAATCCAAATGCTGTAGGAAGCTCCCAGTTCGCTTTCGGAAAAGTGGGAGGTGAACTGCTCGGCCGTAAAGCGGAATCGCTTGTCAGCCGATTCGATCGAGGAACCATCGTGGCTGCGGTCGGTGTCGTCGAACCCGTAAACGGTCAACTCGCCTTCGACCGGAATGGCTTGGCTCTTCTCGTTGTAAAAGTACAAACGTCCCCCAAACCCTCGCGTCGGTGGCTTGCCCTCTTTGGTGAAAATGTCGTAGGTCCAAGTGACATTGATGCTCTGGGGAACTTGGTAGTCTTTCTTTTTAAAGAGAGACCAACTCGTATCCTTTTTGCTGTTCTTGGTGTTTTTTGGGCCCGTCAGCGTGGAGCATCCAGCCGTTGCAATCATGAGCAAGCAGCAGGTGGCCACACAACATCGATAGGTTGCTTTGGTCATTATCTTCGCTTTCATCTTTGGGTTGGTGGATTGGTCGAGCCGTTGCCTTGGATCAGACTCCTGCGAGGATTCCGAGTCGAGGAAGCTTCGTTGGGGTAGGTCGGATTCGATGGGATGCTCGTGTTCGGATCGCCCAAGTACAATTGCGATTCGATCGCCTCGGGTTGCATAGGCTGGAGCATCGGTTGTTGCATGGGCTGGAGCATTTGCTGTTGCATCGGCTGCTGTTGCATCGGCTCCGAGTGCATCTGCATTTCCGAAGGCATATTCGGGTGGATGATCCTGGTTTCATTCGACTCATAATCGACCGTCGGAGTTTCGTCCGGGAAGATCGTCGGAGAGGTCGCAGGACCCCAGAGCCCATTGCCCGCCGAGAGTCCCTTGTCGCCATGGATATTCAGAACATCGGCAAGGCACCAACTCATGCGAGACGATTCGGTCATTTTGATCATGTCTAACTTATTCGCATCATTGAAATTGATGACGCGAGGGGTCATGACCACCAGAAGCTCCGTTCGGTTTTCTGTCTCTTTGTCGAACCGGAACAAGGCACCGGCGATCGGGATGTCTGCAAGCCATGGAATCCGCTTGGACTGAGAGGCGCGGGATTTGGTGATCAACCCGCCGATGACAACCGTCTGGCCGTCGTAGGCAGTCACTCTCGTCTGAGCGATGGTTTGATTGAACGCAGGGGTGAGCGTCGTTCCTCCGGCCACTCCACCACTTGCAATCTCCAGACCATTGGCCCGATCGATCGTCGCGCGGCTGATGGCGACAATCATGTTGATCAAACCATCTTCGTTGGTTCGCGGTTGAATCTGCAGCGTCAAGCCTGCATTGACATAGTTGACATTCTGCTGCACGAAGCCAACACTCGCAGAGGTTCCCCCGAGGACCGGGATCGATTGTCCAACATTGATGACCGAAACGTTGTTGTCGATCGTCGTGAGTGTCGGCCTTGCCAAAATCTGTGCGCGGTTGGCATCCTGGAGCATGCGAAAGAGCAAGCCTACCGACTCGCTGCTGGCTGCCAACACCAATCCGCCGTAACCCAGGTCGCTGGTCCTGCCGAGGGCAAACCCCGAGGAACCTTGGCCCGCGACGTTCTGCGGACGGCGTTGCGGACTGCCGGTGTTGAAGGCAGGTGATAGCACGTTGAAGACCGGACTTCCCAGCGTACCACCCGAAGCGCTGTTGCGATCAAAGAGCAACGAGTCTTGCAATCCGAGTTCCGTTCCGAACTCGAATTGGTCATCGAGTACAACCTCGGCGATGAGCATTTCGACGAACACCATCGGCTGCTGGCGGTCGAGCCGTTCGATCACCTGGCGAATCTGCTGCATGTATCGCGGTGTGGCACTCACGACAATGCTGTTGGTCGATGGCTCGGCAATCAAAAACACCTCGCGGTCGACTCGCTCGAAAAGACTGATCGCCTGACCAGAGATCAACTGCTGAGTGATGACGTTGCGTTGCGTGTTTAGCAAATTATTCAGTGCGGTGAAGATATCGGACGCATTGGCATTGCGCAACCAAATCACCTCGTTGTTGCGTTGCTGTCCGCCGGTTTCGTCCAAACGGTACAAGAGTACCTCGATGACCTCCAAGTCCGAGGCCGCTCCCGATACGATGATCGAGTTGGTTCGCGTGTCGGCCGAAATCCGAAGCGGTACCAAGGTGCTCTCGCCACCCCCGGTCAAGGCCGCTAGGTTCTGCAAGCCAATCGCTGCAGCACTGGTCGTCGATGCGCCTGCTGTAGCGGGCAATCCAAAGACCTGCTGGAGCGTCAAAGCCAGACTCGTCGCGTCCCCATTGACCACCGGGAAAACCTTGATCCTCGCATCGGCCGAAGGCAACTGGTCCAATTGATCGATCAAAGCCTGGATCAACGGCATGCTCTTCGAAGGGGCTCGGACCACCAAAGCATTAATGCTCGGGTTGCTCGTAATCGTCACGCCAGCGAGAATCCCAGAATTGACCGGCTCGCCCTCGCGAGGCACAACCATCAGACGGCTCGAAGGAGCCCTCGAACTCCCCGCCGCTGGCTGGGCTTGTCCCTGTTGGGGCTGGCCACCTGCTGCTGTGCCCGAACTGGCCGTGCCGGTGATCGCCGACTGAAGGATCGGCTGAAGCTCCGATGCGATGGCGTTTTTGATCGGGAAGACACGAATCTCATTTTCCGCCGACGTCGACTCGACATCGACCTCCAAAATCAACTTGGCTACCTCGGCGATGTCTCGCGGGGAGGCTTGCACAATGAGCGAATTGGTCCGATAGTCTGCGATGACCTTGACCCGCGTGCCGATGGTCAACGCCGATGTGTTGGCAGGTGCCGTGGTGCCTGGAGTCGTTTCACTAAAGAAATTCCGAACCAACGTCTCGGCATCTACGGCCGAAGAATTCACCAGTCGGAAGACTCGCAGTTGATTGTTCGGGTCCAAGGGCTGATCGAGCTTGATGATCAGTTCCTTGATCGCTGTAAGAGCCTCGGGACGACCGATCAGGAGCAGGGAGTTGGGCTGCCCTAGCGCGTAAAGGCTGATCTGACCCTGTCGGGGTGTGAAGACCTTGTCATTCAAATCCCGCAGGATCGGCTCAAGGGCCACGCCATTGACATGCTTGAGCGGATAGATCTCAATCTCGGGAGTCGTCTCGGCACTCTGCTTCTTGATCTGCTCGATGACCTCCAAGACGCGCTGAACGTCCCGTCGTCCACCTTTGACGATCACAATTCCCCTCTCAGGAACAAACGAGATGTCGACGTCCCCAATGAGCCCCGTGCCGCTGCCCATCGATTCGGGCGAACCGACAGCCATCCCCGGTGCATTGTCCTCATCGGGATTCAAAGGAACCTGCCCGGTGACTTGATCCCCCTGCGGCGGTTGTTGATACGATGCGAGCTTGACGAGCCGAAGCGCCGTTTCAATCCGCTCGGGACTGGCCGGATTGATCGGAACGATCTGCGTCGGACGCTGCGGGTCGGCTTGGGCAAAATCCACCGCCGAGACAATTTGAGTCCATGCGAAAACGTCCTTCGGACTACCTTGCATGCGAACCGTGTCGGTCCGCCGGTCGACCGTCATGACCTCGCGAGGCCCAGCTTCGGTGACCATCTGCAATTGAGCCAATTCGCCATTGTTCGTCGTCGATACGGTCAATCGAGGACCAGCGATCCGCGTGACGGCATCCTCGAGCTCCCTCCAACTGACCCGCTGCAATTTGTACTCGCGGGTCTGAACCGCGTTGGATAATACACGCCCAGTGATATCCGACGAAGCTGGATTGACTTGCTTGCTGATCGCTCCGAGCGACATAGCGATCTGTTGCTGCGTCGCCTCAGGCGCCAAGACCATCAAACGACCTGTCTCAGGTTCGGTGGTGATCCGGACCCGCTTGTCAGCTCCGAATTGCGTCTGAAGTTGTGCCACAACATAGGCGACCACCTCGGTCGGTAACGCATAAATTTGAAGCTTGGCATCGGCAGCACTGGCCGGGGCACTGGCCGTGTTGCTAGCAGGTAATGCCGGCATTTGAACCTGGGGATTCGACTGGATCTGAGCCTGATTCCCACGCTGGGCACTGGGCGGAAGGGTCAAAGGCCTTGAATTCGCCGATCCGACTCCCGATTGGGGAGCTTGACCCACTGCCACGTCGATCGCAAATAAACCGGTTGATCCGAACGCCGTCAGAAGCAAAACATGGCGGAACCATGCACTGGACCCGGCACGCTTGAAGCATGAATGCCTCCCGAAAGCAGGATCAGAGAAGGAATTCGACTGATTTTTGTCTTGGTTTCGATTGCTCACGCTTTCCGTTCCTTTGGATTCGGAGGGGGTTGGGCCGTTGGTGGGGGCCTGTGTCTCATCGGAACAATCGGAACATTCGGTAACCTTTCTTCAGCCAAAAGAGTCAGCCTGAGCGGTAAAGTTTAACATTTAGCTTTCGTAATCCTGGGCTTGGGACTCCTTGGAGGCGGGTTGCACAAGCTAGCAAATTCGCGATACTACGACGGTTTCCAGGATTTCTAATATTTCTCCCAGGAAACGCATCTATGGACGACAAGATCGCCTGTGAGGGGATCACGTTTGACGACGTGCTCATCCAACCGCGGTACAGTGACATTCTCCCGTCGCAAGTCGACGTCTCTACCCAACTTACGGCCAAAATCCGTTTGGAAATCCCTCTGATCTCCTCGCCCATGGATACCGTCACCGAGAGCGAGATGGCCATCGCGCTGGCCAAAGTCGGAGGATTGGGGATTATCCATAAAAATATGGACATCGGTTCTCAAGCCGCCGAGGTGACCAAGGTCAAGCGGTCGGCCAATGGCATCATTCCCGATCCGGTAACGCTCCGTCCGACCGACAGCATCTCGACAGCCCAAGACGTCATGCGCAAGCAGAACGTCTCAGGGATCCCGATCATCGAGAGCAGCGGCAAGCTCGTGGGAATCTTGACCCGACGCGATATGCGGTTCCTCGAATCGAGCGACAAGCCGATTCTCTCGGTCATGACCCGCGAGAATTTGGTCACCGCGCAGGGAAATGTATCGCTTAGCGAAGCTGAGCGGATTTTGACGGATAAAAAGGTGGAGAAACTTTTACTGGTTGACGATCAATACCATCTGACCGGACTCATTACGATCAAAGACATCGACCAGATGAAAAGTTACCCATCGGCCTGCAAGGACGAACTGGGTCGCTTGAGGGTCGGAGCGGCGATCGGAGTTCACGATTACGATCGAGCCGGAGAGTTGATTCGACGCGGGGTGGACATCCTGGTCGTCGACAGCGCTCACGGACACTCCTCGAACGTCATTGCGACGGTCCGAGAATTGAAGCGTCAGTGGAGCATCGACGTGATTGCCGGGAACGTTGCGACGTTCGAAGCGGGCAAGGCGTTGGCCGAAGCGGGCGCAGATGCGGTCAAGGTGGGGATCGGGCCTGGCTCGATCTGCACTACACGCGTGATCTCCGGCGTAGGAGTCCCGCAAATCACCGCAATTTACGAAACGACCAAGGCTTGCATGCAAGCCAATATTCCGACGATCGCCGATGGTGGAATCCGTTATTCGGGGGACATCGTCAAAGCCCTGGTCGCAGGTGCCCAAACGGTGATGATCGGAAGTTTGTTCGCAGGACTGGCCGAAAGCCCAGGCCGAACCATCCTCTACCAAGGCCGTACTTTCAAGGCCTATCGGGGGATGGGATCGCTCGGGGCGATGGTCAAAGGGTCGAGTGAACGCTATCGCCAAAGCGGCCAGGATCAACTCGCAAAGTTGGTTCCCGAAGGGGTCGAGGGGCGAGTGCCGTTCAAAGGTCCATTGGCCGACTATGTCTACCAATTGGTAGGCGGACTACGCGCCGGAATGGGGTACTGCGGTACCAAATCCATTTCGGAGTTAAGGTCCTTAGCTCGATTTATCAAAGTATCGGCGGCGACGGTTAGGGAGAACCATCCACATGACATTGCCATCACGCAAGAAGCACCCAACTACAGTCCGGAGGTCCATCAAGCAGGCGAGAACTGATCGTCCTTGCCAACCGAGGAACTCGCTCGCTGGGCTACTCCGCTGGGGTTTATCCCTTCCCGTCGGCCTGATGTCGCTCGGCTCGCTCCTGCCTTGCGAATCGAACCGAGCCTCGGCCCAAAGCCATTCGATCCAGAGCCCACCGAGTCTCCAGAGGGCCAATCAAGCTCCGAGCTGGTCACCGACACCCTTCCAAACCAACCCGCTTCGGGAAAATCTCACGCCTGCTAAATCATTCGAAGCTCGTCTAGAGAGTACCAGTCCTCCGCAGGGCGGCACAAGTGCGTCGACCAAGCCATCCGAGGTCCTGCGTTGGCGGAAAGTCGACCAGCCAACGAACCGACTTCAGCCCTCGATCCGACGTGGCGTCGCCTCGAAGTCCGAACCGACCGGTGCACCGGAGGTGACCCAGGCAGCGTATCAAGACCCCAGCGCTAATCGTCCGCAGCCTCCTCGCTCGAGTCTACTGATCCAGCAACCCTCCGAACCCATCGTCCTGCCAGTGTCCCCGCCGCAGTCGATCCCTCAAGCTCCTCCGGCGCTTACGATCCCACCGGCCCCTGCGCCGCTTACGATCCCAACGGAACCTCCGGCGCTTACGATCCCGCCGGCACCTGCGCCGCTTACGATCCCATCGGAACCTCCGGCGCTATCGATCCCACCGGTGCCCAGGAAACTCCCTGACCCACCCGAGAGTGTCCTCGGATCGAACGTTGCGAGAGCCAGCCAAACTCGATGAGGATTCGCCACCAGAACCGCCTAAGAGGGCGAATCAGTCGGTCGCCAATTGCGATTTGGTGCGAGCCTTTGCGGCCGGGGCAGACATCCGGAATTTCCGTCTCGACTCGTCACCGGAGTATGTTCAAGTCTACCAAAACGCCGATCGCACAGGAGCTTTGACCAAAGAGAACTTCGTCAGCAAGTCACCGATTCGGACGTGGCGAGGCGAGCAAGGGGAGTACATTGCCGAGGGTAAGCTCGTCGACTACGTCTACGGGACGGTGGTTCTCGAGCAGAGCGATGGCAAACGGGTCTCTTACTTGCAGCGTAAGCTCAGCGATGCCGACCAGGTGTTTGTATCTGAGGCATGGGGAGTTCCGGTGACCTGTCCGTTGGGTGATCAGGGTTTTGCACCGAGGTTCTTTGCGGATTCGACGTTCACGTGGAAGGCATCGGGAGCTTGCAATAAGCCGCTGTACTTTGAGGATGTAGCCTTAGAGCGGTATGGGCATGAGTGGAGCCCGGTCGTCACGCCGGTCGTCTCGACGGTTCGATTCTTTGGAGACTTGGCCATGTTGCCTTACAAGATGGGGATTCATCCGCCCAACGAATGCCAACATCCCTTGGGGTATTACCGACCGGGGACATGTGCGCCATGGTCGATCGGACCGGTTCCCTTGAGCATGCGAGGTGCGGTCACCCAAGCCGCTTTCGTAACCGGAACGGTCTTCGCTTTGCCTTAGTTTAGTCAACGACAGGTGGCTAGTGCCACTTGAGTTCGCTCGAGGCGTAATTTCGTTTGACCCGCAGCCAACGGCGAGGAACTTCAATAGGCCCGCCAGAATGCTGCGTTTGGGGCCGAGCTCGCCAAAGGATCGGAATCAGAGCCTATCGAACACTGGCAGCGATTTTCTCCCTTGGCTGTTTCCTTTGCGACCTTTGTGCCTTTGCGGTGAGACTCACCTGCCCTGTCCCCATACGCTCACCTGCGAGCCAAAGCCCTCGGCGGCAGTTGTTTCCGTGTATTCGGTGTGTTCTGTGGTTAAGAAAAACGGGATATTGCCTTATTCCAGTCTAAAAACATGAGAGATGTTACGGCTGGCGTAAAGCCGACGGAGGCCAAGAGCCTATATTCGGACTTGTCCCGGCGGAGCCGTAACTGAGCTGCTTCCGAGCGCCGAGGCTCCAAGATGCAGCCAGCCTAGAATGAAAAGCGAGCCACCGATCGGGACGATGCTCCAGTGGATGATTTCGTCGGCAAAAACCATGCTGTAGAGTCCCCCCGAGAAGCCTAGGGTGCCCAGGAGCATCAGGACCGAGGCGGCTAACGCCAGTTTCGAACGCGAGGCATGGCCGCTCAAGGTCAGGACCAGAACCGCCAAGGCATGGAACATTTGGTACCGTGTGGCCAGATCGCATTGATCGAGCTTCTTGTCGACCTGCTCTTGCGAAAAGCCTTGGGCTTGGAGTCGCTTGGGCAAGCTATGGGCCCCCATGGCGCCGATGCCCACGCTGATCGCACCGGAGAGGGCCGAAAGCAAAAGAAGAATGCGAGTTAGGTTGGTCATATTCCGTGTTTCAATTGCCGAGGTCTTCGAAAGGGAGTTGGTCGGAGGATCGTTCGATGAGGCCTTCGTAGAAGTGCCTTCGGCAAACGGTGACGTATCGATCGTTTCCACCGATTTGGATTTGTTCGCCGTCGCGGACCGGGCGGCCTTCGGGGTCGATCCTCAGGACCATGGTCGCTTTACGGCCGCAGTGGCAGATGGTTTTGATTTCCGTAAGGCTATCGGCCCAAGCCAACAGGTACTGGCTGCCCTCGAACAAGTTGCCTTGGAAGTCGGTCCGAAGGCCATAGGCGAGCACCGGGATGGAGAGTCGATCGGCGATATCGCCGAGTTGGCGCACCTGGGCCTTGGTCAAGAATTGGGCTTCGTCGACCAAGACGCAGTGGATGCAGGAGGCGGAGTGTTCGCGTTGGGTGACTCGAAAGAGGTTATCGGCGGGTCTGAAGGGGATCGCATCGGAGGAGAGTCCAATCCGCGAGCTGACTTTTCCTTTTCCGAACCGATCGTCGATTTCCGGTCCGAAAACCAACGTGCGCATTCCCCGTTCGCGATAGTTGTAGCTAGATTGCAGCAGGATTGTGGATTTGCCTGCGTTCATCGTCGAGTAGTAGAAGTACAGCTTAGACAAGGCGATCGATTCCTGCGGGTTGGCGAATTTCGGGGGTACCGAGCCCGAAAAACTTATACTAAATAGTAACGTAAAGTAGGTTTCTTCAGGTATTATACCATCCAAAAATGGATGCTCTTGATCGTACTCGTACTCAACGAAGTGGTACTCGTACTCGAAAAGCGTCTCCGAGACCGATCCGGTCAATGTCCCGACTGCCAATTTTCGGACGTGCTTTGAATAGGGCGTTCGACGCTAGTCGATTCAAGCAATCGAGTACGAGTACCGTCCGCCGCGGCGGACTGAGTACGAAAAAGCAGGAAATCAGTGATTGCCCACTCAAATCTCCGAATAGCCTAAAATGGCTCGATATGAATACAGAACCTGCGATTGAAATTTCGGATCTTACGGTGGCCTACGAACGTAAGCCGGTGTTATGGGAGATCAATTTGTCGGTTGCCCGAGGGGTCTTGGGCGGGATCGTAGGTCCCAACGGTGCTGGCAAGAGCACGTTGATCAAAGCGATTTTGGAGTTGGTGCCTAGGGTCAGTGGGTCGATCCAGGTCCTTGGAGAGCCTATCGGGCCTCAGCGTCATCGCATCGCCTATGTCCCTCAGCGCGAGAGTGTCGACTGGGATTTCCCATCGACAGTTCTGGATGTGGTACTGATGGGGATGTATCGTGAGATCGGTTGGTTTCGCAGGACTAGGCGCGAGCATCGCCAGCGAGCGATCGAAGCACTTGAACGCGTCGGGATTGCGGATCTGAAGGATCGGCAGATTAGCCAATTGTCCGGTGGCCAGCAGCAACGAACGTTTCTTGCCCGGGCCTTGGTCCAATCTTCGGATATCATGCTCTTGGATGAACCCTTCGCGGCCGTCGACGCTGCGACCGAGCAGTCGATTATTCAGGTGCTCGGCCAGCAACGCGATCTTGGCAAGACGATCTTGGTCGTGCATCATGATTTGCATACGGTGCCTCAGTACTTCGATCACGTTCTATTGATCAATGTTCACGCAGTAGCCTGGGGGCCCATCGAGCAGGTCTTCAGCGAGGAGAATCTCAAACGGACTTACGGCGGTCGCTTGACGATCCTCGAAGAGGTTGCCGAGGCGATGCGGCGGAATGTGGTCCGGCGGTAGGCGATCGCCTCGGGCGGAATGAATGTCCTAGGGCTATTGTGCAGTTCTAGTGTAGAAGACTTTTTGGACTTGGAGCCGTTTGTCGAGCAAGAGCAGATCGGCCCGTTTGCCCGCCTCGAGGCTTCCGCGGTCTTCGGCGATTCCGGTCCTTTCGGCGGGAGTCAGGGTCGCCATGCGGACGATCTCCCAGAGCGGGATTTTGGTGACTTTCACCATGTGACGCACGCAGTGGTCCAAGGCGACGACGGAGCTTGCAAGTCCCCCGGTGGGGCTGAGTCCTACTTTGCCCGTGCTTTCGATCCAAACGTTTTCTTCCGGATGCCCAAAGGCGTATTTGCCTGGAGGCATGTCCAAGGCTCTGCTCGTATCGCTCACGAGGCAGAGCATCGACGATTTTTTCATCTGCCAAGCGAACTCGAGGAGCTCGGGTGCAAGATGGTATCCGTCGGCGATGACTTCGGTGCTCATCGTCGGGTGAGCCAGGACGAATTCGAGCATGCTGCCTTGCATGGGGGTTCCAAGTCGGGTGCGGACTGAGGCGACCGAGGACATCGCGCACCAGAAGTGATCGACGTGGGACATTCCGCATTTGTGGGCAGCGGCCATCTCGTTCCAGCTTGAGTTGGAGTGTCCGCAGGTGACCAAACAGCCTTGTTTTTTCGCGTAGCGGTAGAAGTTAGCGCAGCCATCGAGTTCGGCCGCGCAGGTTGCAATCGCGATGGAACCTGCTCGGAAATACTCTTCGAACTCTGAGCGTACTGGAGCCCTGCATGCTTCCTTGCGGTGGCAACCGGACTTTTCCGGGGTGAAGTAAGGTCCATAGAGGTGGACCCCTTCGATCGATGGCAGGCTTGCATCGGCTGAGCGCTTGGCCGCCTCGACCGCTTGGATCATGCGAAGAATCGACTCGTGCGAACCGGTCGTGGTGGTTGGGAAAATCGTGGTCGTGCCGTGCTTGAGGTGGGATCGGCAAGCCGTCTGGATCGCTTCGAGCGTTCCGTCCATGAAATCGGCCCCTGCACCGCCGTGGACGTGGATATCGATCCACCCAGGGGCGATGTAGGATCCGCTTGCCTCGATCGACTCGATCGACTTGGGGATCCTTTTGGGCATAGGACCGATTCGGGTCAAGAACCCTTCGGACCACTCGACGTAGGCGTTTTCAATGCATCGATCTGGAAGAATCGCCGTAGCGCCGAGGATCGCATAGCGTTGCGAATCGTTGGGGCGATGGGGGAAGAGTTTGCTCATAGTCCGCGCGTCAGGATGACGATCAGTGCCGAGGCCAAGCAGAGTGCCATGGTTGCCAAAAAGCCCAGGACCATCCATTGACGCTTGACTTGTTTTTTCTTTTTCGCGGCGATGGCTACTTGGTTTTTTGCAAGGGGTACAGCCGGCTGCACCGGGTCGCTGGCTACTGGATTTGCAGGCGCGTTTGCAGGCGCTTTTGCAGGCCCGGTCGTTGCGATATTGCCCGATGTTTTCTTCGTCGGGGGTGTGGGCTTAGCGACGGGAGCTGGGGGGGGATCGCTGAGTGCCATCGCCGAGGAACCGCCGAAGGACTCGGGTACGAGTTCGCGGGCTGAGAGCCAGCTATCGAGTCCCTCTCGCCATAGGAGAGCATCGGCGGTGACTCGTTTTTCGGCGATCCAGTCCAGGAGCATTTGGGTGGTGGCCGGTCCATATTGCCCACCGCTCGGGGGCCGGACGTACCATCGCGAGTCGATCAGGGGCAATAGGCTCGGCGGCATGCTCGGATGGCCGTTGGCCTCTGGGGCTGGCTTCGGGAGACTTGCAGGTGGATTTTTGGCTTTTGCCTGGACCTGTGACTTAGGCTCTACAGCAGCCTTAGGCTTGGCCGTCGGGGGTGCGATCTGCGAGTCGGATGGGGAGAGGGGTTTGCCAAGGTTCGTCGGTTTGATGGAGCTTGCCGATTCATCGATGGCAAGGGAGAAGTCGGCGTCTTTGGGTGGGACTCTGAAGGCACCTTGGCATTTGGGGCATTTGCCCCTTTTGCTGGCTTGGTAGTCCTTGACGTGCAAGGGATGGTTGCAGAGGTGGCAACTGAATCGAATGCCCATGGTTTTAGCGATAGGTCTCGTGGCATTTGTTGCAGGACTGGTCGATTTTGGCGACGGCGGATCGGGCCAAATCGGGGTCCTTATTTTTGACGGCTTGAAGTGTTTCTTTGGCGGCTGCGAGCATGGCGGCGGCGAATTGGGCGTAGGTTTCATCGTCGGCATCGGTCATTCCTTCGAGCCCAAGGATCTGACCGTAGGCGGCGACAAGTTCGGCGTATTTGGTGATTTCGTCGAGGTTGTTAGTAAAGTTGTCTTCGTTGCTCGCATGGGGAGCGAGGTTCTCGCGCAGAGCCCATTCGAGGATCTGCATGGTGGGGCCGCGGTCTGCGGTATCGGCCCAAGGGGTTTCTTCGGCCGTGCCGTTGAGTTTGGTTCCCTTGAGAAGGTCCTGAAGGTCTTGTTGCCGGAGTTTGGCTTCGTTGTAGACCGGCTGCGTTCCGACTTTGGAGTTTGCTGCGATGCGAGCAAAGGCGGTCCTGGCGTAGGGTGCGGAGGCTTTCCAGCGGATCTCCTCGGGGTACTGAGCGATGATTCCCATCAAGGAGCCCAGCAGGGTGAATTCGCGGCGAGCATCGCCATAGCCACCGCTTGCGAATTTCGCGGGGGTCGTGATGATCCCATCGAGGCGGGATTTGGATTCCTTGACAAGGTCCTCGATCGACGGGCCGCTGATGAGTTGCTTCCAGACATCGTTTCCCTTGGCCGTCGGTTCGGCTTGGCTCGGATCGTCGGCGGTGGCCATCGCTGAGTCTGTCGAGGATGCTTGGGCTCCGGACCCGAGCGAGGGTTGGCCTTGGAGTTGGGAGCGGGCATCGGCGAAAAAGACGCCGGAGAATTCATTCGATTGGAACTGAGGGGGCTTGGCTCGATCGGGTTTACGGATGGTCTTCTGAGCAATCGCGTAGGTACCTGCGAGCGTCATGACCAACAGGCCGAGCAAGAGGGTGCTTCTGAGGATGGATTGAGGCATGAGCCGGCGCGTTGTGGAAAAGGATCCTTTGCAAGCCGATGGCGTGCGGTGAAATTCTATTCGATCGTATCATAGCATTTCCTGATTGGTCGATAGCAGTTGGCCTTCGGATTTCGTTGGATCCTCGCCGGGCTTTTCGCTTGTGGCTTTGGAGGGCGGCAGGATGAAGGACACGATGCTGCTGCACAGAAGTCCCGAGAGCATGGCCCAAGCGAGCCTGGAGATGTGGTAAAAAGCCAATTTGTCTACCGAGCCATTGCCTCCTGCGACACCTCGCGGCATGGGAGTGATGGTGCGTTGGGGGTTGAAGGTTCGGAATGGGTTTTGGTAGTTCGACACGCCGTTTGTTGTGTAAAAGGAAGAGTTGCCCGTTCCATCGAGAAAGGACATCAGGTAGGCATTCATGTCGTATCCCATGACAAAGAAGGCGATCATGATTGCAAACCCGATCCAGTAGGCGCGGTACTCCCGTTGGGAGACCACAGCTAGGGTCACAATCAGGGCCGCTTCGAAGGGCCAGAGGACTGTTTGTAGCCAGAAGGTTCTGTTCGTTCCGAGGATCAGGTAGGCCAATAGCAAAAGCGGTATCGACAGGAAGAAGGCCAAGATGTTCCACTTCAGAAGCAACATCCAATCGGATTGGCCTCTGGGTTTAGATTTTGGCCGTTTCCCCACGAATCGATGGATTTGAGCCCCTCGGGTCACTGCGACCAGGGAAATACAGGAGCTGATCAAACCGACGCCACCGAGGATCCGAAGGAATGTGCCGAGTGCCTCACCCGAGGAGTTCTCTGCGTTGCTGATCAGTACCGCACCGCAGAGGGTGATTGTGAAACTCAAGGCACCTGCGATCCCGATGATCAACAAGAGCGTTTGCTTGAAAGATCGCGGTTGGGTCGATTGGCTTTTGGATTCGGATTCGTCGTCGTCGCGATCCAGAGGGTGGACCGAAGGGGATTGGTTCATCAGATCGCCTTTGCATCGATAGGTGGCGTTTTGTTAGCGGCAAGTCTTCAAAAGCAGTATACTGGATGGTCCCGGGCGACGGTTGTTTTTTGTGCGAAGAGGTTTCGCTGAGGAACTTCCGCGGACACGAATTTCCCCTGATTTCTTCACCCAGATGCCCTCGAACAGACGGACAAGACCAATGACGCCGATGCGAGCCTTTTGGACACTGGGTTTGATTTTCGTTATCCGTGGACACCTATCTATTGGATCTATTGGACTCTTGTTGAGTGGACTCTTCTCGAGTGGGCTCTTTGCCCAGCAAGCCGCCCAGCAACTTGCTCAGGAGAGTCCGCAGAAGTCCGACCAAGCGATTATTTCATTGCTGGCGGGCCGTTGCCTCGAATGCCATGGCCAGAGCGACCCTGCCGGGGGACTGGACCTGACGTCCAGCGGTGGGTTGCAGCGGGGTTCGGATTCCGGCGATGTTTTGGGAAAGACCTGGGAGACCGGCAAGCTATGGGAGGTTATTTCGACCGAGCAGATGCCCCCGAAGGTCAAATTGACCAACAAGGAGAAAGAACTCTTGGGCCAATGGGTCTCTCAAGGAGCCCGCTTGCCCGCCGAGCCCATCGATCGGCTCGGGATCAGCTCGGACTACCGTGCCGGATACGATTGGTGGTCGCTTCGCGAACTCGCACCGAGTCCATTGCCGATCCGAATCGGGGAGGTTCAACCCGATATCGAGGAAGGTTGGCCTGTAAGAAACATGGTCGACTCGTATGTTTTGGCGAAACTTCGCTCGAATGGATTGAAGCCCAATCCGGGGGCATCTCCCAGGTCCCTTCTACGACGGGTCTTCAATGACTTGATCGGCTTGCCTCCGAGCTTCGAACAGATTGAGGCATTTGAACGCAATCCAAGCGATGAGGCTTATGGGGTGTTGGTCGATGAGCTTTTGAACTCCCCTGCTTATGGTGAGCGATGGGGAAGGCATTGGCTCGACGTGGTTCGCTTCGGGGAGAGCGATGGCTTCGAGAGGAACTTCCCGAGGCTGCACAGTTGGCCTTATCGGGATTGGGTCATCGAGTCCCTCAATCAAGACATGCCTTATGATCGTTTTGTCCAGATGCAGATTGCTGGGGATCAGATGCAGGCCGGCGCCGCTGGCATTGCAGCGGCGGGTTTCTTGGTCTCTGGGGTTCACAACACGGTAGTAGGCTCGAGCGATCGGATGAAGCGAATCGCCGTCCAGGACGAGTTGGAGGAAAAGATTGGAACGATGTCCCAAGCTTTCCTGGGTTTAACGGCCCAGTGCGCCCGGTGCCATGAGCACAAGTTTGATCCGATCAGCTCGGAGTCGTATTATCGTCTTGCGGCCTCGCTTCAGGGGTTCTCGCATGGGGAGCGCGAGGTCATCGACGAGGAGCTCGAACGGCTAGAACGGGGCTTGGAGATCGAGCGAGCCCGGGTCTTGTCGGAGCTTCGGGAGTTCGAGCAACGTGCCATGGAGAAAGCGTCCGACGCTAAGCTTCC
>JAJTEK010000146.1 GCA_021299695.1 Pirellula sp. | reverse complement strand
CCGCTTGGCGCCCCTTCTCCACCTGGGCTTTGGCCGGGGGAGTAAGGGGCGGGGGGGTTGAGCGGGCCGACCGCGCGTAAGGCTGCTTGGCTGTAACGGCCACACATGGCCACTAAAGCAATACAGACGGATCGATCCACACAGATTTGCATTCATCAAGCCCGGAGGGCGGCACAAGAACTTACGGTGTGCGTAAGCCGCCGAACTTAGGCGCACACCCAACACGTCTAAACGCCCGGAGGGCGACGTATGGGGTAAGTGGTAAGTGGTGAGTAGTAAGCGGCTGTTCCCTCACGCCTATCGCCTCATGCCTCTCGCCTGCTTCGGGGAGTTTGATCTCGAGAGAGTCCTTGGTGGAATCCGATGTTTGCACACGCAGAAAGGCGGTTGCTTGAGGCTTAGCAGCGAGTTTACGTTTTGATCGCCTTGTACGACGGACTTCCAGTCCGTCGCGCCCATTGATCCACCTGTAAGCCTTGTACGACGGACTGGAAGTCCGTCGTACGCGCTGTAAGACGGACTTCCAGTCCGTCGCCCCCAAAGATCGCGCTGTACGACTCCACTCGATGAAAACATAGGCGAGCAGCCGATCGACTGGCAGAACTGCGCGACGGGAGCATTGGATCGTTCGCATTGGGCGATACGTTCGGCCCAAATTTTTGCGGTTTTCGAGGACGGTAAGCGAGACATAAGCAGGATCTCCTTGAGAACTGGGATAGAAACAAGAACGCACCTTGAATCTACCCGCAAGCGGGTCCTGCGCTGAGAAAAAGCCGATCAGGCCGGTGTACGCTTACACAGCAGAGATCCAAGAGGCATTCATCGACTTCGATCGCATCTGGGACGCACTGACGAGCCGAGAGCAATCGCAACTGTTGGCGTTACTGGTCTCTAAGGTCGAGTTCGACCAGAGCGATTGCACGATCGCGATTTCATTCCACGCCAGCGGTATCGAAACGCTGGAACAACAATCACAGGAGGTTTAATGGTCACCGTCAAACGCAAACTAAATGTCAGCATCGCCTCACGAGGCCGCATCGCGATTCGTCCCCACGATCCCAACGCGGAACCACCGCGACCAAGGCCCACCAACCGCGTGCCTCGTATCTCCAAGTTGATGGCGCTGGCCATCCGCTTCGACGAAATGCTCCGTACAGGCGAAGCGTCCGACACGATCGAGCTGGCGCGCCGGGGTCACGTTACCCAACCACGCATGAGCCAGATCATGGCCCTCAACCAACTCGCGCCTGACATCCAAGAAGCCCTGCTCAATCTTCCAGCGACAAAGGGCAAGCCCGAGATCCACGAGAAGCGGCTCCGCCCGATCGCTGCTATGTTGTATTGGGAAGAGCAGCGTGCTGCATGGCGTGAAATAGTCAGCGTCTTTCTTTAGGTGCTGCTGACGCCGAAACTTAAGCAATCTGCTCCGTACGAAGAGCAAGCACTGCTGGCGGAAAATACTTAGCCCAGAAGCAATGTAAATCTTCGTCGGTGGCACCTGGGCGATAACGGTGCATTCAAGAAACTGTCAGAGGAGAGCTGAGGAGCCCTAACGGGCATTGGCATTGGGGCAAACTTACTCACTTGACGGATCACTCGATGCATCGGCCGACTTGCTGCACAGGTATTTGACGACAGCAATGTTCATTTCATGGGCAACCAATCCCAGACCTACCGAAGGAAGAACCTCTTACGATCCGTCGGCATATTTGTGACAATTCTTGGGTTCAAGATCAAGCAGCTATGGATGGATTCAAAGACAATCCCCCAATCGAAAACGAACCGTTTATATCCGAGAAGAAGTCCGTAACCGCATTACTTGATTACTTGCCGGGATTCGATTAATGAGCTCTTGTTCCCAAATTCGGATTTGAATAATCGACTGTCGACGAGATCACACGCAATCAATTTCTCGTTCCTATGGGTTTCAGGAATTCTAGTCCCTTTAGTGTGACTGCAAATTCGCCAGCCCATCCATCTGCGGACCAACCCGAATAGACGTTGGCGCATCCGTGTAGATGTGCTTGAAATGTTTTCAAGATACGTGCTCTGTAGTACTCTAGTCCTCGAAATTCACCTCGGATTAAGTCGAAGAATGTCGTGGTTGCGAGCAGTGATGACCGAACTGCGTAACCTATACCATCACCGCAGACTGGGTCAAACGAGAAGGCCCCTTCACCAATTCGAATACGATTGGCAGTAACAAGTGGTTGAGAAAGTTTTGGCGCAACGAGAACCCAGGGCTGAATGTCTTCGACCGACTGAACGATGGAGCAAAGGGAACTGTCTTGGACCGCCGTTTCGACACAGCTTTTTGGGCACAGATCCGGGTTCGCGACGATCACAAACAGCTTTCCCTCGTTTTCGCTGGTCGGCAACAGGAATTGCCAACCAAGTTTGGTCTGCTCAACTCGCGAAAAATTGCTCGAATCCGACATCCTCGCAGAAGCTATCGTCGCGACTCGCTTTCCGAAGCTTAGTGACGAGAATTGTCGGTCTTGCAACTTTGTACTAGCTTCGAACGTGAACGTCGCCTCTTCTAAGTCGATCTTTTCATCCGTCCAAGAGACTGAACCATTGAATCGTTTCGTCAGTTGACTTTCCAATGCATGGGTCAGCGCGCCTGTGCGGATTGAAAGCGACCCTTCGTTCACCGCATCTGACTCTCCGTTCCAACCAACAAGGCGACCACGGATCCAATGGGCTGTTGGTACTTCTTGCAATTGGATTTGAAAGATCTCATTAAGCAATCTAAGCGTATCTTGGTTGATTGCTACTTGTAAGTCCTGGTTGTAGGATGGGCCTACGATGGTATTGTGATACCCTTGCTCCGCCAGGATCCAAGCAGCAGTCATCGCCGAAACACCACGTCCATGAACCAAGATCCTCATGGTCGATCATCGCTTGAATTCACAATATCTTGGAGTTGTTGATATAGGGCGGCGGTTCGTGCCATCTGGCTATTCGCCATTTGTTTTTCGTCTTCCGAACCAATGGCCTCCAGGCTTTGCAAGGAGTCTTGAATAGTGGCCGATCGAGCTTTGAGCATCGAAAGCGAATGCTGCCGTGAAAAATGCGTTGAAGTTGGCGGAGTCGGAGGTCTTCGAAACATTGGTAAGACACCTTGCGATGCTAACAAGTACGAGGCCTCATGCATACTTTCCATCGTTCGAACAGCTGCTTTGAGAAGCAATCCGCCAGAACGATCTCCAATCGAAAAAGTTATCTGGATTACTTCTTCGATCGAGTGATAGTAGGCGTCACAGAGGTCGAGAAGCTTTTCTTGTTGTGGAGTTGGAGGGTTAGTGGAAAGCTCGCGCAAGTAGTCGGATTCCGAAAGATTACTGAGTGATCGCTTTACCGACGAGAATCGATTGAAGTGGCCATGCCCCTCATCAATGATCAGCTTGATGACTGGCAGTATTCGATCGCGTTCAGGAAACAAGTCGGGCTGGAAGTTGACGCTTTCTAGAATCGCAACATACATACCGTCGAGATCTTGATTGGCAACTTGGCTTGGTGCTTCTACTTCAATAAACCAATCTTGAGTTTCTCGTGTCAAAGGCTTGAGCGCAAACGGGCGAGAGATGTATTTCCGCGTTAGATTGAGCTTTCGACCTGATTCTGGTGTTGGTGGTTGGCCAATCGTGCTGGCTCGATCCACAGATGGCGGGGCACCGAGAATCTTGAGAACTTCGTTAGCCCACCGAAAGTGTCGCATTTCATCGACGGCAACTCGAAAAACTTCGTTTGTCGCTGCAAAGATAGTTCTCGTATTCTCGTCAGCATCAGCGGCAGGTGGGAGTCTGGAGGCTAACGTGGAATAGACAGCGTAGAGATACTCGACGATCAGTGCATGTTCTACGGTTGCAAGATATGTTAGCTCAGCGATTACTTGGTCGCGTGTAAGGTATTCGGTCAAGCTAGGAGTGGGCGCAACGGAGAATGAAGTACTTTCCCGATCGTTCAGAACGACGGGCAGTTTCTCCCACCAGCCGTTGACCATATTCTCATAACTGAGTTCGAGATTTCGTCTCCCTCGATACTGCGTGACGTCTTGAGGGGGAGACTCGGTTCGGTCGCTCACTTTGCGCAGGAAGTTGACAAAGGATTGTTTTCCGTTTTCGCTATCAACGATGTCTGGCTTGTTGGACGCCCAATAGAAACAAACACAATCGCGGAAGTCGTAGACCCAAGGTGCGCACAGGGACTTGGTTAACTCACCCGGCGGAAACAAATCGGGAGCCAGGACACCTTGTTGATCGAGATAGTCCGATCGGTTTTGCGAGATAACAACATACTGAATCAAACTCGTTGATTCTTCGCGTACCGCGAGCTCCACAATTGCATCACTTCCACCAAGTACTCCGTTGTCGTAAGCCGCACGAAGCAGCGTTTCTGCACTACCCGAATCCAAGGGACTAGAAAAGCCAGGCGCAGGTCCAAGCAAGACTGCGACTCTACCAGGAAGGAGATCGTGTATCTTGGCCCATACGTCCAATCCGTTTTGCGAACGAAAGCCCCACAAAGATGGCTCGTCATCATCGGTCTTGTTCCGTCCGTACATGGCCCATAGATACAACGGCCTATTCGTGATCTCTTCGGATGTAACACTCCGAATCGGAGATCCAACACGTGAGAGAATCGCACCATCCTCACGATGGTATTCAAAAACCAGGCCTCGCAAGAAAACTTGTTCGATGTTCCTGAGATCTAGTTCTAGTCCAGGAAAGCAGTTCTGCACGCCACTTTCAGGTCGACTGTTGGTCGGATTGCCACGTACGATATGGTCTGCCCGAGCAGTTAGGTTACGTGGGAAAATCTTAAGCGCATTGGCTTCGGAATTGTTAGCAGGCATTCTCTTGGTCCTAACTGAAATGGGTGTATTGATTTGAACTCGAAAGTTCGGCATAGGCGCTGATACAGAACTCAATCCAACCTCGGATATAGTCGCAACCCAATCGACCTCGGCGAGTAACTTCGTGATAGCAGCCGCCGCCACACAAATAGCGAGCCCAACAGCCTCGACAGGGTTCCATCCGATCGACATGCATCCTTGCTAGCAGTTTGCTTCGTGATTCTTGGTCAAGGCCAGTGCGAACATTCCCCATTGCAAAGGCGGGATCGTCGATCAGGCGATGGCAAGCATAGACTTCTCCTTCAGCATTTACGCTCAAGTACGCCGCCCCAGCGCCGCAAGGATACGGACGATGTGTGCCCTTGTGGATTTCGTCGATTGCAGTGAGGAAATTGGTAAAGGGAAAGGGACGACCATTCTTGAGTTCGTCCAAGGCGATACGTCCGCATGCGATCATGTCGGCCAAGAAGGATTCAAAATCCCTGGAAGAAAAGGAAGTACTAAGGTTAGGCGACACGACAACGGGCGCGAACCCAACGTCATCAAAACCAAGACTCATCACATGCCTGAGTACACTCGGCAGATCACGTGTCAGGGGCGTGACAGTGACGCGAGCCGATAGTTGTTTTGGTCGACCATGGATACTAAAAAGCTTAAGAGACTCGATGATGCGGTCGTAGCTGCTACCACCTCCCAGCATGGGACGAGCAAGATCATTGGATTCGCGATCGCCGTCGATGCTGATTTGGACGGTGAACGGAAACTCATGAAAGAGTTGTACATCGCAAGCGTTGAGGAGAGTGCCGTTGGTGGTAAGTGAGAAACGCACTTCACGTTCGCCACAATGCGACGCAGCATACCGCGTTGCAGCATGAACAAGTTCACGATGCAGCATCGGTTCACCTCCCATGAATCCAACCACGACTGGTTCACCCTCCGCGGCTTCCGACAGCAACCGGTCGATTGACCGGAAGGCGATTTCCTCGCTCATGAGTCGTGCCTTTCCACCAAAACGTCCTTCATCCGCATAACAATAGCTGCAAGCCATATTGCACGCTTGGGCTACGTTGAGTGAGAGGGAGTGTAACGGCGGAACTGCAATGGGAGCCAAACCAATCGCGCGCTCTTCATTAAGCACAATGAGCTCACCTAGAGCCCGATGCAGTTCGCTCTCTGAATGGCTAAGTGCATTGTCGATTGCATACAAGCGGCTTTGATCTGCAATGAAAATGTGGGGGCCAACCGGAGTCTCGATGATTCGATACTCTGCGTTGAACGATTGGTTTTCTGTGCCGATCGGTGATGCATGTTCGTGTGGCGAAGGTAGCGTCAACTGAACCAATTGTAGACTCATGATGCACCTACATCGCGTCGAAGATTCTTGACCCAATTGCGAAGCAAATCATATTGGCGACGCGTAAGATGCAGCGGACCGCCCGATGAATCTCGCATTACCGGTGGCATCTGTTTTGTAAAGAATCCATCGTTTCCTCCGGGCGGGCGAATCCATTGATCAATGAGTTCCGGCTTTTCCCGAAGAGTGTCTTGAATCACTTCGATTGCAATCATCCGACGATGGAATTGTCTTCCTCGTTCCGTAATAGGAAACTTTTGCTCATCGGTAGCTGGGATCGGTGTGAAGGCGTAGTGGTCAGTCGATTTGTAAGGAATTCCTAGCGAGAATGCTCTCTCGCGATTCTCTTGAATGTCGACGCGATTGTTGAAGACATCCACATTCATCAAGCCCATCGTCTCGTATATGCGTTCGAACAGATCTTGAATCTCAGCGGGCATGGAATTAGCAGTGACGTAGTCGGATTGTGACACCTCGCTTCGGTCGATGTGATCCTTGAGCGCATCGGCGATCGAGATCAAGTGTCTTCGATCGGGCGCGTAATCGGGTGGCGAAACCGTGACTCGGGCAGTCGCAGGTTGCACGTCTGAGCCGAGTAATGAGCAGGATATGATTGCATCACAAACGTCATCGACGACGCCAAAACACGCTTGCGAATCCGAGCCTTCACCGGCATAAAGACGCCCTGGGCTAGTGCGAGGATCGCTTGAGGGAGGTATGAATCCGACCCATGTTGCATCCGGGTTGAGAAACAACTGATCCGGAGGTACCTCGACATCCCATCTCTCTTTCAATCCTGGAGGGCCATAGAATTTCCCTTTGGCTGGGATAAATCTCAATCGATATTCGGGGAATTCATCGTTGGGTTTTGTCAATCTTACAGTTCCAAGTGGCACGTAGTGTCCCGGAGGAACCAATGGATTCGAAGCGTCCGAAGGCGACACGCCCCGAAGTACAACAGGCTCAACGTGATCGCCAGCAATCGTTTCGCGTGCTTCGATCCTGCAAGCTCGATCTTGGGTCATGTGAAAGGCTTTGAGGTTTCCAGCATGAACTTTCCACTGAAGGTGTTCCGACGAGAATCCGAACTGCTGCAATACTTCCATGGTTATCGGACCACGGATCGTTTGCCCTTCCAATTCCCAAACACCATGAAGTTCAAAGAAGGGGCACACAGGCCGAAACTTGTCGCCATCTTTAAACTGAATGACTGACGGAGTAAACGAAAAAACAGAGCCATCGTTTGCGATGGACAGAGTCTCCCCTGGAACAATTGTGGTCTTTCCAGTACCACGAGGTCGGTCATCGTTAGGCCCCCAGTAAAAACACTCCAATGGAGTCTCTGAAGAACCAAGTCGCGCGATGGCAAGCGGAGGTGAAAGCAACAATTGTTTTATCATGGTGGTGACTTATCAAATTTGAGGTATCTATCCTATGCTACATGTCGAGCCTACCCTGCAGGCATTCATTCCAGTTTCTTTTCGATCCGTGTCAGGACCTCTCGAATTCCCTTGATTTCTACTTCGAGGTGTTCGACTCTGGCGTCTATATCGCTTGATTCTGAAGAGCCTTGTTTTGTATCGGGAACAAACTGTGCGAACTCGGTAGATCGCGTAACTTCTTCACCCTGGCATCCGGAGGTTGGGCAGACATTCGAAACGAAACATTCCCCTGCTAAAACGAAGTCCGTATCGCCGCGAACGAGGATTCCCTCTACCAGATGGGTCTGCTGATCGAAAACTGGTGAGCCAGAGTTTCCGCCATAGGTATCGAGGTTTGCGACGAAGAAACCTGCGGGCGAATTGTCGCGCACATTGGCGTTCGGCGCATACTTGAGTGGAAGGCCCGATGGGTGCCCAAGGACATAGACGTCGCGATCGTTCAGAATTTTGCCGGTTCTGCGAACGGGCAAAATAGTCCTGCCATTAACAGGGCGATCAAGCTTGACGAGTGCGTAGTCAACACCATCGTCCTCCAGTTTACGAGAAACGATTGAGATACCAGTGTAGATATCTCCATTTGGAATAATGACATTCGCTGCGCTGCTTGACTTCATTTCGAAGCCGAAAACGTATCGGGTTCGAGCAAGTGTATTTCCGTTTATACAATGGCCCGCGGTCGCCAACAACTGTTCGCCAACGAGAAAACCTGTGCAGAATGGGCTCGTAGGCTGGTTGCGAAAACGCTCGCCACTGCAAAGGTTTTGGGCATCGCCAAACTTAACTGTGCGAATGCTTGAGGTGCCATCGCCGTTATCTTCGATGTTGGAAATGTCGATTAGGCTTGCAACGCCATTCGCGGATTTTTTGATCGCTACATCGGTGACTGCGAAGAGATCTTGGCGGTCATCGGTACCATAGATAAGCTTTTGCGCCTCGCGCAGGGCCTTCGCGATCTCTGCTGAACTGATGTCGGCCAACGCAGAACCTACCGTTGACTTGCGAGCAATCGAAAGTTCCTCTTCATTCGGAGCGCTTTCGCGGAGTCGTAGCTCAGCAAGTAGTTCGTCAGCAGAATAGGAAGTAAGGTCCACTTTTTTAGGTGCCATGGGCAAAGCTCCTTTATGAGGGTTGAGTCAAGTGATTCTCCGGCACAGGCGGAATGCCAATGCATTTAAGTATGTGAGGTAACCGTTCACGGCCCGGACGGTGGAGTTTAGCAAACTGATCTAGACGCCGTCAAGGATTTTTTGGCTAAATGCTTGGATGAGCATTCCCAAGCATCGCCTCGAACTCCCACCCGAAGCCGAGCCCGCTCGTGATTTTATCG
>JAJTEK010000029.1 GCA_021299695.1 Pirellula sp. | reverse complement strand
AGCGAGGTCGACGGGGCTCGAACCCGCAACCTCCGGATCGACAGTCCGGTGCTCTAACCAATTGAGCTACGACCCCGGTAAGAAACATCACGCCACAGTGCAGCTTTATAAAGATTGATGGTTCTTTGCCAAGGCAAAATCTCGCTTTGGGACGGGCAAGTATAGCGTGATGTTCGGCTGAATCAAGCTCAAGCGGGTCAAAAACGGATGGCGAATTGGTTGTAGACAATCCAGCCTGTATTGTCGTCTAAAACGGCAAAATCGGTATCTCGGTAGTCGACCTGAACTCCGTACTGGATCGCCGGGGTGATGTCCCAGAACAAGCATCCATAATAGGCTGAGTTTTTCGCAATGGCGCTCGGAGCCACTGGCAAATCCTGACGCAAAGCCGCATCGATGCCGTAGCCCATGTGCAGATGAAGTCGATTGCTCAGGTAGAAAAAAGCCTCCAAGAACCCCCCTTGGCCGCGTATCGCCTGAAAGGTCTGGGAGTTGAACGTTTGGAAGATGGTTCCGGCGTAATTTCCAAGGCCTTGGCCAAAATACCCCTCGCCGATGACCCCCAACCGATCGGTCAAATTGACCTTGGCGTCGACCGACATGCCGCCGATATCGATGATCGAGCGGATAGGGATGTTCGGGTCGATATCGTCAAGGCTGTAGAGGATTTGCGCGTTTCGGATCCGACCGACCAATCCGGCCACGGCCAGTTCCAAGGGTCGTTCTTTGCGGCCACCGGCTAGGGGCTCGATTTCTCCTAAGCCCATGACCCCTCGGACCTCGAAGTTCGGAATGCCATCGGATTCGGTCGTCCGCCGACTCGAATCGATCAGTACCGTCGAGATCGGATCGCTTAAGGCCGTCTGCAAGGTAGCTTGGAACGCATCGGTCGGTTTCCAGAATGCTTCTGCCCGGAGTTGCCCCCGGAAAGTCCCTGCGTTTCCCGTACCCCCCAATAGGGTCATCGGGATAACGACCGGATCGCGCGGTGCAAACAGGTCGGGTTGAAGCCCTGCAGCGAATCGAAAGTGCTCGTTGCGAACTTCGCCAAAGGTGACGATAGGCATGAAACCATAGATATCCGATGTCAGGCTCGAACTGGTGAAGTAGAACTTACCAAACGCACCGGTCTGCCAGCCGGCGACTTCGGGACCGCTATAGACAAACTGCAAGTTCGATTGCCTCGCATGGGCTTCGAACGTCCGAGTATCTCCTCCGAAGAGGGACGGGGGCAGCATGAAAAGTGGAGTCCATGGAACATAGGTCCGGTCCGAGCCGTAGACGCCCAAAAGCGAAACTGCGCCGGAGACTCTCAGCTGTCCAGCACCGCTTTGCAATAAAACTCCGCCACCGACGGGCTCTTTGGAACTCAGCACGCTAAGGGCTGGGGCTTGGAGGTAGTAAACCTGGGGGATGAGTCCCTCTTGCAGCTCCGGTGCTGTGGCTTGTTCGCTGAGCAAAGAAGGGGGCTGGCTGGCCGGGAGTGTGAGTTCCTTGGCCGGCTCGATCGAGCCGGCCAAGATGACCTGTGGATCTAGAGAGTTTTCGTTGAGTTTAAGCTGAACTGTGGCCGGCTCGGTTTGGCAAAACGCTAGGTCTATGGTCAAGAGCAGCCAAGCGACCGAGCTCAAAAGAATCGATGGATTGCCGGTCATCTGCATCCCATTTGGGCAGGTGTCGTTTCGAAGTTCGAGAAACCGCAAGCCAGAGCAGATAGCAGAAAAGGAGTGCTCAAATCAATAGCGAAGCCAGGACCAACACTACTCAGAGAAAAAATCCGTCCTATACGTCCTATCCGTCCTATACGTCCTATACGTCCTATACGTCCTATTTTCCGCTCAGATCGGTAGGCCTTTCCATCGAACGAAGGCTTCGATGGCTAGGTACTCGGGCAGGCCGAGTTTGTTGTAATTCTCGGCGGTTCCTCGGTTGCGATCCTCGGCGCGTTGCCAGAATTCCCTTGGATCGCTTCCGGGGAAGAGTGCTTTGTCCTTTTGGCTTTCGTGCATGAAGATCGCATTGCGTTTGAGGGCTAGATCGCTGGGGCTAAGTGGCACGGCGATTTCGATTTCGTGCATGGGGTATTCCTGCCAGGCCCCACGGTACAGGAGGACTTCTGGGAGCGTCTCGCCTCGGGACTTCCAATCGAGCAGCACCGTAAAGATCGCTTCGGCGCAGACACGATGCGTGCCGTGTGGATCGGCCAAATCGCCAGCGACGTAGATCTGATCAGGCCTCAAGCGTCGCAGGAGTTCATCGATGATGGCGATGTCTTCGGGACCAACGGGCTTTTTGGCGATGGTACCGGTTCGGTAGAAAGGCAGGTCGAGGAAGTGCAGATTGGACTCAGGGCAGCCGATGGAAAGTGCCCCGGCTCGGGCTTCGTTTCTACGGATGAGTCCTTTGATATTCAGGATCGACTCAGAGTCGGGTTGGCCTGGGGATTTGCGTTCGATATCGGCTCGGACGGCCTGGGCCATCTGCGTGGATTTGTCGCTGTCGATCCCGAAGAGTTTGTTGTATTCACAGACCAAATCCGCAACCATACGCGCATCGTGGTCGAATACCGCGATGTTTCCGGAGGTCATGTAGGCGATATGAACCTGATGCTGGTCTTGGATCAGACGGATCAGCGTTCCGCCCATGCTGATGACGTCATCGTCTGGGTGAGGGCTAAAGCACAGGGCTGTTTTGGATTGTTTACCTGCCGGGTGGGGTTCGATGGTTTTCATCATCCAACCGAAGACATTTTGGGAAATCTTTTCCGCAGAACCTTGTTTCCACAACAGTTCGTGCAAGTCATTGTTTCGGAAATCCTCATCGGTGAGCTTCAGGAGCGGCTTGCCGGTTTGCTGGCAGAGCCATAGCGTCGCTCGCTTGGTCAAGCTTTCGGTCCAGTGCACGTGGTGCAAGAGCCATGGGGTTGCGACATCCTTGAGGTAAGCCGCCGCGGGCGTATCGATCAGGGCCCTTACATCGGGATGCTCCTGGAGCAACGAGGCAGGAAGCCGCTCGGTCATCGCCCCTTCGAGCGTCTCTGCGACCACCTTGGCTTTATGCTCTCCGAGGGCCAAAAGCAGGATACGTCGAGCTTCCAGAATGCTGCTCAAACCCACTGTCAAGGCTTCGCTCGGGACGTTGTCCTCCCCGAAAAAGTCGCTGGCTACCCCCCGTCGGGTGACTGTATCGAGCGTGCAGAGCCTGGTCTTGCTGCGCCTCGACGAGAACGGTTCGTTGAATCCGATGTGGCCGTTCATTCCTATGCCTAGGAGGACTAGGTCGAAACCACCGCACAGTTCGATCGCTTCTTCGAATCTCAAGCAATGCGCATCGAGCAACTCTTCGGCGATGTTGCCATCCAAGCAATGCATTTGCTGGGCCGGCAGGTTCACATGCTGGACCAAGTGTTCTCGCAACCAAGCTTGGTGGGATTGCGGGCTGTTTGCCGGCAGTCGATAGTACTCGTCGAGCAGGAACAATTCGACGCTGCTAAAGTCGAGGGATTCCTCGCGGTGCAAGCGGATCAGTTCGCGGAAGGTCGTCAGGGGCGTTGAACCGGCCGGCAGGCCGATGACGGTCCGTTGGCCTAACGCAGCCCTTTCTCGGATCAATCCAGCAACGATGTGTGCGGCGTAATGGGACAGTTCTTGGATGGTATCGAAACAAAACGCGGGTAGATTGGTACCTAGAACCGGATGTGCTTTGCTGTTCTTTGGAGGAATCGCCATTGTCTCGGGTTGGTCGGTCGAAGGAGGGACGTGCGGTGGAAAGGGCTTCGCAAGCGAAAATTTACACGAAAGTTCTCGAAGTGATTAGGCTACTTCGCGAATCCCGCAAGCGAATTGTGTTTGCAGAAAGCTGCACCGGTGGGGCCGTAGCTGCAAATTTCACCGTTGTGCCTGGAGTTTCCGAGGTTTTTTGCGGTTCGATGGTCGTCTACCGCAACGATTCCAAAACGCAGTGGCTCGGACTCGATCCGGTCATGCTGGCCGATCCCGAAATAGGCTCCGTAAGTCCCCAAACCAGCCAATTGCTCGCCCAACAAGTGCTCGCTCACACGCCAGAGGCGGACTTTGCCTTGGCCGTAACGGGCCACTTCGGGCCCGACGCCCCAGCGCATCTCAACCGCCGAATCTTCGTCGCTTTGGTCCGACGTGGGGATTTCCAAGTCTGGACCAAGAACGCGTTGCTGCCAGACCTCGCCTCCCAAGCCTCCGTTAACGGTCCCGCGGGTGCTTTCAAAAAGGACTCTATGTGTGAAATTCACCCCCACATCAGAAGCGAATTTCAAGCCATGGCGGTCGAATGGACGCTGGATCTCGTTCTCGAAGCCCTTAGCTAAGCCTAGGTCCTTCTCGTTTTCTTCTCGTTTTCTTCTCGTTTTCCTCTCTGTGCTCTCTGTGCCTCTGTGTTTCACCTTCTTTGTTTTTGGATTTCCGAGAAAAACATTTAGACGATTACTTTTTATTACAGTTCTTGACATCGTCATGTCGTATCGTTTAGACTTTGTAGCGACTATACGACGACCCGTCGCGATACGTCATTTTGTCCAGTTACCGGATTGGGGAGTTCCCAACACCGAGACTTGTTTAGAGCAAAAATTTTTGGGAGGAGCTTTCGAATGAAGCTGTTTAAGATTTTGGCGATCGCCGCGATGGCGATGGTAAGTAGTGTCAGTGCACAAGCTGGTGCATTGACGAACGTGGTTCTGTCGAACTTGGGGAGCGACGGCACCTCAGCAGTTTATAATCAATCAACAGACCTAACGGGCGCCAGACTTTCCGGATCGGGTTTTACGGTTGGGGCCTCGGATTTCTATCTCAACGCAATTAATGTGGCCGTCTTTGGTGGTGGGGATATCACCGCATCGATTGTTAACAATAACGGGGGCAACCCTGGCGCAACTGTGTTCGCTACTCGCACGTTGACTGGCGTTACTTCAGCTGCCCAAACCGTAACGTTCAACTTCAACGATTTCCAACTAACAGCTAATCAAAGCTACTTTGTAACCCTGAAGTCTACTGGCACCGCCGCAGCTTGGTATGGTCGCGGAACAGTACCCGCGGTATTCCCTCCTGGGGGGCTAACTTACGTCTCGTCCCGATTCGCCAGCAACGGTACGAATTGGGATGACAACGGTTTGGCGTTTGAGATTGCTTACAGTGGGTCGACCGTAAATCCAGTTCCCGAGCCAGCCTTGACTTCCCTTCTTTGCCTCAGCGGTATCGCCCTGATCCGTCGTCGCATGAAGAAGTAGTTTCTCGGTCTTGCAGGCTGATCATTGATTAAGAAAACCCTGGTCCAACGGCCAGGGTTTTTTATTGGGAAACCGTTCGAATCGAGCTGGATCTGCTAGCAACTTCCTCGCCGTTGGCTGCGGGTTAAACAATGTCGTTGCTCCAGGTTGCTCAATCCGCTCTGAGACGACGATCGAACCCTTGAGCCGCTCGACGATCGATCGGACCAAGAACAGCCCCAATCCCACGCCTGGCTTGCGTCGCTCTAGCTCATCTCCGGCCCGATAAAACCTCCAAAATATCTTGCGCCGCAAATGCCTCGGGATCCCTTGCCCGTTGTCGCTGATGGCGATCAGAGCCGAGTCGTTCTGAAAGGTGATTCGAACTTCGATCTCGGGCTCCTGAGCCGAATACTTGATCGCGTTGTCGAGCAAATTGCCCAGAAGCACGTCGATATCGATTCGATGAGCTAGAACTTGGCAATCTTCGATCTCTATTCGAAAAAGGTCGGTGCTGACCGAATGCTGTTTGGCCAAGCGCGAGACGCATTCGTCGACAAGCTCTCGGAGCGAAACCCAATCTTTGGCGTCCAAGTCCTGTTTGTCGCGTTGGAGCCTTGCCACATCGAGCAGTTGGTTGATGAGCCGATCGAGCCGATCGACATCCTCCATCATCGTCGCATAAAACTCTTGTCTTTGAGGACCCTGAACCTCTCGGCGGTTGAGTGTCTGGAGATAGAGCTTGAGCGAAGCGATCGGCGTTTTGAGCTCATGGGTCACCGCATCGATAAAATTGCTTTGACGCCGGTTCAGATTGATATTTTGGATGATCCAAATCAAATAGAGGATTACACCGGCGAGTAAACAGGCAAAGAAAACCGCACCGACACTCAGCAGAATCCAGTAGATTGCCGACCGGCTGGTTTTTTCTGCGTCCAATGCGCTAAAGACGTTCAGCAGGACCCAGCCAATGGTCAGCCCCACGAGCATGACGATCATCAAAATCGCGACCAAAATCGGCCATTTGAGGCTTTTTCTTTCGAACACCGGGTCGTTGCCCCCCCAAAAAAATCGCGGGTCTGCTGGAAAGGACCTGAAACATGCCTTTGGTATTTGCCAAAAATTATACTATAGTATCGACCGCGTAGACCGTCGCCTGCCATTGAAACGTCCACAACAACAGGCACCGGCAGCTAGAACTCGGTAAGAAGGAATCCAATCGTGCGACCTCCCGTCGAACATATCCAGTTTCCAAGGAAGACTTGGCAAGCCGTCACCGAGCATGCACTCCGGGAGCTGACTTTCCACGAGTCCTGCGATCGATCCTCTCGCATCGAAAACCTCCGCCCTTATTACTTTGAAGATGAAACCGAGAACGCCTTCGGACGACAAATTTGGTGCTTCGAAGCCATGGGACTGCAATCCGGGACCGGTCGAAAGCTTGAATTCGGCGTGCTCGAATTCTCGATCGAATACGGACTGATCGAATTGAGTCAATGCTGCTGGTTCCAGAACGACAAACAGCTCGAACACTGGATCTCCCAGCGGCTCGATCCACCCCGAGAAGTAGCCTCCTGCTGCACGACGACCAAACTATGGGTCTATGTCGCAATCCTGAGTATTCTGTTCTTGGCTATCGGTTGGACCGTCTCGCTGCTTCGATTCCTGAATGTCTCGATCTAAAGCGGACAAGCCCCAGCGGGGGGTCGAGGTGCGAAGCATCGAGCTTCGCGGCGGCAGCGAACACAACCTCAAGCATCTCGATGTCGACATCCCCCTGCATCAACTGACGGTCATCTGCGGAGTCAGCGGCAGCGGAAAAACCTCCTTAGCCCTCGACACCCTCTACGCCGAAGGCCAACGCCGATACATCGAAAGCTTCTCGGCCTACGCCCGACAATTCCTCGCGCGGTTGGATAAACCCAAGTTCGAGCGGCTCGAAAATCTCCCTCCCACCTTAGCCGTCACCCGCTCGGATCGCTCGCGAAACAATCGAAGCACCGTCGGAACGGCTAGCGATTTGCTCGAACCGCTTCGTGTTGTCTTCTCGCTGATCTCCAAGCCCCGCTGCAGCGACTGCGACTTGCCCATCGAATCGTTCACCGCCGACCGCGTCGTCGAACACCTCGAACGACTCCCCAAAGCCAAAGCTATCCTCGCGTTTCCTCTGACTTGGACCAACAAATCCCAGCTTTCGGAACTCCTTTTCGAACTGCAAACTTCAGGATGGATTCGATTGATCGTTCAAGGCACCACGATCGAACTTTCCGATGACAAGAAAAAACTAGCCACCGCGTTTCCCAAGGCAGGGCAAGCCTATGTCGCGATCGAGCGGTTTCGGATCGGCCCTTCGATCGAGGTCTCGACTCGCCAATCGATCGAACTGGCGCTCGAACGAAGTCCCGAACAGATCATTGTGTTCGTCGAGTCTGACGCGACAGCAAGTCTGACTGCAAGCCTGACGGCAAGCAGCGTCGAAATCGATGGCACGCGGTTTGAACCCCTCGCGTTCTCCTCCGAGCTTCGGTGCGCCGGTTGCGGATGGGTCGTTCCGCCGGCCGAACCGAGGCTCTTTAGTTTCAATAGTCCCATCGGAGCTTGTCCCGAATGCACCGGGTTTGGCGAAACCTCGACGCTCGATATGGACAAGATCGTACCGGACAAGTCACTGAGCCTTCGCCAAGGAGCCATCGCTCCATGGCGAACCCCCGCTTACAGCCACGAACTGCAGGAACTGATCGAACTTGCTCCCGATTTTGACCTCCCTTTGGATGAGCCGGTCGAGACCTTCAAAAAGAAGGACTGGGAGCTGATAGAACAAGGATCCCGCAAGCACCGTTTCGGTGGCTTGCAAGGATTCTTCGCTTGGCTCGAACGCAAGAAATACAAGATGCATGTTCGGGTTTTTCTCACCCGCTGGAAGTCCTACGGAAGCTGTGGGACCTGCCGAGGCCAACGGCTCTCCCGCGCGGCCTTGGCGTATCGATTCGAGCAAACCTCCTTTCAAGATTGGACCGAAGAGTCGATCGATCAACTCGCCGAGAGAATGCAATCGATCGAGGACGGCTTGGGCAAATTCCCCGCCGACAAACATCTAGGAATCCAACGGGGACTGACCGAGGTCCTCTCGCGATTGAGGTACCTTCAAGAGGTGGGGCTTGGGTATGTGACTCTATCTCGCACCATGCATACCCTCAGTGGTGGCGAGGCCCAAAGAGTCAACCTGACGAATCTGCTCGGCTCGGACTTGGTCGATATGCTATATGTGCTCGACGAACCGACCGTCGGCTTGCATCCTAGCGACACCCAACGCGTTGCCCAATCGGTGCGTCGATTGATCGAACGCGGGAATACGGTGGTCCTGATCGAACACGAGCCCTATTTGCTTCATCATGCCGACCGAGTCATTGAGGTCGGCCCGGGTGCGGGATCTCAAGGAGGCGAGATCTGTTTCCAGGGCCCTCCGGAGGCATTGAAGCATTCGGATTGCTTGACCGCTAAGTACTTGTTCGCACCTCCTAAGGAATCGACCGCTCGAGCCTTGGAACATGGCTGGGCAATGCTCCGCGGTGCCTCGGGCAGGAACCTCAAGCAGATAGACTTCCGATTCCCTCTGCGCTGCTTTGTATCGGTCATCGGCGTAAGCGGATCGGGTAAAAGTTCGCTTGTGCTCGATACGCTCGTGCCAGCGATCCTCAAGGAGTCGGGACAGGAGCCCATGCCTGGATTGGCTTATCGATCCCTCGAATACCAAGGGCCCGTAGGCTCCGAAGGCCCCGTAGGCTCGAAAGGTATCTCGTCGAAGCGGCCCGAGCCGATCGAGCGGGTAATCGCCATCGATCAAACCCCGATCGCCAAATCGATACGTTCTTGTCCAGCGACTTTTTTGAAGATCCTCGACGAGATACGGAGCATTTTCGGATCGACCCCGGCGGCCAAAGCTCTGGGGTTAAGCGACGGGCACTTTAGTTTCAACAGTGGCCTAGGCCGTTGTCCGTTGTGCGAGGGGCTCGGATTTACGCTTGTCGATATGCAGTTCATGGCCGATGTACGATTGCAGTGCACCGAATGCCGGGGTCAGCGATTCCGTCCTGAGGTACTTGCTAACACGTATCGAGAGCGAAACATTTCTCAGGTCCTCGAGATGAGTGCCGACGATGCAGCGGATTTTTTCCGAGGCGAGAAGAAGCTTCAGCGCAAGCTCAAGCCACTCAGGGACATCGGGCTCGGCTATCTACCTTTGGGGCAGAGCCTCTCGACGCTCTCGGCTGGCGAGTCGATGCGGCTCAAGCTCGCATCGTACCTGGACGACCCAAAGGGTTCATTGATTGTGATGGATGAGCCGACGACGGGTCTACATTTCCAGGACGTCGAGCGGTTGATTCAGTGCATCCATCTTTTGATAGACCAAGGCAATAGCGTCCTGGCGATCGAGCACAATGAGATGTTCATCGCGGCATCGGATTACTGCATCGAGCTCGGACCAGGGGCCGGCCCGAGCGGCGGCCAGATCACCTACCAAGGCCCCATCGTGCCCTGGCGAAATCATTCTCGGTAGTCCGCGATTAGCTCTGCTGGATTCCACTGAGGAATTCTGAGCACGAGCACGAGCACGAGCACAAATTGTTTTAGCCACTCTTGCCCCCGCAATGGTACCATCGCCCACGGAAATGCTAGATGGACCAAATTCTTTCCTCCCCACTGAAATAAAATCAGCCAAGCGGTGACTCTTCTTTAGGCGGGCTGAGTGATGCGTGATTTTTGGTTCTTTTGGATTGATACCATCGTCCATTTCAAGCAACCTGGAAAAGGCGTCACTCGGGATAAAACGGGATCGGCTATCGGTTCGGGCAAGGGACACTGGTCGAGCGCGAGTCGTATTCTGGTGAGTAGCCATTAAAATACCTGAAGAACCGTTTTTTCATGCATAGCGACAACCTCCAGGAGCTATTTGCCAGTCTCAGCAATGCCCTGGTGTTGTATGCCCGGCAGTGGTGCAGAACTCCAGAAGATGCCGTCCAGGAGGCCTTTATCGACCTAGCAAACTGTTCCTCTGAACCCACTTACCCGAAGGCCTGGCTCTACACGACAACTCGCCGCAAAGCACAGAACATTGCCCGGGCGGAGTCCCGACATCGCAATCATTTGGAACAGTTGATTCAGGAAAGGGGTGCGGATCGTGCTGACGAATACTGGTTGGAACCCAAGACCCGAAATCAGATTGCGGCATCGGAAGTCCTCGAGGGTCTCGACTCCCTAAAACCTGACCAACGCGAGATGGTCATCGCGAAAGTCTGGGGGGAGCTCACGTTCGAAGAACTTGCAGAGCTGATGAACTGCTCACCGGCGTCGGCTTACAGACGCTATGTCTTGGCACTTACCGAACTTAAGCAACGGGTGCTTGCAGCAAGCACACCATGCGTTAACAAAAGGAATTCAGGGCTACCATGATGATCGAACCAAAGTTTCCGATGGATGAGGGTCTTGATCGATTCGAGCAGGACCTAAAGTCCCTCACACCAAAGCGATTTCCTAAGGAATTGCCAGCGAGAGATCCTAATTGGCTCAAAATTGCGTTGATCTCTTGGTTGATGGGGCTAGCTGCTGGCGTCTTGGTGTCGGCGATTTGGACTAAGCTCATGAATGGAGAAGTTCCCATCGCTGCGCCAAATCAGGTTACTCAAAAGGTGGCATTATCCCCAAACTCGCCCACAACAACCCCGTTTGGCTCTCTGCAGCCGGGTGTTTTCGGAGACGGGCTTTTGGTAGGAAGCAGCCGATTCATCGCGACCGACTTGGATGACGACTATGTTTTGCAGCCCCTGATGCGACGAAATACGGTCAACGGGAGCAGGCGGTTCTCTGGTGAAGCGTCGCATACCTCCAGAGAAGATTCCGCAACACCCAATGCTAACTCATTCCCAAAGTACCAGGGGCAGCGTCAGTTGCTCAAGATGCTCATGGAATCCGATGACCTGATCTCCATATGAGCCTTAACGAAAAATCCCTTTCTCAATTCCAATAGGAGTTCCATCGATGCTAAACAAAAGACCTTTATCCAAATTTTTGAAACGCAGCATGATGGCCGCGATGCTGATTTCAGTTGTTCCGTCCAAAAGCTATTCCCAAGAATCGGCGGCTGGCTCTTCAGAGCAGCTCGCCAGTCGAGAGGGAGCGTGGGAGTATTTCAGGGGAAGGATCACGACGGCACGCCGGACCGTTACGCTGGTGCCCAAAGCCGAGCATAAGCCGGCACTTTCCATTCGTTTTATCCCGAATTCCTTTGACGCCAAACCGGGCAACGCTGCCATTTACTATCTCAAAGCGGGCGGATTCTTTGAGCAAACTGCCGCAATGCAGGCCAAGCGAAAGTTTGAAGACGATTCGAGGGCAGCCGCAGGCGAAGGAGACTTTGCTCCCTACGTTTGGCTTGAAACAGAGGTGAAGGACCTCCCTGTTGAAAAGATGAAAGAGTATTTGGCCTACACGTCTTTTCAACCTCTTTTTCTCGACGAAGCTGCTTCGAGGTTGCATTGCGATTTTGATCGCCAGATCAAAAGTGTTGAGAATCCTGTCGGTTACTTACTGCCCGAGATTCAGTCCATTCGCGAAACTGCACGCATCCAAGCGATGCGATACATGCTGGCGATGGCGGAAAACAGAATTGATGATGCCGTCAAAATTCTCGGGCAGTTGATCGCCATGGGACCGCACCTTTGCCAAGAGCCGTTTTTGGTGTCGAATCTCGTTGGAACCGCATGTGTCAACATCGGGTTGCAGCAAGCTTTTTATCTTTCGGAACATCCCGCTGCACCGAACCTCTATTGGGCGATTGCACAATTGCCCAAACCTTTGATCCAAATAGAGCAGTCGCTGGCCTATGAGCGAGAATTCTTATTTGAACAAGTCAAAGCCTTGCGAGAGGTCGATACGATTCCAAAACCGGATGGATACTGGAGTGAGTTCATCGATCGGTTTACCTCTGCAATCCAAGGTATTGGCGCACCATTCGACCGTTTGGAGTCGATGGGTAAAGCGGGCATCACCCTGGCGATCGGTTCCAACGTGCCTATAGCCCGTGAGTATCTCGTGGAGGTTGAGGGTATGAGCAGCGAAGTATTGGACAAGCTACCCAATGCGCAGATTTTCTTTCTTGCCATGCGTCGCTTTTACGAACGCTATCGGGACGAGGAATTCAAATATAGCTTTTTGCCGGAAAACGCTCGCAATAAGGCGAAAGCACCTGCGTCGAAACTTGCCGAAGTGACTCAGCGGTATGGTTTAATCACGCTTCCCACCTCGGTTTTTCTTCCTGCGGTGCAAGCGGCTCAGGGGGCGTCGCTCAGAACACAGCAACAACTCGCAATGTGGCAAACGACCGAAGCTATCCGGCATCATTTGGCCACCCACGATAACAAACTTCCAGCGACACTCGACGAACTGGAACTTCCTGCACCCTACGATCCACTGACCAACGGACCGTTTGAATATGCAATCCATGCCGCAGGTGCAACCCTCAAGGGGGCTGAAAATCCAGGTTTGCAGTATCAGCTCGAGCTGCGTACTCAGCCTGCCAGCCCATGACCAACCGACTGCAAAACCATTTAGCGACGATCATCACAGCTTCAGTGCGAACCCAGAATAAATCCTCTGGAAAACCAAAACACAAAGGGAAAATCACTTCAATGAACCTCAAAACAACTTTTGTATGCCAACTGGCTTCCGTCGCCTTAACGCTCGTTGGTGTGGCAATGAGCCAGGGACAGGATCCATCCGATCCAACCCAGCAATCTCTCAATGCATCATCGATGCTTTTGCTCAAGGTCCATACCGATCAACTCGCAATTCCAGAGAAGATCAAACAGATGCAGCAAGAGCACAAGGATAAGCCCATCGCAACCTTGATCGACGCGTCCCAGCGCAATCTCGCTTCTATTCGTGAGCTTGCTAAAGGGCAGACGGTGTACTTGTCGCTCGACATGCCCTTCACCTCGGCAGTGCATTTACGTGCTACCACTCCCAAGGCTGTACAGACTTCAGATCTGGAAAAAATCGCAAAACTCTTTGCGCCTGAGATCGCTATCGCGGATCGATCCACTTTTGAGCTTACGAAACTCGACATCGGTACCGACCTGGTATCGACTTCTGAAAAAACAATGACTGCAATGCCCGCCGAGCAAGCTTCGAAATGGCAGGCTGGGTTGGAATCCACCCGAGAGTTTCCCGTCCAATGCGTGATGCAATTGCCTCATTACGTGATCAAGACATTGGAGGAGATCCAACCCGAATTGCCCGAGGCGCTCGGAGGTGGATCGGCACAATGGTTGCTCGAGGGCGTCCGATGGATTTCTCTCGGTTTGGATACCAAGAATGCAACCGCGCGAATTGTTGTGCAGTCGAGTTCTGAGGAAGGGGCGAGAATTTTTGCGAAGAATTTGCCCAAACTGGTCCGAACGGTTGTCAACAAAATGGTCCCAGACAAAGAATCCGCCTTGGCTCTCTCGGTTTTGGCTGGGATGATCAAACCCGAGCTTTCAGGTGATCGTGTCGTCGTGTCGCTCACAGACGATGAGAACAATCAATCCCTTTTGCAATTCGGAGCCATGGTGGCAAGTTCGGTTATGGCCCCAATTACTGCAACCACAACTTCGAATCGAATGAAGCAGTTCGCATTAGGTTTCCACAACTATCAAAGCGCCTACCAAGCGTTTCCGACCTACTTGAACATGGCCAAGACAAAAGAAAAAAGCGGGCTTAGTTGGCGTGTGCATATTTTGCCTTTCATCGGATTTAATGAGTTGTACCAAGAGTTCAAACTCGATGAGGCATGGGATAGTCCGCATAACATCAAACTTCTTGCCAAAATGCCAGCGATTTATCTCCCCACTGCCGATATGAACCAGACGGTGGAGCTCAAACCCTATCACACCACCTATGTGGCACCGGTCGGCAAGAGGACCGTATTTGGGCAGAGTGAGCCCATGCAATTCCGAAACATCACCGACGGTACGAGCAACACAATTGCCTTTGTCGAACTCGAACGTGAGCATGCCATTGCCTGGACAAGTCCTGAGGAGTATGCGTTTGACGAGGCCAATCCGACGGCCAAACTTCGCAATTACAATGGCAAGACCGTCATCGCGATGTTTGATGGGTCGGTCACGAGCTTGAAACTCGACCTACCGAAAGAGACCTGGCTTGCTCTGTTCTCTCGCAACGGAGGTGAGGTTGTGTATCTGGAGTAAAAGCAGGCTAGATACCTCACGAACCGGATCGTGCCTCGCATTGGATTTCATCGTACTCGTACTCAGTCCGCCGCGGCGGACGGTACTCAGCGAAGCGGTACTCGTACTCGATGGCTGTTTGAACTGCGGTCATGCCGATCGTTGATCGAGGCGGTTTGCGGGAACTCGCAGAACGATGAGCCGGGTTGCTATACTAGATCGAATCGAGCACGAGCACGAGCACGAGCACGGAGCACAGGACACCCCCGAACTCACGGAAGGAAGGCATGAGCATCCCCTATTATCAAGTAGATACGTTTACCGGTGAGATTTTTTCGGGCAACCCCGCCGGTGTTTGCTTCCTAGCGCAATGGCTAGACGATGCGGTTTTGCAATCGATCGCCGCAGAGAACTATCTACCTGAGACCGCGTTTGTCGTGCAGCGGGATTCCAGTTTCGAGCTTCGATGGTTCACTCCCACGATGGAAATGGATTTGTGTGGGCATGCGACTTTGGCGCCCGCACATGTGATCTTTCGGCACTTGGGGTATCGCGATCGGGTCATCCGCTTCGAAACGCGCGCCGGCGAATTGACCGTCACTAGGGATCAAGAACTCTTGGAACTCGATTTTCCATCCAGACCAGCTACGGTCTGCCCGACTCCGATGCTGCTCGAGCAGGGGCTAGGCATCGCGCCGAGTTTCACGGCCAAGGCCCGCGACTACCTTGCGGTTTTTGATAGCGAGAGCATTGTTCGCGAACTTCGTCCTGACATGAACGCACTGATGCAGCTCGATTCGATCGGAGTCATCGCGACGGCCCCGGGGAAAGACTGCGATTTCGTTTCGCGTTTCTTTGCGCCACGCGCTGGAGTTCCCGAGGATCCCGTGACGGGTTCGGCCCACAGCACGCTGATTCCGTATTGGGCCGGGCGATTGTCCAAGTCACAGCTCCATGCAAGGCAGATTTCCAAGCGTGGGGGGGAGCTCTTCTGCGAGCAACGCCAGGATCGCGTTGGGATCGCTGGCAGGGCGATCACCTACTCAACAGGCCATTTGCATGTCCAGTCCCTGGGTTCGTGTTGCTATAATGGGGCCTGATCAAGCCCACTGGCTACCCAGTACCTCGAGGTCCCTTCATGAGCACAACCAACCGTTCCCAATCCAACTCGGGCATCCAGATCACTTGGCATGGCCATTCGACCTGGAGCATTCGCACCGGCAAGTTCCACCTGCTGATCGATCCGTTTTTCGAATCGAATCCTATGGCGAAAACCAAGCCATCGCAGATGCACCCGACCCATATTCTGATCTCTCATGGCCATTTCGATCATATCGCCGATGCTGCATCGATCGCCAAAAGGAGCGGAGCACAGGTCCTTGCCAACTACGAGATCGCAACTTGGCTGACCAAGCAACATGGCGTCGAAAACACCGTCGGCATGAACCTTGGAGGTAGCTACTGCTGCCCAGCCGGTCGCATGCAACTTGTGCCCGCACTGCACTCCTCAAGTCTTCCTGACGGCAGTTACGGCGGGACGGCCGGCGGTTGGGTGCTCGACCTGTCGATTCACGAGTCACTCTCGAAACGTATCTATTACGCTGGAGATACTGCATTGTTCAGCGACATGCAGTGGGTAGCGAGCAAACCGGTTGAGTTGTTCATCGTCCCGATCGGCGATCTGTTTACCATGGGAATCGATGACAGCGTCCAAGCGACACGGTTTGTGCATCCGCAATACGTCATGCCGACGCATTTCAACACATGGCCACCGATCGCCCAAGACGAGAAAGCTTGGGCGGCACAAATCGATTCGCAAACCGACGCCGAGCCGGTGTTGATCGAAGTCGATCAGACTTGGAACTTGCCGAATTAACGCCCCTGGACGTTCCCTAAAAAGCGGTTAGGCTGCGGCGCCCTCCCCTGCTGGAGTTCCCTTTCGGTCATGTGTCGACCATGCTGGGGTGGAACCATTCGATGAAGGACCACGGGGATTGGATTGGTGTGGACTACCACCTCACGCCCATGAATCTTACGAGTGTATTGCTTGGCTTCGGCCACCGAGAAAGATGTGCAAACTGCCAGTACAAAAGCAGCAGAAAGTAGACCTCGCATTTTTTGCTCCAAATGCATTTCAAGGTTGGGGAAACGTTTCGCAAGTATACTTAGCGAATCGGGCCCAACCAAAATCTTTTTGAGGCGAACTCGGCCAAGTGTTTCCAAAGGTGGATCGTCTGTCGGGTTTGTAACGGTCCTTCGGGTTTTTTGCGACGGGCCGATTCCATCGATTCCATCAAATCGCTCGTTTTTCCTGTCTGGACAATGGTTGTTTGGACGACTATTATGGAAGCATGGGTAGCGAGTCGTTGACCACCAACCGCAAGTTCGATTCTCAGGAGCAAGAGGTTTATCTCTCGTTGTGGAGGACTTACGATCGTCTCAAAGCGATCGAGGATGAACTCTTCGGAAAATGGCAAATCACGTCCCAGCAATACAACGTCCTGAGGATTCTCCAAGCGGCGGCACCCGATTCGGTCCCAACACTCCAGATTTCCAACAAACTCATTTCACGCGCTCCGGACATCACTCGGATGCTCGACAAGTTGCAGCAAAGTGGTTGGGTTCGACGCGTTCGGACCGAGGAGGACCGCCGAACGGTGCTTGTCGAAATCACAGTCGAAGGCCAAGAATTGCTGGAAAAAATGCAAGAACCTGTCAAGTCTCTGCACGTTTCCCAGTTAGGACATTTGAGTCCAGCCGATCGCACGACTCTGTGCCGACTGCTTGGGAAAGCCAGAAAACCCCACGAACCGCCCGACGGACAATGGTAAGAGACTTTCGGCAATCGCCAGTGGAAATGCCCCTGGGATGCCCAGAAACCTGCTGTGTGCCACAAAATCAAGTACCGCAAAACCAGATAGCCAATTGAAACGATTGAGGTGAACTATGATTCAATCTGTGGAAAAACCAGACGTGATCGTCATCGGCGGTGGACCTTCTGGTTGTGCGACAGCCACGATTCTAGCTCAGCGTGGATACCGGGTACGGGTCTACGAGCGGGAGCATTTTCCCAGGTTCCACGTCGGCGAATCGTTGATCCCATTTTGCCATGGGACCATCCGCCGTATCGGGATGCTTGAGAAGATGAAATCAAGTCACTTCACAAAGAAGTACGGCGTGCAATTCATCAACGAGCACGGGAAACTCTCGGAGCCCTTTCGGTTCGAGGAGTACGATCCTCACGAACGCTCTCAGACTTGGCAAGTCCTGCGGAGCGAGTTCGACCATATGCTGATGCAAAATGCCAGGGAGCATGGGGTCGAAGTGATCGAAGGGGCCAGGGTTTTGGACATCGAACGTCAAGGGGACCGCGTCGTTGGGGTGAAGGTCAAATGCGGTGATGGGCCAGCCCAGGTCGTGCACTCCCAGGTCGTCGTCGATGCGAGCGGACAGTCGTCGATGTTGATCGACCGGATGAACATGCGCGAGTGGGATGCGGATTTGAAGAAGGCCGCCGTTTGGTCTTATTTCAAAGGTGCAAAGCGAGAACCTGGATTGGATTCCGGCGGCACGATCGTGATTCAAACGCAAGGGAAAAAGGGATGGTTTTGGTACATCCCGCTCCACGACGATGTGGTCAGTGTCGGGGTGGTTGCCGACTTCGATTACCTGTTCAAGAACCGTGAGACCAAGGATCCTGAGAAAATCTTTCATGAGGAAGTCGCACGCTGCGCGGGCATTCAGCCACGCATCGCTGGGGCCGAATGCGTTGGCGAGTATCGCATCATGAAGGAGTACTCCTACAAAGCCAGCCAAGCCGCAGGCGACGGGTGGGTATTGGTCGGCGATGCGTTTGGTTTTCTAGACCCCCTTTACTCCTCTGGGATTTTGCTCGCACTGGTCTCTGCTCAGATGGCAGGCGATGCGATCGCCGACGCCCTCGATGTCAACGACCCATCCGAAGCCCGCCTGAGGGCTTGGGAACCCGAGTACCGCAAGGCCATGGATCGGATGAGGAATTTGGTCCGAGCATTTTACGACGGGTTGAACTTTGCCCAACTGGTTCGCAAGCATCCCGACAAGAAGCACTTGATCACCGATATCCTGATCGGGAATCTCTTCAAGGACGAAGTCGATGAGCTTTGGCCTTTGATCGATGCGCTTCGCGACGAGGAAGCGGCGATGAGCAGCGCCGCGATGAGCAGCGGGGGTAAAGAACCCATGCCGGTCGGGAGCTAGCTTGCTCGGACAAGTTCGGCGATGAGTTTGCCATGCACATCGGTGAGCCTAAAATCGCGGCCTTGGTACCGATAGGTTAGTTTTTCGTGGTCCAAGCCTAAGCAATGCAACAGGGTTGCATGCAGGTCGTGGATGTGGACCGGTTGTTCGGTAATGTTGTATCCGTAATCGTCGGTCTGCCCGATCAAGGCTCCTGGCCGGAAGCCGCCTCCGGCCATCCACATCGAGAAACAGCGGCCATGGTGATCTCGGCCATAGTCGTCCTGCAAGGAGCCTTGGCTGTAGACGGTCCGCCCGAACTCGCCCCCCCAGATGACGATGGTATCGTCGAGGAGTCCGCGTTGCTTGAGGTCTTGGACCAATGCGGCCTGGGGTTGATCGATGTCCTGACATTGCTTGGGAATATTCGATGGCAAACTGCCATGGTTGTCCCATCCACGATGGTAGAGTTGCACGAAGCGGACCCCGCGTTCGACCATTCTTCGAGCGAGTAAACAGTTCGCAGCATACGTACCGGGCTTGAGGACGTCGGGTCCATACATTTTCAAGGTCGATTCGGACTCGTCGGAAACATCCGTCAGGTCCGGGACCGACATCTGCATCTTGAATGCCATCTCGTATTGCTCGATTCGCGAGAGGATTTCAGGGTCTTGCTCCCGATGGAATTCGAGTTTATTGAGTTTTGAAATTTGATCGAGCATCCCTCGTCGCAGGCTTCTGGGCATCCCGGGAGGATCGCTCAGGTAGAGGACCGGTTCGGAGCCACTTCGGAATTTGACCCCTTGGTGGTTCGATGGCAGAAAGCCGCTTCCCCAGAGACGATCTAGGAGGCCTTGGTTGGCATCTTTACCGGTTCCGTGTGAGATCATCACGACGAAGGCGGGCAGGTCCTCGGCTTCGCTGCCTAGACCGTAGCTGAGCCATGATCCGAGCGATGGTCTTCCGGGTTGCTGTGATCCGGTCTGCATGAAGGTGATCGCCGGGTCGTGATTGATCGCTTCGGTGTTCATCGATCGGACGATGCACAGATCATCGGCCATGGCCCCGGTATGGGGTAAGAGCTCGCTGAACCACGCCCCATTGCTGCCGACTTGATGGAATTGGAATTTGGGAGCGACGACGGGAAAGCTCTTTTGTCCGGAGGTCATGCCGGTGAGCCGTTGGCCGTTTCGTATACTCTCGGGCAGTTCGCTTCCGTGGTATTCCTTGAGCTTGGGTTTGTAGTCCATGAGCTCTAGCTGCGATGGGCCGCCGGACTGGAACAGGTAGATGACCCGTTTGGCCATGGGGGCAAAGTGGGTCTGGTGGTTGGCGACTGCGGGGCTGGCGACTGCGGGGCTGGCGACTGGGTCTTGGGGGGCCGCAGAGGCGCGTCGATCGATTCCGAGCAGTTGCGCAAGCGCGACGGTACCGATCGCCGAGTGTTTGAGGAACGCTCTTCGTGAATCGAACGCAAGGGAGGGTAGTTCGGATTCCATGTCGCTTGGGAGCTTTGGGTTCGGGTGGCTAGTATTTCGGGGAGCTAGTATTTGGTGATGGTTTCGTCGAGATTGAGAATGGCGCTGCACACGACGGTCCAGGCTGCAAGTTCGCTAGGGTTCAATTCCGAGGCGGGGGGTAGGGTACCGACGCTCAGGAATGCTGTTGTGCGCTGCGGATCTTGAAGAAACTCCGACTTGGCCAAGTCGAGGAGTTCCTTCAGCGGGGGGATCTCTTCTGGGAGTACCTGCCTTGCGATGGCTTTGCGATAGGCGTAGTTCAATCGCATCAGATCGTCGGCCCCGCCGGCTCTGAGGATGTCGCTTGCGAAGACTCGAGCCGCTTCGAGATAGGTCGGATCGTTTAGCAGTACCAAGGCTTGGGTGGGCGTGTTGGTGCGCGATCGCCTCGCGACACAAACCTCTCGGTTTGGGGCATCGAAACTGACCATGGAAGGGGGTGGGCAGGTCCTTTTCCAGAAGGTGTACATGCCTCTTCGAAAGAGACCTTCTGCGGTATCTGCAACGTACTTGCCTCTGCGTTCGACGGTAACGTCCTCCCAAAGTCCAGCGGGTTGATAGGGTTTGACGCTAGGACCACCGAGTTTACGGTTCAGAAGGCCGCTGATGGCCAGGGCATTGTCGCGGATGGTTTCGGCAGATAGACGGTGGCGTGGGCCGCGAGTCAACCATCGATTTTCAGGATCCTGGAGTTTGAGTTCCGGGGTCAGTCGAGACTCCTGCCGGTAGGTTTTGCTCATGGTGATCTGTTTGAGCATTTGGCGAATATCCCATCGGTTTTCGACGAAATCGATGGCCAGGGCGTCGAGCAGTTCTCTATGAGAGGGGTACTCGCCGGAGCCACCAAAGTCTTCGCTGGTACGGACCAGTCCGGTACCGAAGCATTGCTCCCATAGGCGATTGACGGCGACGCGGGCCGTCAGAGGGTTTGTCGGGTGGGTAAGCCATTGTGCCAATTCAAGGCGATTGCTCGGGTGTTCGATGGGGTCGCTTCGCAGAGCCTCTGGGATCCCCGGCTGGACCTTGGTGGTCGGTTGGTCGTACTGTCCGCGTTTGAGGATAAAAGTTTCTCGCGGAGGGTTCATGTCTCGCATGACCATGACTGCAGGTGCGGACTGATCGATATCTCGGATCTTGTTTTGGATTTCGGAAGCTTGGTTTAGAAGCTTGGCATGCTCGGGATCGATGGTTTTGCGGGTTAAGTCTTTGGCTAGATTGCGTTGATCCTCGGTCCAATCCGCCCAAGGCTTACGGACCCAGTTCGATTGGGGTTCGAGGGGCTGCAACTGAGCCAATCGTTGGACGTCCGATGGAGTCAGTGCTCCCTCGAAGATTCGCAGTTCATCGATCGAACCGGTAAAGGGGAGCGACTTTTCACGCAGGCCTAGGTGGAACGGTTTGTCTGTGGTCAGCGAGCCGGTCAGGTTATTGTTTGGAACATCGAACTTGGTCGCTTTGCCGTCGATGAACAGACTTGCGCCGGCGGCTTTCTTGGATCCATCGTAGGTGAGTGTTATGTGATGCCATTGGTTGGGCGTGATGGTCTGATGGGAGCTGATTTTGATCGCGTTGCTGGGCCACTGATCGACCAGATGGACTTCGATCTTGCCGTTGACCAGCAGCATGTCGTAGCCTCGGAAGTTCATCGCTTCGTCCATGCGAGACAGGATTGCCATGCTTCCGAGCGTCGGTACACGGACCCATAGGCTGATGGAAAAAGGCCGATCTGCATCGAGTTTACCGAGTGCATTGGAGATCAAAAAACGCCCCGGTTCGAGCGTGACTGCCGAGCCGATTTTTCCGGGTTCTCGGGTCAACGACTCGGGGTTGGACCAGGTTGCAGTTAAGGTGGATTCGGTGGCGGGTTCGGTGGCGGGTTCGAAATCGGCGTAGTCGATTTGGGTGGTGCCTAAGCTCTTTTGGATCGTCTCATCGGAGTTTGCAGCGACCCAGGCGGCAAAGGTGTTTTCGAGTTGCTTTTCCTTGGAGTCGATTTGGGCTCGGATCGGTTCGAGTTGGGCGTTGAGTCGATTCTTTTGTTCGATGAGTTCCACGCTGGGTACGCGCACGAAGGGCTCAGCGCCGACGAAGTTGCTGTAGCTGGCTTGTTTCTCTTCGAGGTTGTTGACCAGGGAGAAGAAGCGGTAGTATTCGGCTTGGGAGATTGGATCGACTTTGTGGTCGTGGCATCGGGCGCATTGCATCGAAAGGCCGAGGAATACCGTCGCGACGGTGTGGACACGATCGGCCACATACTCGACGCGGTATTCTTCTTGGATGATACCTCCTTCGGTGTTGTGACCTTGGTTCCTGAGAAATCCAGTGGCGACTTGTTGTTGCAAGTTGGCTTCTGGGAGCAAATCCCCTGCGAGTTGTTCGGTGAGGAATTGATCGTAGGGCATGTTGTTGCGGAAGGCTTGGATGACCCAGTCGCGCCAAGGCCACATTTGGCGATCTTCATCGTTGTTGTATCCATTGGTATCGGCATAGCGAGCTAGGTCGAGCCATTGGGATGCCATCCGTTCGGCATAGGCATCGCTTTGGAGGAGTCTATCGATGGCCGATTCGTAAGCTTCCTCGGAGGGGTCTTTCAAAAACGCATCGAGTTCTTCGATCGTCGGTGGCAACCCGGTCAGGTCCAAGCTTGCTCGGCGCAGGAGGGTTGCTGGGTCGGCGGGTCCAGAGGGTTTCAGACCGTGGTTTTCAAGTTCGTGAGCGACGAGCGCATCGATCCGCTGGGCGGTGTGGTTCGTTGCAGCTAGGTTCGCTAGATTGTTGGTTTCTAAATGGTTGGATTTCGGTGGAGTGAATGCCCAGTGTTGCGAATATTTACCCCCCGCGTCGATCCAAGCTTTCAGGAGTTGGCGATCTTGGAGAGATAGAGGTTTCTTGAACTCCGGCGGGGGCATTTGCTCGTGGGGATCGTTCGATTCGATCCGCGCGATGAGGGTGCTTTCCGAGGCGTTGCCTGGAACGAAAGCGACTGAGGCCAGGGCATCGTCGCGACGATCGAGCCGCAGATCCGCCTTGCGGGCTTGCTCGTCAGGTCCGTGGCAGCTCCAGCAATGGATGGCTAGGATGGGCTTGATTTGCGAGGCGAAGTCCGGTTCGATCGCGGCTTTTGGCGCCGGTGGTATGTCTTGGGCAAGCGACAGTTCTTGTACAAAAGCCAAACGGCTGGCAAGCAGGATGAGCCCTGTGAGCCAGCCGAGAGTTGGGAATCGAGTCTTTGCGAGTTTCATGGCGTTAGCCGACTTTGGGGATTTCGAAACCTGCGCGTTGGGCTCGTGCTTGCATCGAGGCGGCGAGTTCGTCACCTTCGATTTTTTCGGTGGCTGCGTTCCAACGGATTTTCCGAGCGAGTCGACCCGAGATGGCCGACAGGTGGCAAAGGTTCATGGTTTGGAGGTGGGAGTAGACATCCGAGACGGGCAATCCACCTTCGCGGATGCATCGGTAGAAGTTGGCTTTGTGCCCTTCGTGGGGTTTGCCTTTGTAGAGGGCTTGGAGTTGCTCATCGCCATAGACATCTTTGTCCCATTGCTCTTCGATGGGCTTGCCGGTGATCCTTTCGCGGTTGACGAAGATACGCCCTTTGGAGCCTTCGATGAGCAATCCGTTATCGCCTCGGCTCGTGACGTGGATTTCCATTCCGTTGGCGAATGTATGGACGATATTGAAATCGTTTGAGGTATTGAAACGGTCGTCGGCGAGTGTTTGGCCATCTTTCATCTCGACGGGGTGTTTGCAATCGGTGCCATCGACTTCGACCGGTCCGGATCCTTGTTCGGTCATTTTGGTTGCCCATAGGGCGATATCGATATGGTGTGCGCCCCAGTCGGTGAATTTTCCGCCGGAGTATTCGTACCACCAGCGGAAGTCATTGTGGCATCGCTGTTGGATGTAGTCGACTTTGGGAGCTTGTCCGAGCCACATGTCCCAATTGAGGTTTGCCGGTGGGGCGGCTTTGGCGAAGGGTCCACCGGTGGGGCTGCCGTTGATTCCGCATGTGATTTTCTTGATATCACCTAGGAGTCCTTGGTGGACCAGATTGACGGCTCGCATGAAGAGTCGACGGTCGGAGCGTTGTTGGGTTCCGATGAAGAAGACGAGTTTGGGGTTGGCCTTGCATGCAGCGCGGATGGCGAGGTTTTCGGCCAGGGTCAGGGTCAATGGTTTTTGGCAGAAGACGTGCTTGCCGGCTTGCAGGGCTTCGATGGCGATTTTGGTGTGCCAGTGGTCGGGTGTGACGATGCTGACGACTTCGATCTCTTTGTTGTCGAGGACTTTGCGGTAGTCTTCGACGGATTCGGCTTTGCCTTTACCGATCCTTTCGTCGTTTCGGGCGCGTTCGCGATGGTTTGCGTCGACGTCGCAGACCGCGACGATATCACCGAAACGGTTATGGTCGTGGGCGTCACCGGTGCCCATTCCCCCCAGACCGATGCAGCCGATTTTCATGCGATCCTGGGAGCTGGCCGCAAGGGTCTTTTCGGACCAGGACCAATAGGGTACCGACGCGACGGCGGCAGTGGTTTGAGCGGTGCGCTTGAGGAAGTTGCGGCGGGAGGACTGGCTCATCGATTACATTCCTTGGGAAGGGAGAGAATAGGGTGCGGAGAGGTTAGATTCTAACACAGTTCGGGTCGATTTGCTCGATTGAAAAAAGGTCAATAAGCGGTCCATATACAGATAGATCACCGGGGTGGTAAAGAGGGTGACGAACTGGCTGACGATCAGGCCGCCGACGATTGCGATCCCGAGGGGCTGACGCAGTTCGGCACCGTCGCCGTGTCCGAGAGCCAGGGGGATTCCGCCGAGGATTGCAGCCATGGTGGTCATGGTGATAGGACGAAACCGCCTTAGGCAGGCTTCATGGATCGCTTCTCGGGCTCCCCAGCCACGGTCTTTGCGCAGCGCGATAGCAAAGTCGATCATCATGATGGCGTTTTTCTTGACGATTCCAATCAGCAAGAGGATCCCGATCATACCGATGATGTTCAGTTCCATCCGGAAGAGGATCAGGCCGAGGATCGCACCGACGCCGGCCGAGGGGAGGGTCGAGAGGATGGTGATCGGGTGGATCAAGCTTTCGTAGAGGATGCCTAGGACTAGGTAGACGGCCACGAGGGCCGAGAGGATCAACAGGGGTTGGTTCGAAAGGGAGTCTTGGAAGGCTTGGGCGGTCCCCTGGAAGTTCCCTTGGATGCTCGATGGCATTCCGATTTCGGAGCTTGCGGATTTGATGATAGGAACGACGTCCCCGAGGGCGCTGCCGGGGCTGAGATTAAAGGAGATCGTCGACGATGGGAACAGTCCTGAGTGCGCCACCGACAGGGAGGTATTCCTGCTTTCGAGGGAGTAGAGATCCTGCAAGGGGACTTGGGTGTTGTTTCGGGTTCGGATGTAGATGCTTTTGAGGGACTCGGGACCTTTGACGTAATCCCTTTCGAGGGTCATGACAACGCGGCGTTGGTTCAACGGTAGGTAGATCGTCGAGACGGGCCGTTGTCCGAAAGCATCGTAGAGGGTGTTGTCGATCGTTGCGATATCGAGCCCGAGGACTGCGGCAAGGTCACGGTGAATCACCAATCGGGAGAGTTGCCCTTTGTCTTGTTGGTCGGTGTTGACATCTGTGATTTCGGGGATCTTTTTCATCGCCGAGATGAGTTTGAGGGTCCATTCGTTGAGTTCTTTCAGATCGCCGCCGCGAAGTGTGTATTGGAATTGGGCACCCGAGGGTCGTCCGCCGATCCGAAGGTCCTGAACGGCTTGCATGAACAGATTTGCACCGCTGATGCCGGAAGTTTTCTTGCGGATTGCAGCAAGGAGTTCATCGATGGTCTGTTCGCGTTGATCCAGGGGTTTGAGGGTCACAAACATTCTCGCGTTGTTCGTTCCGCCTCCCCCGGGTCCACCTCCCCCGGTCGAGACCAGCACGCGATCGATGGCTTGTTCGTCACTGACGGCTTTAGCGAATTTTTCGCAAAGGTCCACCATGGCTTGGAAGGAGGTTCCTTGATCGGCGACGATGTTCCCGACGAGTCGACCGGTGTCTTGTTGGGGGAAGAATCCTTTGGCGACTTTGACATAGAGGTAGCCGTTTAAAGCGACGATCAGAGCCAGGGCGATCATGGTCCAGCCTGGGAACTTCAGAACCACATCTAGGATACGCCCGTAAGCATTTTCCATCCAATAGCGATTGGAATTTCCGTCGGCGCGATGGGGTTTGAGCAGCAGGGCGCAAAGCATCGGTGTCGTCGTCAGAGAGATGACCAGCGAGATGAGGATCGCGATCGAAAGCGTCACTGCGAACTCTTGCAGCAGCAGTCCGATAACACCTCGCATCAGCAGGATGGGGATGAATACGGCGATCAGCGATAGAGTGATCGAGACGACGGTAAATCCGATTTCGCCTGCCCCTTTGATGGCCGCATCAAGGGGCTTGAGTCCCTTTTCCAGATAGCGACTAATGTTCTCGGTTACGACGATCGCATCGTCGACGACGAAGCCTGTCGATATGGTCAGAGCCATGAGCGAGAGGTTGTCGAGGCTGTAGCCGAGCAGGTACATCACGCCAAAGGTCCCGATGAGCGAGACCGGAACGGCGATGGTCGGGACGATCGTCGCTCGGATGTCTCGAAGGAACAGATAGACCACGACGATCACCAGCAAAATGCTGATCAGCAGTGTTTTTTGGACTTCCAGCAGTGAGGCTCGGATCGTCGTGGATCGATCCATTCCGATATCCAGATCGATGGCCGCTGGCAACTGCGATCTTAGTTGGGGCAAGACCGATTTGACGTTCTCGATGGTCTGGATAATGTTCGCGCCTGGCTGTCGAAAGATCAGCACGCTGATCGAGGGCCGTCCATCGGCGAGTGCAAAGTTCCGAATGTCTTCGAGCGAATCGGTGACCTTGGCTACATCGGCCAGTCGGACGGGTGCACCGTTGCGATATGCGATCATCAAGGGACGGTAATCTTCGGCGGTCATCAACTGGTCGGTGGTATTGAGGGACCACTGCACTGGGCCTTCCTCGATCACACCTTTCGGGCGATTGGCATTCGAGGTACCGATCGCGGCTCGGACGTCCTCGAGTCCGATCTGCATTTGATTCAGGACATTGGGATTGAGTTCGATTCGAACGGCAGGATTCGAGGCTCCGGTCGCAAAGACCTGGCCGACCCCGTTGATTTGGGAGAGCTTTTGTTGGACAAGGGTCGAGGCCAACTCATACATTTGTGGCTTGGAGTAAATCTCCGAGACCAATGTAAGGAGCATGATTGGCGAGTCGGCAGGGTTGACCTTACGGTAAGAGGGGTTGTTGGGAAGTGTTGGGGGCAATTGGCTTCGAGCCGCGTTGATCGCCGCCTGGACTTCTCTTGCCGCAGCATTGACATCGCGGTCGAGTTCGAACTGAAGGGTGATCGAGGTCGCCCCTAGGGTGCTATTGGAGGTCATCTCGGTGACCCCGGCGATCCGGCTTAGGCTTCTTTCGAGCGGTGTAGCGACCGCAGAGGCCATGGTCTCAGGGCTAGCTCCGGGGAGGTTGGCGCCGACGGAAATGGTCGGGAATTCGACTTGGGGTAACGGCGCGACCGGGAGCAGAAAGTACCCGATCAAGCCCGAGAGGGTGATCGCGACGGTCAGAAGGGTCGTGCCGACGGGGCGACGGATGAAGGCTTCTGAAAAATTTGGTCCATGGATGCTCATGTTACCTCGGGCTTTCCTTTCCTTTCCTTCGTCCGAGGGCATCGAACCAAAGGTAGATCACCGGTGTGGTATAGAGCGTCAGGGCTTGGCTGAAGATCAATCCCCCGATGATGCAGATGCCCAGGGGCTGTCGGATTTCGGAGCCGACCCCGCCGCTGAAGGCAAGTGGAACAGCCCCCAGCAGTGCGGCCATGGTGGTCATCAAGATCGGCCTGAGCCGCAGCAAGCAGGCGTGAAAGATCGCATCCTCGGCTTGGAGTCCCTGATTGCGTTGGGCTTCCAACGCAAAGTCGATCATCATGATCGCATTCTTTTTGACGATACCGATGAGCAAGATGATTCCGATCAAAGCGATGATGCTCAAATCCAGGCGAAACAGGATCAGGGCGACGAGTGCACCTAGCCCTGCCGATGGGAGTGTCGAGAGGATCGTCAGCGGATGGACAAAGCTCTCGTAGAGGACTCCTAGGACGATATAGACGGTGATCAATGCGGCGAGGATCAGCAATGGGGTCGTCGAAAGGGACCTCTGATACGCCTCAGCGGAACCTTGAAATGAGCGGACGATTCCGGCGGGCATTTGGATCTCGCGGACGGTTTTTTCGACCGCCTCGACGGCTTGACCGAGCGAGACGCCTGGGGCGACGTTGAATGAGACGGTCACGACGGGAAATTGGCCTTGGTGGTTGATCGCCAGGGGAGCATTTTGGTATTCGATATTCGTGAGCGAATCGAGGGGAGCGGGTCGGCCCGTGTTGGTTTTGACGTAGAGGGCTCCGATATCGCTTAGTGAATCGCGAAACTCGGGAGCGACTTCCAAAACGACGCGGTATTGATTGAGCTGGGTGAAGATCGTCGAGACTTGGCGTTGTCCGAAGGCGTTGTAGAGAGCATCATCGATAATCAAGGGGGTAACGCCTAGGCGGGAGGCCGTGTCGCGATCGATGATAAGCTTGGCTTCGCGGCCCAAGACGGCTTGGTCGCTGGCGACGTCTTGGAGTTCAGGTCGGTCTTTGAGTTTCGAGACGAGTTTGGGTACCCACTCGTTGAGTTGCTCTGGATCGGGTGTCTCGAGGGAGTACTGGTACTGAGTACGCGAGACACGCGACTCGACCGAAAGGTCTTGTACCGGTTGCATGAACAGTTGGATCCCTGAGACCGCAGAGGCATTTTGCGAGAGTCTCGCCATGACCTTTTGGATCGATTCGTGGCGATCGTGATGGGGTTTAAGGTTGATCTGAATCCGGCCGCTGTTGAGCGTCAGGTTGATGCTATCGATACCGATGAAACTTGCGATGCTCTCTACGGCCGGATCGGCGCATAGAACGGCATTGAGTTCGGCTTGTTTGTCTTTCATCCGTGCAAAAGAAGTGTCTTGATCGCTCTGCGTGATGCCGAGGATCACTCCGGTATCCTGGATGGGAAAGAACCCTTTGGGGACTTGAATGTAAAGAAAAACGGTAGCCGCAAGGGTGGCTAGAAAGACCAACATGGTCAAACCCTGGTGCTTGAGGGTCCACCTCAGGGTCGTTTCGTAGAATCGCAGCAAGCCGATGAATAACCAGCCTTGCGTGCCGTGATCGCGACTGCTGCCGACGTGCTTGGGGATGGTTTTTAGCAGCAGTGCGCACATCATCGGTGTGAGTGTCAACGAGACGATCGCCGATACAAAAATCGTCACGCTGAGCGTCACGGCGAATTCGCGGAAAAGCCTGCCGATGACATCCCCCATAAACAGCAGTGGAATCAATACAGCCACAAGCGAGACGCTCAAGGACACGATGGTAAAGCCGATCTCCGACGCACCTTTGAGGGAGGCTGGGAGCGGGTCCATGCCGTCTTCGACGTACCGCATGATGTTCTCGATCATGACGATCGCATCATCGACGACAAACCCTGTGGAAATCGTCAGCGCCATGAGGGTCAGATTGTTGAGCGTATAGCCCATCATGTACATGATCCCAAAGGTCCCCACAATCGACAGCGGAACCGCCGCACTGGGGATGATGGTGGCTCGGAAACTGTGGAGGAACGAGTAGATGACCAGAACGACCAACCCAATGGTCAACAAGAGCTCGTGCTGAACGCTTTCGACCGAGGCTCGAATGGTCGTCGTGCGGTCGGTCAAAACGTCGACCTGCAGATCCGCAGGGAGGGCTTCCTTGAGTTGCGGAAGCATCGCTTCGATGCGATCGACCACGTCGATAATGTTCGCACCGGGCTGTCGCTGGATGTTCAGCAGGACGCTCGGCGTGGTGTCTCGCCAAGCGGCCTGTCGTACGTTTTCGACATCATCGATGACGTTGGCCACCTCGGACAATTTGACCGGCGCGTTGTTGCGATAAGCGACGATCAGTTCGCGAAATTGCTCGGCGCTAAACAGTTGGTCGTTGGCGCCGATGATGATCGATTGCTTGGGGCCATCGAAGCTTCCTTTGGCTTGATTGACGTTCGCGGCGGTCAACGCGGTACGCAGATCGTCGAGCGTCAGCCCCATAGCCGACAGACTCGTCGGGTTGGCTTGGACTCGGATGGCGGGTTTTTGACCGCCGGTGACACTGACCTGACCTACCCCTTTGACCTGGGAGAGTTTCTGCGCCAAACGTGTGTCGGCAAGATCTTGAATCTTGGGCAGTGGAATGGTGCTCGACGAGAGCGACAGGGTCAACACGGGCGCATCGGCTGGATTGACTTTGGAATAGATCGGCGGATTGGGGAGCTCCCGAGGCAGGAAGTTCGCGGCAACATTGATCGAGGCTTGCACCTGTTGGACAGCCACGTCGATATCCAATTCCAAAACGAATCGCAGTGTGATGACCGAGCATCCTTGGGTGCTCGAACTGGTCATTTGGGATAGGCCAGGGATTTGGCCGAATTGCTTTTCCAAGGGAGCCGTCACCGAGGAGACCATCACCTCAGGGCCAGCACCCGGATAGAAGGTGACGACCTGAATCGTTGGGTAATCGACCTGGGGAAGCGCAGCGACGGGGAGTTGGCGATAGGCGATCGATCCGCTGAGGATGATCGCGGCCATCAACAGCGTCGTCGCGATGGGGCGTAAGATAAAGAGCTTAGAGATGTTCATCGCGACTTCGGACCGGCTCCGGGCAGCGAGATCATTCCCTTGGGTTGCAACTTGTCGGTTCCCTCGATGACCACGCGATCGCCCGCCTTCAAGCCCTGGGAGATTACGGATCTTCCCGCTTCGCTGAAGGCGACTTGGACCTTGGCGATGTCGACCGTTTCGTTATCGCTCTGGACCACATAGACATACTGGAAATCCGCTCCGCGTTGGACAGCCGACGAAGGGATCACAATCGCATCGCTCCACTGCTTGACCAAGAGTCGAATGTTGACAAACTGGTTGGGAAACAGGAGCGATTCCTGGTTTTCGAAGGTGGCTTTGAGTCGGAGCGTCCCGGTGGTCTGATCGACTTGGTTGTCGATCGCCGTTAGGGTTCCTTGAGCCAACTGATTTTGGAAGGTGCGGTCGAAGGCAAATACAGGAACGAGCGAACTTTCTGAGAGCTGTTTCTGAACGCGAAGGATCTCATCTTGGGGGATCGAGAAGACCACGGAGATCGGTTGGAGTTGGGTGATCACGACGATGCCGTTGGGGTTGCTGGCCTGGATCATGTTGCCTTGATCGACCTGCCTGAGCCCAACGCGCCCGCTGATCGGTGCGATGATGTTGCAGTAGGCGACTTGGAGCTCGGCATTTGCAACAAGCGCCCGATCGACGTCGACCAAGGCTTGGGCTTGCTTGTAGACGGCTTGGAGCTCGTCTCGCTCTTGCTCAGAGAGGGCTCCTCCGGCTGGCAAGTTTCGGGATCGATCGACGTTGAGACGAGCCAACTCCAGGGCGGCTAGGTCCCGCTGCAATTGGCCCTTGGCTTGATTCAAAGACGCCTCGAAAGTCCGTGAATCGATGCGGGCCAGGAGTTGCCCCTCCTGGACCATCTGGCCTTCTTGAAATGCAACCTCGACGAGCTCTCCGTCAACGCGGCTCTTGAGCGTCACGCTATTGAAGGCCGTGACGGTTCCGAGGCAATTGATGTACTGTGGGATCGAATCCTGTTTGGCTTCGGCGATCGAAACCACTGGCGGTCGAGGTTTGGTCCGATTGGCAGCAGCCGGTCGAATCCAACCCTCGAGGACCGGCTCCCATCGATCGCGTGTCGCGTAGCTCAGAGCAGCTAGTCCTGCAAGCAGGAGGAACGAAACGAGGCGGTACCACCAGGGTTTCGCTCCCCTTGAGGAGCTTGCGGCTCGGTCGGAGTCGGCGGGGACTGAAGTCTCGATATGGGCCGGCTTTAACGCCGGATCGCCGTCGTCGAGCTTTGGGGCTGTCGACATAACTTGCTTTGGGTGGGATTAATGGAGGGGAGGGTCTAGCCAGCAAATTTCGTAAGCTTATTTTTATCGATCTGGGAATTTAGTGTAGTCGACCGAGTCGACCCTTTCCGTGGATTCCCACGAATCTAACCCCGAAACTCAGGAGAACCCTTACCAATGGGTCGATTTGCACGATTCATGCTACCCGAGAGCTTCCGCAAGGGTGTTCCTGAAGCTTTGGAGAGGATTCCCGGCGGCTGCGGGTTGGACCCGACGGAGTACCTTGCCAGGATCGAATTTGCGATGGAACTGGCCAACATCGCTTCGGAGGTCACACTGAAATTCTTCCGCACATCGGCTTACCAAGTCGAAAGGAAAAGCGATCGTTCGCCAGTGACTGCTGCGGACAAAGGTGCTGAGCAAGCCGTTCGCGAGGCGATCGCCCAAAGGTATCCCCAGGATAGCTTGCTGGGAGAAGAATTCGGATCGATCGGGGGCTCCAATGATTTCGAATGGATCATCGATCCGATCGATGGGACCAAGTCGTTTATCTCGGGGGTACCGTTGTACTCGACACTCGTCGGATTGACCTGCCGTGGCCAACCGCTCCTAGGGGTTATCGCGATCCCTGCTCTCGGTGAGTTGGTACTGGGAGCCTCAGGTTGTGGAGCTTGGTACGGACAGAGAAGAACCGAGCCGGGAGCTGATGATCCGGTGGTCTTGGAGCGGTGTCGGGTCTCAAGTGTCGAGACGCTCAGCGATGGATTGTTTTTGACCTCGCAAGTCGACAACTTCGAACGCAGGGGGGCCGAGGATGCTTACAAGTCGCTCCAGGAGTCGGCGTATGTAAGCCGTTCCTGGGGGGATGGCTATGGGTACTTGTTGGTCGCCACCGGGCGGGCTGAGTTGATGGTCGATCCGATTGTTAACCCATGGGATGTTGCGGCCGTCGCGCCGGTGGTGATCGAAGCAGGAGGCAAGTTCACTTCGTGGTCCGGGCAGGTCGATCTGAGGGCTGGTCACTGCTTGGCGAGCAACGGCTTGGTCCACCAAGAGGCGCTCCGGACACTGGTGCCTTATGCGGGCAGGTAGCTGTGAGTTACGCCTCCGCCGGGACGAGCCCGACGGTAGGCTCACACCGACTTGGTTGGTCTGAATGGCGTCGCACCGGGTGCCTGGCACCGCTTTGGCTCCCGGTTGTCGCTGTCGCTATCCGGCAGTTAGAATCAGATTTCGCTTCGCGTCCTTATCGCATTTCCGACTTGCGATCCCTAGAACTTTGGTTCTCTTTGGCAATTTCCATGAGTTGAGATGCCTTCATCTCACCCAACTTTGGATTCTCCCGAACGAGGTCAATTGCGGTCTTGCCATCTTTGTTTTGCTTGCTCAAGCTACAACCCTTCGACGCATACCAATCAATTAAATGTGAGAAACCGTTCAATGCCGCGCAGTGAATCGGTGTGTAGCCGTCAGTGTCTCGGTGATCTATGTCGGTTCCTCGCGAAAACAATGTTTCAACCAATTTGACATTGTCACTAGCAACAAGATGCGCCAGAGTATTACCGTCGTTATCAACGCACTTCACATTCGCTCCCAAGTCTAGCAGCAGTGCAACAGAATCAATTTGATCGTTGATCGTGGCAATCGCGATTGGAGTGAGCCCTCGATTGTCGGCAACGTCAATCCTCGCACCCATTTCTAGAAGGTATTGCATTATCTCAATGCTCCCAATTGCGGCCGCGCAGAATAGCAGCGTCGCTCCACTGTTTGAGCTTGCATTCACATCGTTCCCAAGCTCTACCAGACATTTAACAACATCAGTGTTCCCGCACGCAATTGCGTAGTTCAGCGGAATATCGGCCTCCATTCCCCGAGTGCGAGGCTTTCGCTTTGCCACCGGGATCTGTTGCAGACTGTGAAGGCCATAGATCTTCTTGATGCTCTCAACGTCCTGATGGCCTATTGATCGCATCAGGCAAATCGAATCCGTTTTCCAATCAAAATCCGTCGGCGGAATATAGAAGCTAACTGCATCCGCGACATCCAACTTTCGGGACTCGGATTTCATTCGCTCAAATTGGTGTTTTATGGTGTAACCACCAACAAGCATCCCATTGTCGATGAATGCCCAGTCAAGTAGTTGGTCAAACTGTTTGCCATTCTGAGCCTGAAACGATGTCCAGAACAGGCCTTTGGGATTTTCTCGTAGCACCATGAACTCAGATTGCTGTGGCTTTGGATTATTCCACGCCAGAATGAAATCGTCCTTTTGTAGATTAGCCCGTTCAAAAGCGTCATCGAATTCTGCTGAAAGCAGTGCGACAGAATCAATCGAAAAGTACTTATTGAGAACCGCCAGGTCAGTCGCCACAGAATACTCTCCAAAGACAATTGCAAAAAGGGTAGCAACTAGCCTAAACGCGCTGGGTGGTTTCATCGATCGCAATCATTATACGTGGGACGCGAATGAGCAGGCCCCATCCACCATCGCTCTGAAGTTCGTTTTATCTCAGCAGTTCGTTCGATCTCATCCTGAAGGTATTCCGTCGCTTCTCCCAGAACTTCGCCGCCCATCAGGCTCCAACCTAACGGCGTCATGTCAGCACAAGCGCGAAATAGCGGCGTACCAAGCGATTGGCTGTGTCGTACGTAAAGTCGGTGGTTGCCACAGGGTTCGCAGTACCGGTGCTTTGAAAACGCGCAATTTGGGTCCGTTGATCCAGAGCATTGTAGGCCATGGTCATCCGTTTTGGGAGCACCTGGTTGCCGGTGCCATTCGTGCCTGGCACCGGATTGAGCCCTTGGCGATTCCCCTCACAGGCAAGCTGGTCGCCGGGCCTTGCGTGATGACCATGCCCCCGTGTGTTCTTTATCGTGACGTTGGGCCAACGTTCACGTACGCACGGGGTTGCGTGTAGAATCGCCAGCGGTAGCGATAGATACAGGCATGAAGACGTTTCACGAATGGCTGGCACAACGCATGAAGAACGAAGGGCTGTGGCTCAACGACAAGAATGCCGTGATCGGCATGTCGAACGTCAACCCGCTGTTGCAGAAGAAGGCGAAGGTCAAGCCATTGAAACTGCCGAAGGCGAAGCTGGGCGTCGCGGGAGCGACGCCCACGCCCTTCAAGGCGATGGCCCCGGCTGCGTTCAAGCCTAAGTTCTGAACTCCCAATACTGCTCCCGATCTTCCGGCCCCGGATCAGGCAATGCAAAAACCTCCGTGTCTGTTGGGGCAATGAATTTCTTGTAGCAATCAAACTCAACGACTTTGGTTTCGCCCGGACGAATTGACGCAATAGGCAGAAATGCCCCGCCATTCAACGGGCTGTTCTTGGGTGGTCGCAATTTTCCACGAATGCCAACCGACAAGTATGGCAGCGTCGTGGCCGATCCATTGTGTATTTCAAAACGCAGGTCTTCATTCGGGGCGACGCCGACGACACGCCACCGGAACTGCTTACGAGCTTCCACGATGGCTTGCTCGTGATCGGTGAATGGGGACGGGCCTTTCTCGATAGCTTCCCATTCCTTTTTCTTGAATCGCTTTCGAGCCGAATCACACTTGGTCTTCAGCCAATCCTCAAAGGTATCGGCGGTCTTGCGAAAGGACTCTTGGAATGCTTCAAAAACAGGACTTTCATCTCCATCTGACAGCAGGCTCTCCTTGAAAAAGGCATTTGAGGTCCAAGTTCTTCCAAAATGAAGATATCGCTCACCTGAATCCGTGATCGAGTCGTTCGGCGAAGCAAATACCGTGACATAATAGTTGGAGCCATTGCGATACAATTCAGCGTTACCGAACTGCAACACGAATTGCTTGTATGATGTCGGAACTGGCATATCGCAGGATTCGACCGCACGTCGCAATTCAGCAGACGCCGGGCCATCCACCTGATGGAACTTTCGAGTCCTGATGCGATTCATTTCTTCATTTAGCCACTCGAACATTGAAGGGGCCTCCTATTGATTCTTCTTGTGTTTCCAGAAACCGCCCTCTTTCCCCCAACGACTGAAATCGCCCGGTTCAATGTGCGGCCCCCAAGGATTCTCGTAGCTCGGTTCGATAAACAACGGATCGCCGCCGTCCTTCAATGCACGAGGATGACTGTCATGCACAGCGTCCTTCGGCCACGTTTGCCCAGTCCGCTGTTCCCACCACTTTCGAGCAGCGTCACGGTTACGCTCGAAGAAATTGCGGGCATGCTTGACCTCAGCTGGAGTTCGCATTCCACCTGCGGGAAGTTCTTGCGTCACCCGACCCGGCAACGACGAATTAACGGAAGGCCGAACAGATGTTGGCGCAAGAGCTTTTGGATTTCCTGAACCACCTCCTGGCAACGAAGGACCGCCGGTTCCACGAGGTAGTCCACCGCCTCCCAGAGGAGTCGCCATTCCAGTCGCAACGCCGTAAAACTCGTAGTTTCCTCTCGAATGCAACTCCGTGTATTGACGTTCCGTTTCCCGCATGTAACTGGCTTCGCCAGTGCCTTGGACGTTATTGTCTCGCCCCATGTTCTGTGCAATGCCCACCTTGATTTGGTGACGCATATTCACATCCGCAGCCATGTTGCTAGGACCATAGTAGAGCCATGATCCACCATACCCGATTCCGTTACCGACCCACGCGGAGTAAGCGAACGGATTCAAGTAATCCCAACCACTATCTCGCCACCATTCGCCTTCCAACCCACTTGGATCGGTCGCATTCGTCGGCGAGTTGCCCACATACCGATACAGATTCGCATCACCCCCGGCGAAGCCAATCGGGTCTTGGCTGATCCATCGTCCGGTGGAGGCGTCGTACCAGCGGTTGAGGTTGTTTTGCAACCGCGTCGTTTCGTCAAATAGCTTGCCCGTATATCCAAAAACAAGATCCACCGCATGGTTTGTCTCCCATACCCGCCGTCCAAACGAATCGTAGCGCCGGTGATTGGCGATGGATGTCGTCCCGGTCGACTCGCTGGTATCTGCGATGTCCCGGATCGAACCCAGATGATCCGACAACGCCCATAGCGTGTTGCGACTCGATAAGCCCGGATTCTGTTCGTCGGCCAGAAGATCGTCCACTTTGTCCGACCACACGTAGCGATGCTGGATCAGAGGGTTTCCGCCGAAGTATTCCAAAAGCGGGTTGGTCCCCTCATCGTAGACCCAATAAGTCACCGGGGTGTAAGAAGCCACCACCGCATCATGGCGGCGTACCAAGCGATTGAAAGCGTCGTACTCGTAATTGATCTCCGATTCTCGCGCGTTCTCGGTTACCTTAGTCAGCCGATTGCGATGGTCCCAGGTGTACGTCGTA